>DATDKZ010000076.1:0-9798 GCA_036519575.1 Actinomycetota bacterium | reverse complement strand
GCCTACGGGCTCGACGTCCACACGATCGATTACGAGTGGGGCGAGGCGGTGAGGGCCGCCGACGTCGGGGCCGCGATGTCGAAGGCTCCGGCCAAAGCCGTGTTGCTCACACAGAGCGAAACCTCGACGGGGGTCGTGCATGACATCGAGGCGATCGCCCGCACGGCAAAGGACGCCGGCGCCATGGTCGTCGTGGACGCCGTGTCCTCGCTCGGGGCCGTGCCGTTCGACTTCGACGGCTGGGGCATCGACGTCGCGATCAGCGGGTCCCAGAAGGCCCTGTCGGCCTCGCCGGGCCTCGCGTTCGCCGCCATCTCGGAGGCGGCGTGGGCCGCCCAGGCCGACGCGAAGAACCCGCGCTTTTACTTCGACTGGACCTCGTACAAGCAGTCGTTCGGCCTGAAGGACCCGGAGAGCCCGTGGACTCCCGCCATCTCGGTGGTGCAGGGGCTCCAGGCCGCGCTTGGCTTGTACTACCAGGACGGGCCAGAGGCCGCGTACGCCCGGCACCGCCTGCTGTCGCGCGCGATCAAGGAAGGCATCCGAGCCCTCGGGCTGGACCTGTTCGGCGAGGATCCCGAGCGCGCCTGGACGGTCACCGCGGTCCGGGCCCCCGAGGGCATCGACGCCGACCGGATCTGCGCCACGGTCCGGGCCGACGACGGCATCATCCTGGCCCCGGGTCAGGGGCCGCTCAAGGGCAAGGTCTTCCGCATCGGTCACCTCGGGTACTACGAACGGCTCGACATGATCCGAGGGCTGGCCGCCGTCGAGCTCGCCCTGGACAAGCTGGGATACCCGGTCAAGCGGGGCGCGGCCGTGGCCGCCGCCGAGGACGTCTTCGCCTCCGCGAGATAGGCGCATGCGGGTCCTGGTCACCGAGCCACTGTCGGAACGTGGCCTGGGGCTGTTGCGGAAGGACTTCCAGGTCGACGTCCGCCCAGAGCTCGCTCGAGGAGACCTCGCACTGGAGATCGGGCCGTACGACGCGCTCATCGTCCGGTCGCAGACAAAGGTCACGGCAGACGTGATCGAAGCTGCAGAGAACCTGAAGGTCATCGCCAGAGCCGGGATCGGCCTGGACAACGTCGACGTCGAGGGGGCCACGAGGCGTGGCGTCATGGTCGTGAACGCCCCGCAGTCGAACATCGTCTCGGCTGCCGAGCACGCCATCGCGCTCATGCTGGCCCAGGCGCGGAACATCCCCCAGGCCAACACCGCGCTGAAGGCCGGCCGATGGGAGCGCGAGCGCTACCAGGGGGTCGAGCTCGCCGGCAAGACCCTGGGCGTCGTGGGCCTGGGAAGGGTGGGCTCGATGGTCGCCCAGCGGTGCGCGGCCTTCGGCATGCGGGTCATCGCGTTCGATCCCTACGTCCCCAGGGAGCGGGCCAAGGAGATGGGGGTCGAGCTGATGCCGACCCTGGAAGCGCTCCTTGTGCAGGCGGACTTCGTGTCCCTCCACCTGCCGCGCACACCGGACACCGAGGCGCTGATCGGGGAGCGGGAGCTCGCCCTGATGAAGGAGGGCGCGCGCCTGGTGAACACATCACGCGGGGGCATCGTGGACGAGGCCGCCCTGGCCAAGGCCATCGAGGACGGTCATCTCGCCGGTGCGGCCCTCGACGTCTTCGCCGAAGAGCCGACCACGGAGTCACCGCTGTTCGCTTTCGACCAGGTCGTCGTGACGCCGCACCTCGGCGCGTCGACCGTGGAGGCCCAGGACAAGGCGGGAGCATCCATCGCCGAGATGGTTCGGCTGGCGCTGATGGGCGAGTTCGTGCCCCACGCGGTGAACGTCTCGGCCGGCGCGGAGGTCTCCGAGGTGGTGCGGCCGTTCCTGCCGCTCGCCGAGAAGCTTGGGATGCTGCTGACCGGCCTGGCCCGAGGAGCGGTGAGCGCGATCGAGTGCCAGTACCACGGGCGGATCGCCGAGGTCGACACGCGCGCGTTGACCCTCGCCCTCATCAAAGGAGTGCTGAGCGGCGTGGTGCACGAGCCGCTGTCGTACGTGAACGCGCCCATCATCGCCCGCGAACGAGGCATGGCGGTCTCCGAGATGCGGTCCGCGGTGTCGAGCGACTACGTGAACCTCATCGCCCTTCGAGCCCAGACCGAGGACGGGGAGGCGTCGGTCGCGGGGACCCTGGTGGGCAAACGGAACGCCGAACGCGTGATGCAGGTGCTGGGCTACGACGTTGAGATGGCGCCGGCCACATACATGCTGTTCTTCGCGTACGAGGACCGGCCGGGCGTCATCGGGAAGGTGGGCACGATCCTGGGGCAGCACGACGTGAACATCGCCACCATGGATGTAGGCCGGGCAACGCGCGGCGGGACCGCGCTCATGGCGCTCACGCTGGACAGCGCGGTCACCCCGGCGATCATCGACGAGATCTCGACGGCCGTCGGCGCCGCCGACGCCTGGTTCGTGGTTCTCCCGGACTGACGCTTCCCGGCGTCGCGGAAACGGTGGTTCCCACTGCCGGGACGGGCTGGTACACTCGCCGAACCATGAAACGGCTCACGGTGATCAACTCCAGCGTCACTGGCTGACGCGTTCGCTCGCCTCCCGGCGGGCGGTTCCTCACCGTCCTCGCACGTCCTGAGCTACTGAACCAAGGAGTCGTTTCATGACCGTCCATCGCACATCACCGAGAGCCGCCGTGCGCCGGCTGGCCGCGGCGCGCCTGATCTCGATCACGGGCGGGGCGGCCGCCTACACGGCGCTGATGTTCACGGTGTACGAGCGGACACGTTCGCCCGCATGGCTGTCGGCGGCGCTGGTCCTCACGTTCGGCGTGAGCGGCCTCTTGGCGCCGATCGCTGGCGCGATCGGCGATCGGTTCGACCGCCGACGAGTGATGATCGTGTCGGACGTGGCGGGGGTGGCGGCCTTCGCCGCGATGGCGTTCGCCGGCGACCCCGGCTGGCTGCTCGCCTTCGCGTTCGTCTCGGCCGTCGTGGAGACGCCGTTCTGGATGGCGTCGGCCGCGGCCATCCCGAACATGGTGGAGCCGTCCGAGCTGTCGTGGGCGAACAGTCTCATCTCGCTGGGGCGAAACGCCGGCATCATGGTCGGGCCGGCGATCGGCGGCGCGCTGGTCGCCGCCATCGGGCCGACATGGGTGTTCGGCCTGAACGCGATGACATTCGCCGTCTCGGCGATCCTCGTGTGGACCGTTCGCGCGCCGTTCGAGGGCGAGCGCTCCGACGCGACCGAGCACCGCGGGCTTCGAGCAGGGTTCGTGTTCATCGCCCGGGATCGGGTGCTGCGAACGTTGGTGCTGGCCTGGACGGGGCTGGTGTTCGGGTTCGGCCTAGTGATGGTGGCCGATGTTCCACTCGTCGAGCACTTCCACGCCGGCTCCATCGGGTACGGCCTGTTGATCACGTTCTGGGGGGCGGGATCGGTGGTCGGCTCGTTGGCCGGCCGGTACCTGAACGAGGACCGAGAGCCCAGGGCGCTGTTCCTGGGAACCGCGCTGATCGCCGTGACCACGGCGGCCATCGCCGTCTCGCCCTGGTTCGCCCCGATCCTGGTCATCGCATTGCTCTCGGGGGTTGGGGACGCCGTCGTGCTGGTGGCCGAACAGGGCATCCAACAGCGGCGAACGCCCGATGCCGTCCGCAGCCGGGTGATCGCTGCCTCGGAGGGCCTCACGTCGATCGCCTTCGTCCTGGGGTTCGCCGCGGCCGGGGGGGTGTTGCGGGCCGTCGGGCCGCAGAACGTCTACGCGATCGGCGGCATGACCGCGGCCATCGGCGCCCTCGTCCTCCTGCCCATCCTGCGTCGTGGATCCGAGCGTGAGGCCGTCGAGCTGGAGGTCGCCACGGCTGAAGATGCCGAGGCCGCGAGCGCACCAGCCATGGAGCTCACCTAACCCTCGATCGGCGAGCCCACCTGACCGGACGTGCACCTGCATTGAACCGCTGTTCAACGGTGCTATCGTTCGGCTGAACCGCCATTCAGGAGGCCTTTGCGGGGTGCGGGCGAACCGATACGACGCCATCGTCATCGGCGGGGGCCACAACGGCCTGGTGGCGGCGGCATACCTCGCGAGGGCGGGCGCGCGCACCGTGGTGTGTGAGGCCCGGCACAAGACGGGGGGCGCCGCCGCCACCGACCAACCGTGGCCCGATCACCCCGAGTTCCGGGTCACCACGCTCAGCTATGTCATGAGCTTGATGCCGGACACGATCATCCGTGATCTCCGACTCCAGCGGCATGGGTATCGGGTCCATGCGGTCGGTCCGTACGTCGTGCCGTTCCCCGACGGGCGGGTGATGATCGAGTACGACGACAACGCGAAGAACCGTGACGAGTTCGCCAGGTTCTCCGCGCGTGACGCCGACGCAACGGGACGGTGGGACGCCTGGATCACGGGGCTCGCCGACGTCCTCGGACCACTCCTGATGACCACGCCGCCGAGGATCGGCTCCAGGCGCCCCTCCGACCTGTGGGAACAACTCAGACTGGCGTGGCGCTTCCGCGGCCTCGATGTTCGGACGGTCGGCGAGGTCACCCGGCTCATGACGATGTCGGTGGCGGACATCGTCGACCGGTTCTTCGAATCCGACGAGGTCAAGACGGTGCGGGCCATCGACGGCCTCATCGGGACGTGGGCCGGTCCGTACGAGCCCGGGACCGGGTACGTGATGGCCCATCACTCCATCGGGAACGTCGGTGGCGGCACCCTCGGCGGATGGGGTGTGCCCGAGGGCGGTATGGGCGCGGTGGCCGCGGCCATCGAGCGGAGCGCGCGCTCGTTCGGAGCCGAGGTCCGGACCAACGCCCGTGTGGAGAGGGTCATGGTGCGGGGCGGCCGGGCCTACGGTGTGGCGCTCGATGGTGGCGAGGAGCTCCACGCCCCGATCACGGTCACCGCGTGCCACCCGAAGATCACGTTCCTCCGCCAGATCGACCGGGCCGAGCTCCCGGAGGAGTTCGTGAACGACATCGAGCAATGGAACACCCGAAGTGGTGTGGTGAAGATCAACTGCGCGCTGTCGAAGCTCCCTCGATTCTCCGGCGCGCCAGACTTCACCGACCTGTCCGGCGGGATCGAGCTGGCGCATTCGGTCGAATACCTGGAGACCGCGTTCGAGGAGGCTCGGCGAGGGATCCCGGCCGCGCGACCCTTCTCCGACGGCGTCGTGCCGACCGTGCTCGATCCATCGCTCGCCCCGGAGGGCGCGCACGTCATCTCGCTGTTCACGCAGTGGGTGCCCCATGAGTGGTCGGAGGAGCCGCACCGGGACGAGCTCGACGCCTACGCCGACCGGGTGATCGACGGATACGAGGAGCTCGCGCCCGGTTTCAGGGAGTCGGTCGTTGCTCGGCAGGTGATCGGCCCATACGACATGGAGCAGGAATGGGGCCTGATCGGCGGAAACATCTTCCATGGGGAGCTCTCGGCGGACCAACTGTTCCACATGCGGCCGGCCCCGGGGTACGCCGATTACCGAACCCCCATCGCCGGCCTGTATCAGTGCTCGAGCGCCACCCACGCGGGTGGCGGTGTGACCGGGATCCCCGCGTACAACTGCGTCCGCGAGATCCGGAAGGATCGAAGGCATCGGGGGAGGCGCTGATGTTCTCATTCCCGCTCTACGTTGCGTCCTGGTACCGCAAGTCGCCGTACTGGGAGCGCACGGTGGAGGCGGGCTGCAAGAGCTGGGATCTGTACAACCACATGCTGATCCCCACCTTCTACGACGACGACGAGGAGGAGTACTGGCATCTCCTGAAGCACGTGACCCTGTGGGATGTGGCGGTTGAGCGGCAGGTGGAGATCACCGGGCCCGACGCGACGGCGTTCACCCAGCTCCTCACGTGCCGGGACCTCTCGAAGTGTGAGGTGGGCCAGTGCAAGTACGCGCCGCTCATCGCGCCGGACGGCGGCATCGTGAACGACCCCATCCTGTTGCGTCTGGGCCGGGATCACTTCTGGCTCTCGCTCGCCGACTCCGACGCGCTGCTGTACGCGAAGGGCGTGCAGGCCCTGGCCGGCCTGGAGGTCACCGTTCAGGAGCCCGACGTCTCCCCCCTGCAGGTCCAGGGCCCGAAGTCCAAGCCGCTCATCCGCGACCTGTTCGGAGACGAGGTGGTGAACCTCCGGTACTACCGGTGCATCGAGTCGGACCTCGACGGCATCCCGGTCGTGGTCTCCCGAACGGGTTGGACCGGCGAGGTGGGATTCGAGATCTACCTCCGTGACTCGTCGCGTGGGCTCGATCTGTGGGACCGGGTGATGGAGGCCGGCCGTCCCCACGAGATCCGGGCCATCGCCCCCTCCGAGGAGCGACGGATCGAGGCCGGGATCTTCAACTACGGCAGCGACATGACGATCGAGAACAACCCGTTCGAGATCACCGGGATGGAACGGCTCGTGGAGTTCACGGCCGACTTCATCGGCAGAGCCACGCTGGAGAGGATCGCGGTGCAGGGAGTCGGGCGGAAGCTCGTCGGGGTCGAGTTCGGCGGCGAGCCCTTCCGGATGTGGCTCGAGGACTTCTGGCCCGTCTTTCGAGACGGGACGGCGGTGGGCAGGCTCACGTCGGCCGGCCGTTCGTTCCGCCTGGAGAAGAACATCGGGTACGCATGGGTTCCCGCGGAGCTGGCCGAACCGGGTACCGAGCTGGAACTCCAATCCCCGGGCGGACCGGTGCCCGCCGTGACGGCCGCACTGCCCTTCCTCGACCCGGGCAAGGACATCCCGAAAGCCTAGGATGCTCCCGTGAGCCTCCCCGCCCACCCGGCACCGATCGACCCCGAGCGCCTGGCGCCCGCCCTCGAGCCGTTCGGGCATAGCCATGCACTGCCCTCCGAGGCGTACACGTCGCCCGAGGTCTTCGAGTGGGAGCTCGAGCACTTCTTCGACGCCTCGTGGTTGTGCCTGGGCCGGGCGGGAGCCCGCCACCGCCATCCCTCGTCGGTGGAGTGGCGGGGGTGGGAGTTCGTCAACCCCTCCGGCGATGGGGTCCGATTCGACCGGCACGTCGGCCACCTCGACGACTACTTCGCCCCGTACGAGCCCGAGCGACTGATGGTCGGGGCACGCCACTCCTACGAGCTGGCGGCGAACTGGAAGCTCATCGCCGAGAACTACCAGGAGTGCTACCACTGCTCCGAGATCCACCCGGCCCTGTGTCGCGTGAGCCCGCCCGAAAGCAGCGTGGCCTTCCCCCACGACGGGCTGTACGTGGCCGGCCCCATGCTGCTCCGGGACGATGCCGAGACCATGTCGCTCGACGGCAGGAGCTACGGCATCCCGCTCCGAGGCCTCGACCAGGAGCTTCTCCGGCAGGTCGGGTACGTCGGCATGTGGCCGAGCTTCCTGATCAGTCCCCATCCGGACTACGTGCTCACGCATCGGCTGGAGCCCCTGGCTGTCGACCGGACGTTCGTCGAGTGCGAGTGGCTGTTCCCGCCGGAGCTCGTGGAGCGTCCCGGCTTCGATCCCTCGTGGGCCGTGGATTTCTGGGATGTGACCAACCGGGAGGACTGGCGCGCCGTGGAATCCCTCCAGCACGGGGTGAGCTCCCGGGGCTACCGCCCCGGTGTCCTGTCGGCGTTCTGGGAGGTCGGCGTGTACATGTTCATGCAGCTCGTGGCCAGGGGATACCTGGAGGGCCGGGTGAGCCGGCCGGTCGACCTGCCGAGCGCCTGGCAGCCCGCCCTCAAGGCCTGAGCGGACCTCCGACAACGGGGATGATGGGAATCGTATGGACAGCCTGAGGGGCCATCTGCTGATCGCCGGCGCCGATCTGTGGGATCCAAACTTCCGCCGGACCGTGGTCCTCATCGGCCACCACGACGACGAGGGCGCGGTCGGCGTGGTGCTGAATCGGGCCACCGAGGTCCCGGTTAGCGAGGCCGCCCCGCCGTTGGCCGACCTGGTGTCTCCGGGGGACCCGCTGTTCATCGGCGGACCGGTCCAGCCCCAGGCGGCCGTGGTGGTTGCCGACTTCGAGGAGCCCGAGCGGGCCAACGTCGTGGCCTTCGGATCGATCGGGTTCCTGCCTGACGAGGCAGATGGCGATTCGATCGGCGTCATCCGAAAGGCCAGGGTGTTCGCGGGCCACGCGGGGTGGGGTCCGGGGCAGCTCGAAGCCGAGCTCGAGGAGGGATCCTGGATCGTGGAGCCCGCTCTGGAGGACGACGTCTTCAACCCCGATCCCGAGCGGCTGTGGAGCGAGGTCCTCCGGCGAAAGGGGCGCGAATACGACCTGCTTCGGCTGATGCCCCCCGACCCCTCGCTCAACTAGGCGCATCGGCTCCGTGCGACCGCCCCCGGGCACGGGTTCGAGCTCGATCCGGTTCGACCGTGCCGCCGAGTTCTATGACCGGACCCGCGCGCTCCTCCCCGAGGCCGAGCGGGCGACCGTCGAGCTGCTGCGGGCCGAGCTCGCCGGGCGGGGGCGCTGCCTGGAGGTCGGAGTGGGGACCGGTCTCATCTCGCTCCCCCTGCACCGGGCGGGCGTGCCGATGGTGGGGCTCGACCTGTCTCACCCGATGCTGGCCAAGCTGGTGGAGAAGGCTGGCGGCGACATCCCCTTCCCGCTCGTCCTGGCCGACGCCACCCGGATTCCGCTCCGCGAGGGTGCGTTCGGCGGCGCCGTCGTCCGGTGGGTGCTCCACCTCGTCCCCGCGTGGCAACGGCTTGTCGAGGAGCTGGTTCGCGTCGTCGTCCCCGGCGGAACCGCACTCGTGAACCTCGGCGGGTTCAAGGACACGTGGGGGATCGTCGACCGGTTCCTGGAGCTCGCCGGAGGCGTTGCCTTCGCGGTGGGGCTGGACCCCAGGGATCCGGCCGCCCTCGACCGCGAGTTCGAGCGCCACGGGGCACGAGCGCGGTTGCTGTCGCCGATCGCGACCCACGACGACACCACCGTCGGGCAGTTCCTGGACGAGATGGACGAAGGCATGCACTCCTGGACCTGGCGGGTCCCGGACGACGTTCGGCGCCGCATCCTCCCCGATCTCCGGACCTGGGCGGAGGGACGATTCGGCTCGCTGGACCAGTCGGTTGAGCCCGACCTCCAGATCCTGTGGCGGGCGTACGACCTGCCCTGACCCGCCCGCCGTCCGCGCCGCCGAGCCGATATCCTGTCGACGGCCGCACCGGCCGCCCGAAGTCGGCCGGAGGCGGCCGGTCGGCATCATGCGAAGGAGGAGCCGATGCCCATCACGCCCGTCGGGAAGGTCTGGATGGACGGGGACATGGTGGACTGGGGCGACGCCAAGGTGCACGTCCTCTCCCACGCCATGCATTACGGCAGCGGCGTGTTCGAGGGCATCCGGTGCTACGAGACCGCGCGCGGCTCGGCCGTATGGCACCTCGACGAGCATCTCAAGCGGCTGTTCCGGTCGGCGAAGCTCTATCACCTCGACATCCCGTTCTCCGCCGAGGCGCTCTCGGAGGCGGTGAAGGAGACCATCCGGGCGAACGAACTGTCGGCGTGCTACATCCGGCCTCTGGTGTTCCGGGGCTACGGCGAGATGGGCGTGAACCCGCTCGGCGCGCCGGTGAACGTGGTGATCGCCGTGTGGCCGTGGGGCGCTTACCTCGGCGAGCAGGGGCTCGAGCAGGGCGTCCGGGTCAAGATCTCCTCCTGGAGGCGCAACGACCAGAACTCGCTCCCGGCAGCGGCCAAGGCCACGGGGCAGTACATCAACGGGGTCCTGGCCAAGATTGAAGCCGTCAAAGCTGGGTACGACGAGGCAATCATGCTGAACCAGATGGGCTACATCACCGACGGGACCGGCGAGAACGTCTTCGTCGTCCGCCAGGGCGT
>DATDKZ010000075.1:0-6952 GCA_036519575.1 Actinomycetota bacterium | reverse complement strand
ATGGAGCTCGAGCTGGTCGAGGGGATGCGGTTCGACAAGGGCTACATCTCCCCGTACTTCATCACCGACTCCGAGCGTATGGAGGCGGTCCTGGACGAGCCGTACATCCTGATCGCCAACTCCAAGATCTCTGCGGTGAAGGATCTCCTGCCGGTGCTGGAGAAGGTCATGCAGGGAGGCAAGCCGCTCATCGTCATCTCGGAGGACGTGGAGGGCGAGGCCCTGGCCACGCTGGTGGTCAACAAGATCCGGGGCACGTTCCGTTCCGTGGCGGTGAAGGCTCCCGGGTTCGGCGACCGGCGCAAGGCCATGCTCCAGGACATCGCCATCCTGACCGGCGCAACGGTCGTCTCCGAGGAGGTCGGCCTGAAGCTGGAGAACGCGACCCTGGACCTCCTGGGCCAGGCCCGTAAGGTCGTCGTGACCAAGGATGACACGACGATCGTCGAGGGGGCGGGCAAGCCCGAGGACATCAAGGGCCGGGTGAACCAGATCAAAGCCGAGATCGAGAAGACCGACTCGGACTACGATCGCGAGAAGCTGCAGGAGCGCCTGGCCCGCCTTGCGGGCGGGGTGGCGGTCATCAAGGTCGGCGCGGCCACCGAGGTCGAGCTGAAGGAGAAGAAGCACCGCATCGAGGACGCCGTGCGGTCGACCAAGGCCGCCGTGGAAGAAGGCGTCGTGAACGGCGGCGGCGTGGCCCTGTTGAACGCCCAGTCGGCTCTGGACAAGGTGGACCTGGAGGGCGATGAGCTCACAGGGGCAACCATCGTCCGGCGCGCACTCGAAGAGCCCCTCAAGCAGATCGCGGCGAACGCAGGTCTCGAGGGCGGCGTCGTGATCGAGAAGGTCCGAACGCTCGATCCGGGTTGGGGCCTGAATGCGGCCACCGGCGAGTACGTGGACATGTTCAAGGCCGGGATCATCGACCCCACCAAGGTGACGCGCTCTGCCCTTCAGAACGCGGCCTCGATCGCGGCCCTGTTCCTGACCACCGAGGCCGTCGTGGCGGAGAAGCCTGAGAAGGAGAAGATGCCGGCCATGCCGGGCGGCGGCGGCGGGATGGACGACTTCTAGGCCGTCACACAACCGCAACGAACGGCATCCGAACCACCGGAGGGGCGCCGGCGAAGAACTCGCAGGAGCCCCCCTCTCTCCGGCGAGACGGGCCCCGGGACCGAGGTCCCGGGGCCCGTCTGCATCTCCGGCACGGCCGCGCGTGCCACAATCCTCGAGCATGGTGGACCGAAACGTCGCGACAAAACTCGTCCAGCTCCAACGGTGGTTCGAGCCACATCCCGGCGTCGTGGTGGCCTACTCGGGAGGCACGGACTCGACCCTCGTGGCGGCGGCCGCGGTTCGGGCCCTGGGGGACCGGGCCCTGGCGGTCACCGCGGTCTCGCCCTCGCTCCCGCCGGGCGAGCTGGCCGAGGCCCGCCGGGTGGCCGGCGTCTTGGGGGTCCGCCACCGCGCCGTCCGAACCCGGGAGACCGAGGACGAGGCCTACCTGGCGAATGGCGTCGACCGCTGCTTCCACTGCAAGTCCGAGCTGTACGGCGTCCTCGGCCGGGTGGCCGAGGATGCCGGCACCTCGGTGGTCGTCTCGGGGGCCAACGTGGACGACCTGGGGGACTACCGGCCCGGGCTCCGGGCGGCGAAGGAGCACGGGATCCGCCACCCTCTGGTCGAGGTGGGATTCACCAAGGCGGAGGTCCGGGAGGCCGCCCGGGGCCTCGGCATCCCGACGTGGGACAAGCCCGCGTCGGCCTGCCTGTCGTCGAGGATCGCTTTCGGGGTGAGGATCAGCGTGGAGGAGCTGTCGAAGGTCGGACGGGCCGAGCGGTTGTTGAAGGATCTCGGATTCGCCCAATGCCGGGTCCGAGTGCATGGGGACGTCGCTCGGGTGGAGGTCGAGACGGACGATCTCCCCCGCCTGGCCCAGCCGGACACCCGAGCGCAGGTGGTGGACGGCCTGAAGGCTCTGGGCTACCGCTACGTCACCCTGGACCTGGAGGGGTTCCGCTCCGGCAGCATGAACCCGGAGGGCACCACGTGAAGGGCAAGCTCCACCTCACCTTCCCCGAGCGCCTGATCAACGAGCCGGTCATCCATCGCGTGGGCAAGGACTTCGACCTCGTGACCAACATCCGTCGGGCCAACATCGAGGAAGGTCACGCGTGGGTGATCCTGGAGATGGAGGGGACCGAGGAGTCCATCGCCAAGGCCGCGAGATGGTTGGCCGATCAGGGAGTGCAGGTCGACCGGATCGAAGAGGATTCCTGATGCACGAGGCGCGGATCCGGATCCGGTGGCGCGACATGGATTCCTACGGCCACGTGAACAACGCCGTCTACCTGAACTACCTTGAGGAGGCCCGCGACGCCTTGGTACAGAAGGTGTTAGGTCCGGTCACGAACACGTGGGACTTCGTCCTCGCTCGGGTGGCTATCGATTACCGGGTGGAGCTCACGCAGGACGACGGTGAGGTCCTCGTGAGTTGCCGCCTGGACTCGATCGGGCGAGCGAGCCTGAAGACTCGGGAGGAGGTGGCCAAGGTTGATGGGACCGTTTGCGCCGAGGCCCGGTCCGTCGTGGTGGCCAGGGACCCGTCGACCGGGACGTCTCGACCCCTCACCGAGGATGAGCGCGGGGCGCTGGAACGCGAGCTCCAGGTGACTGCCTGATAACCGTCCCGGAGACCATGTCTTGAGGTTCCGGCGCGCGCGAACGGGAGTGGACTAGGCTTCCGAGCCGATGTTCCAGTGGATCTACCGTGACGCGAGCGGCCAGGAGCTGGGGCACTCGCAGCAATTCCCCGACCCCGATTCAGCCGAGGAATGGCTCAGCACGGCCTGGCGCGACCTTTTCGAGAACGGGGTTGAGGAGGTCGTGCTGCAGGATCACGTTCGGGGGGAGCGCGTCTACCGCATGGGCTTGGGCCAGGAGTGAGCCGGGCTCAGGTCTTCGGGCCCTCCGAGCGAACCTTCTTCACCTCGGTGAGGGCCTGGCGAAGGTCCTTCAACCAATCGTCCTGCTTCTCGGACACCAGGCGCACGCACCATGCCAGCGCGTGGCTGCGCGAGCGAGCCACCCCGGCATCGACCAGGGTGTCCAGAACGCGTCGTTCCGGCATGCGAAGCCGGGTCATCGCGGGCACCGAGACCGTGGTGAACAGCCGGGTCAGATCGCCGCATCGGGCACCCCACGAGACCCGCCGGCCGAACCGGCCCTGTGCCTCGTCCGCGATCCGCATCCGCTGCCCCCGTGTGTCCTCGCGGAAGCCGTCGATCCGGGCGCTGCGAGCCGCGCCCACCGCCTCAGGAGCCGCGTCCTCGGCGAGCTCGGGTTCGGAGAGCATCCCCACCACCAGGATCTCCTCCCGGTCGGAGGAGACCTCGGGTGGTCCGGAGAACCACCCAGCCGGGAGCCGCCCGGCGAACCAACCCGCGAGTTCCTCGTCCGCGACGTACACTGAGCCTCTCATGACCTCGATAATTACACCATTACTCGTAATCGTCAAGGCGTGAGGGCATGCGGGTTACGGAATTCGAGGTTGAAACCAGCGGGGAGCGAGTGGTCGACATCACCTCCCGGGTCCGAGGATTCGTCGCGGAGGGAACCGAGAGCGGGCTGGCCCATGTGTTCCTGCCGCACGCCACCGCGGGGTTGGCGCTGGTGGAGACGGGGTCGGGCTCCGAGGCCGATCTCGAGGAGCTGCTCGAACGGATCCTTCCCCGAGACGACCGGTACACGCACCGGCACGGCGCGCGGGGGCACGGGGGGGACCACCTGCTGCCCGCGCTCGTCTCGCCCGCGCTGGTGCTGGCGGTCGACCGCGGTGAATTGGTGCTCGGAACGTGGCAGAGCGTCGTGATCGTGGACCCGAACCGGGACAACAACCGCCGGCACGTGCGGGTCTCGGTCCTCCCGGGGTAGTTACAGGTACTGCCCCGGACTCCGCTCCAGCCCGTCCAGAGGCGAGGCCACGGCCTGGACGTCGCGTTCCCGAAGCAGGAGGAACTCCTCGCCGTTCAGCTCGACCTCCAGGCCGGACTGGGGGAGGAACAGGATGCGGTCGCCAGCCTTGACCGCCCGGACGTCTGGTCCGACCAGCACGACCGAGGACCACAGACAGCGCTTCGGAGCGGGGACGGCCGTGGCCGGGATCAGCAAGCCACCGCGGGTCTGGCGCTCGCCGTCATCGGGGTTGCGGACGACGATGCGGTCCCCGGTCAGCCGCACGTCCTCCTTCGGCAGCCGCTTCTTTCTGCGGGTAGAGGGGGCATTGGACTGACCGGGCATCTCGACGCGATTCTAGCCGCCGCGTGTGGGCGGTCAGACCAGCGGGGTGGGTAGGATGCGTCGGCGATGGCGAAGGCGAGGGATCTCCTGGCGCGAGCGGTGAAGACCTTGAAGGCATCGTCGGCCATCGACCACTGGCAGAGCGACCGCGAGGAGATCGAGTCCGAAGAACTCCTTGCGTTCGCCATGGGCATCGACGTCGAGGACCTCGACCCCGAAGACGAGGTCCCTGCACGGGCTGTCCGGCGGTTCCAGGCGATGGTGACCCGACGGGGCAGGGGTGAGCCCGTCCAGTTCATCGAAGGCTATGCGGAGTTCCGGGGGATCCAGCTGATCGCCAAACCAGGGGTGTTCGTCCCTCGTGACTCCACGGAGTTCCTTGCGGAGCAAGCCGTTCGGCGATTGCGGGGCCGCCGGCGAGCGATCGCCGTCGACCTGGCCACGGGTGGTGGGACGGTGGCCCTTGCCGTGGCCAACGAGACCCGGGGCGTGAAGGTGATCGGTACGGACCTGTCGTCGCGGGCCATCCGCGTCGCCAGGCAGAACGCGGCGCGGTTGAAGCTCCGCGCGACGTTCGTGACCGGCGACCTGTTCGGCGGCCTGCCCAAGGACCTCAAGGGAAAGGTCGATGTCATCACCCTTCATCCGCCGTACGTCGGGCGGCAGGAGTTGCGAGAGCTGCCCGAAGAGATCCGGCGGTTCGAACCGGCCCACACGCTCACCGACAACAGCCTCGACGGCCTGGGGCTGGTCGATCGCGCGGCCGCCGAGGCCGGGGTGTGGCTGAAGCCGGGCGGCTGGCTGCTGATCGAGGTGAGTCCCGATCGGGCCCGAGCCGTAGCCACCGTGGTAAGGCGGCACGGCCTTCACGACGTGCGGAGCACGGCCGGAGGGGGGCTCAAGGTGACGCGCGTGGTGGTGGGGAGGCTGTGAGGACGTCCTCCGCCCCCGTCTCACACCCCAGCGGGCCGATGTCGGGCCTCAGTGCCTGATCGGCCACAGGAGCGCGGCTGCGATCGTGGTCACGACGCGCCTGGTGCCGCTCCTGGCGTCCGCGGTCCTGCCGGCCCGGGTCGATCTGGCCAGGCGGTCTGTCTGAGCTGCGCGGACCCGATCGTCGATCCGGTACCTCGCCATCTCTCCGGTGAGCATCTCCATCGCCTCCTGCGCGTCGTTGCTTCCGGACGGGTTCAAGCTACGGGGTGGCATGGAACGCTTCGGTGACCGGTGCCACCGACCTCCTGTGCCATCCGTCACCTCCGGGGGCTCCCTTGCACCTAGGGATCACGTGTTGCCACGCGCCTGTGGCCAGGACGAAGATGGCCCGGCCATGAGGTGGGCGCGACGTGTCCGGACCGCAGCTGCGCTGATGGGCTCCGCCATCGTGCTCGGCCTGGCCGGTCCATCGGCCCGAGCGGCGACGGAGGGGCCCAGGGTCGACGGAAGCGCCTCCGGCGAGGTCGCGCAGGGAGGCCGGCTGGTGCTGCGGATCGACGCGGCGGAGGTCGGTGGGTGGCTGGGCCTACACCGCCTGGACCTCTCTCTTCTGGTGGGAGGGCAAGCGGTCGAGACCATCACCTACGACGTCGAGCGCCAGAAGCTGGGCATCGGCGAGCAGGAGGTCTTCGCCGGGACCGGGGGTCTGGTGACCGGCTCCTACCTCCAATTGAGTGGGGCGCAGGTCGTGGTCACGACCGGGGGTGCGAACCTGTCCCTGACCGCGACGGCCGACGTCCTGCGCAGCATCCCTTCGGACGCTCGGTTCCGGTTCGCCGCTATGGACGACGCTGGGCTCACATCATCTGTGACCGATCCCCTGCAGGCCGGGAAAGGTGGGGGCGGGGTCTCCTGGGGGACCGTGATCGCCACGGTCTGTGTCGCGCTCCTCGGGGGGGCTTTCCTTGGGAACCTGTTCGCCTCGAGCAGGCGGCCGCCGCCCCGGCTGTCCGTGTACTCCTCGATCCAGCGACGGATGGACGAGGAGCGCCGGGCCCAGACCCCCGCTCCGTGACGGCCGGCCGACCCCCGAGCGGCCTGTGGCGGACCCTTTCCGATCGTGTGGCCGTGCAGCCCTCGGACGACGAGGCAGGATTCTGGGACGACCTGGCGGAGAAGGTCGATCCCGCCGAGTTTCGTCCCAAGCTCGCTCCGGACGTGGAGGTCAAGCAGTTCTCCCTTCGTTGGGGGAACGACTACGCGATCGCGGCGAACCCCAGGGACCTGCTGCACTACCGGCTCGAGCCCGGCGAGGTCGAGCTCCTGTCGCTGATGGACGGCTCGAGGACCGTTCGGGAGATCGTGGTGGAACGGTTCCGCGAGTCGGGCGACCTAGAGCTTTCGGGCGTCACCGACCTCGTGCGCCAGCTTCGGGTGGGCAACTTCCTGGAGACGAGGTTCGTCGATTCTGACGCGATCGTCCGGCGAGCGCTGACCCCGTCGTCGTCCGGGCGGAGGAAGGCCCGCCAGTTCGTCCGGACTCTGTCGGTGGACTGGTCCGGAGCCCACCGGTTGGTGGACTGGTGCTACCGGAACGGATTGCGATGGTTCTTCAAGCGATCGGTTGCCTGGTCGGTGGGACTGATCTCAATCGTCGGGTTCTTCGCGTTCATCGCCGTGTACCGATCGGGCCAGTTCGGCATCGGCGGCGAGT
>DATDKZ010000074.1:0-7259 GCA_036519575.1 Actinomycetota bacterium | reverse complement strand
ATTCCGGGGATCCGGCCGGGAGTGCCCGCGATTCGCCCGTCGGGCGACAGCTCGGCCTCGTACAGCCCACCTCGGTAGCTCCCGAAGTACAGTCGCCGCCCGTCGGCCGAGACGGCGCAACCGGTCGGCACGATCTCTTCCCGGAAGACCAGGACGGGGTCCACGAATCCCGGCGCGCCGCCGGGTCCCAGCTGATCGGGCCATCCGTAGTTCCCACCGGCCACGATCCGGTTGACCTCGTCATCGCTGGCCGGTCCGTTCTCCGTCTCCCACAGGGAGCCGGTCATCGGGTTGAAGCACAGGCCAAACGAGTTGCGGATGCCCAAGGCGTATACGGGGTTGTCCGGCCCCAGGGGGTTGTCGTCGGGCACCGAGCCGTCCGGATCCAAGCGGAGCACCTTGCCACCCAGGTCGTTCGGGTCCTGCGCTCGCTCGGGGTCGTGCGCCTCCCCGGTCACCGCATACAGCTTGCCGTCGGGCCCGAAAGCCATGTCGCCACCGTTGTGATATCCGGTCACGGCGGGGAGCAGCGTGATCAGGGGATCGATCTCTCCCGCGATGGTCCCCTCCGCGCGGACCCGGATGATCCGATTGGATGCGCCACCCGTCTCCGAGTAGTACAGGTACACCCATGGCTCTCGCTCGAAGTCCGGAGGGAGGGCGATCCCCAGTAGCCCTCGCTCGGCGCTCGGTTCAACGGAGACGTGGACGAACGGCTCGGGCAGCACCCGTCCGTCCCGGATGATCCGGACGTTGCCCGTCTCCTTCTCGCTGAAGAAGATCCTCCCGTCCGGGGCGAACGCCATGTTCGTGGGGAAGGCGAGCTCCGTGGCCACCGGCACTACCGAGGGCTGCGCCGCGAGCCGCGGCAGAGCGGTCGCGACGAACGCGAACGCGGCGAGGACCAGGAGCGAACGGCGGGCCATGCCTGGCGAGTCTAGACATGGAATCGTGGAGGGCGACCCCTGCCGGCTCGACCCCCGCTGCTTGTGGAGGAGGAGGACGGATGCTCCGGCTCGACCACGTCGTCCTGGCCGTGCGCGACCTCGATGCCGCCGGCACGCGGATCCTGAACGAGCTCGGTCTGGGATCACTTCCGGGAGGCCGGCATCCAGGGTGGGGGACCGGGAACCGCATCATCCCCCTGGGCAACGAATACGTGGAACTGCTCGCGGTGGCCGACCCCGTGGAGGCCGAGTCGAGCCCGGTGGGGACATGGATCTCGAATGCCTCCCGCTCGGGCGACCATCTCGTGGGGTGGTGCGTCTCGACCGACGAGATCGAGGAAGTGGGGGAGCGCCTCGGCCTGGCCGTGGCAACGGGATCGCGATCACTGCCGGACGGTCGAACCTTGAGGTGGCGAAGCGTCGGGTTCGACCGGGCTGCCGAGCATCCCGACCTGCCGTTCTTCATCTCCTGGGACGGGCCGCCCGAGCTCCATCCGGGCCGGGCTCAGGCGCAGCACCGGGTCGAACCGAATGGCATCGCCTGGATCGAGGTCGCCGGCAACCACGGGCGACTCCAGGGATGGCTGGGAGGTGAGGACGTCCCGGTCCGTGTGGTGGGTGGCGAACCGGGGGTGCGAGCGATCGGCATCTCGACGGCCCGAGGCGAGATCGTCCTGGGATGACCGAAGCTGCTGCCTTCCCTGCTACCCCAGCGCCTGCTCGAGATCGGCGACCAGGTCATCGGGATGCTCGATCCCGACCGACAGCCGGACGAGGGTGTCGGGGACGGCGAGCGGCGAGTCGCTCACGCTCGCATGGGTCATGGGTGCCGGCATCTCGATGAGGGATTCCACACCCCCGAGCGATTCGGCAAGGAAGAACAACTCCGTCCCCTGGACCACCCGGATCGCTTCGTCTCTGGATCCGACCTCGAACGACACCATGCCGCCGAAGTCCTTCATCTGGCGGACGGCGACCTCGAAGCCGGGGTGGCCGGGGATCCCCGGGAAGTACACCTTGGTCACCCCGGGGTGCTGCGAGAGGAACTCGGCGATGCGCCGGGCGCCGCGGCAGTGCGCCTCCATGCGCAGCGCAAGGGTCTTCACCCCACGAAGCGCCAGGTAGCAGTCCATGGGGCCGGGGACCGCCCCGACGGCGTTCTGCAGGAACGCGAGGCGATCGGCGAGCGCATCGTCGTTCGTCACGACGGCCCCGCCGACCAGGTCCGAGTGGCCGCCCAGGTACTTCGTCACCGAGTGCACCACGACGTCGGCACCGAGCTCGAGCGGCCGCTGAAGGTACGGCGTGGCGAAGGTGTTGTCGACTACGCACAGCGCGCCGCCGCCGTGCGCGAGCTCGGCGGCGGCCGCGATGTCGATCACTTTGAGCAGCGGGTTGGTCGGCGTCTCCACCCACACGACCTTCGTCTCCTCGCGCATCGCGGCGCGGAACGCTGAGAGGTCGGTCATGTCCACCACGTCGTAGGCCACGCCCCAGTCGGCGAGCACGCGGGCCAGCAGCCGGTATGTTCCGCCGTACACGTCGTTCGAGAGCAACACGTGGTCTTCCGGGCGGAGTGTCAGCAGGAGCGAGGCCTCGGCGGCCATCCCGGATGCGAAGCAGAGCCCGTGGCGCCCGCCCTCGAGCGACGCGAGCACCGTCTCCAGGGCCTCGCGCGTGGGGTTGCCGGTCCGCGCGTAGTCGAACCGCTTTGGCTTCCCCACCTCCGGCTGCGCGTACGTGGACGTCTGGAAGATGGGGACGTTCACGGCGCCGAACGCCGGCTCTGGCTCCTGGCCGGCGTGGATCGCCCTGGTCTCGAACCTCATCGCATCTCCGGGGGAACCTGCCATCCTCGCCTCCTGAGCTCCTCGACGGCGTCCTGGCCCGAGCGGGCCAAGCCCCACAACAGCGACTTGCGCTTCGCGTCGTGGCCCGGCGCGAACTCCCTCGCCGTCGAGGACGCGCAGTCCGGATGGCCGCATCCGCACCGGGCCAGCCCGTGCAACACGAGCTGATCCTGACCGTCGGAGCGCTCGGGCTGCCGGCCTCGCGGGAACGGGGGCGGGGGAAGGGTCGCCGCCGGCAGGACGATCACGCCCTCCAGCGGGTCGCCCGGGGCGAAGCACCTGCCGCCGAGCGCATACAGGCCTGTGAGCGCCGCCAGAGCGGCATCCACCTGATCCGACGACCGGAGTTCCTCGGTGGTCACACCCTGGGCCCGAAGCACCCCGCGCCGCCACTCGCGTTTCGCCCGTCCGGTGGTCATGCCGCTCGGGGGCAGGCATCCCGCCAGGACGACGGCGGTCGCGTGAGGGAACACCTCGATGGCCCTGCCGGCGACGGTGCCACTCGCATACCGGGCGAACCCTTCCTGGGCCGCGGCCTCGAAGACCTCGAAACCTGCTCGCATCCAGTCGTAGAAGGCGCTGCCCGCCTTCTTCGGATCCGAAGGGGTTCCGAAGGACTGGATCCCGAACCGGCGGATCTCGCGCTCGGTGAGCCGGGATCCGCCGGGGCTCCGTCCCCATGCCGGCGGCGAGTCGATCGCCACCACGTCCGGTCGGACCTGCCTGATGAGCTCCCCGACCTCCTCGACACGCAGATGACGACGGGCCTCTGACGGCATCAGGCGCTCGTCGAGCACGACGGCGTCGAGGCCCTTGCCTTTCGCCGCGACGTCGATGCCGAGCGAGCGCACGCGGATTGGGGCGTCCTACGGCGTCCGCTGCCGGTGGGCCAGGAACTCGAGGAGGTCGCTCCGAGTCAAGACCCCCAGAACCTGACCCGCCTTGGCCACCAGCACGGCCGGCTCCCGCTGGAGCTCGGCGAAGGCCACCTCGATGGGCTGGTCGAACTCGACCATGGGGATCGGAGGGCCCATGACCTCGGCCACGTCGGCCTGGAGCGCGTCGGGGTCGCGGAAGATACGGTCGAGGAGGGCTCGCTCCTGGATCGCCCCGACGAACTGGGTCACGTCGAGTGACGACGGCTCGCGCACCACCGGGGCCTGCGAGATCCCGAACTCCTGCAGCGCGTCGATGGCCTGGCGCACCTTGTCGTGCGCGTTCACCGTCACCATCGGGGGAAGGTCGCCGCGCTTGACCGATACGACCTCCTCCACCCGCACGACCTCGGGGCGCTCGAGCATCCCGTACTGGAGCAGCCAGGAATCCGAGTAGAGCTTCGAGAGGTAGTTGCGTCCGGTGTCGGGGAAGATGACGACGACGGTCCTCGACTCTCCCATCTCCCGGGCCACTTCGAGGGCGGCGTACAGTGCGGTCCCCGATGATCCCCCGACCAGGATGCCCTCCTGCCTGGTCACCGCCCGGGCCAGGCGGAACGAATCGGCGTCGGAGACCCGCACCCATCGATCCACCACCGAGGGATCGAAGGTTTCCGGCCAGAAGTCCTCGCCGATCCCCTCCACCAGGTAGGGCCTCGCCGTGTCGCCCGAGAACAGGGAACCCTCCGGATCTGCGCCGACGACGGTGATATCGGGGTTCCTCTCCTTCAGGTATCGGGCGGCTCCAGTGATCGTGCCGCCCGTCCCCACCCCGGCCACGAACGCGTCGATCTCGCCGCCGGTCTGTTCCCAGATCTCCGGGCCCGTGGTCTCGTAGTGGGCCTTGGGGTTCTCCTGGTTGAAGTATTGGTTGGGCTGAAAGGCACCCGGGATCTCCTCGGTCAACCGGTCGGCCACGCGGTAATAGGACTCCGGCGACTCGGGCGCCACTGCGGTCGGAGTGATGACCACCTCGGCGCCGTAGGCACGAAGGAGCGCCACCTTCTCCTGGCTCATCTTGTCCGGCATGACGAAGATGCATTTGTAGCCCTTGATCGCCGCGGCGATGGCCAGGCCGTGACCGGTGTTGCCGGAGGTCGGCTCCACGATCGTCCCGCCCGGCCGCAGCTGTCCTGCCCGCTCGGCGGCCTCGATCATGCGAAGGCCGATCCGGTCTTTCACGCTCCCGCCGGGGTTCAGCATCTCGAGCTTGGCCAGGATGGTCGGGCGGACCCCCCGGACGACCTTGCGGAGCCGGACGAGCGGCGTGTTGCCCATGCCATCCAGGAACGACTCGAGCACCTGCACCGTGCCACCCCCTGGCTCCCGGTGATCCGGGCCCCTATTGTGCTTTACTCGCGCCGCCCCGTCCCGAACATAAGGGGGACGGTTACCTCCCCGAGGCTGGCCAGTGAGCGACGAACCCCAGGCACCCGCGCGGGAGTCGATCCTCGTCGTAGAGGACGACGAGTTCATCGCTCGCCTCCTGCGGGCCGAGCTGGCCGGGGCGGGGTACGAGGTCCGAACCGCCTCCGACGGCGTGGAGGCCCTGGAGGCCGCGTTCGAACGATGCCCCGACCTGGTCCTCGCCGACGTGATGATGCCGATCATGGACGGCTTCGAGATGACCCGGCGGCTCCGGGAGGATCCCCGGACGGAGGCCGTGAGCATCATCATGCTCACAGCCCGGGGGGTGGCCGCCGACAAGCTCGAGGGTCTCACCGCGGGGGCCGACGACTACATCCTCAAGCCATTCGACCCCGACGAGCTCCTCGCCCGGATCCGGGGGGTACTCCGTCGGGCCGAGTACATGCGATCGGTGTCGCCGCTCACCGGCCTCCCCGGCAACGTCCGGATCGAGGATGAGATCGAGGCCCGGATCACCCACGGGCTGGATTTCGCGCTGCTGTACCTCGACCTGGACAACTTCAAGGCCTACAGCGACCGGTACGGATTCGTCCGGGGCGACGAGGCGCTCAAGGCGACGGCTCAGTTGATCCGGGACACCGCGAAGGGGGTGGGCAGTTCCGCAACGTTCGTGGGGCACATCGGGGGAGATGACTTCGTGGTGGTGACGTCCCCGGAGCACGCGACGGCGATCGCGGAAGAGGTCATCCGGCGGTTCGACGAGCTCGCCCCGACGCTCTACGACCCCGAGGACGCGGCACGTGGCTTCGTCGAGGCGGAGGATCGCCAGGGCAAGCGGCAGCGGTTCCCGCTCGTGTCCATCTCGATCGGGATCGCCTCCACGGGCAGCCGCCGGTTCTCCCACCGGGCGGAGGTGGTCCAGGTGGCGACCGAGCTCAAGAACTACACGAAACGGTCCCCCGGGTCGGCCTACACCCTCGATCGCCGGGGGATGGGCGGGGGGTAACGCTTTACCGGTCCGCCCCTCGTGCCGATTGCCATCAGGTGGAGACCGATACCTGGCCGAGGTCCGCGCCGGTGCCCGGCCTTCCGGGACCGGAGGTCCCTACGGGTGAGTCGATCCTCGTGGTGGACGACGACCCGTTCATCGCCCGCCTGCTCGAGATCGAGCTCCGGGCGGCCGGCTACGAGGTGCAGACCGCATCCGACGGGGAGAGGGCGCTCGAGATCGCTCACGAGGACTGCCCGGACCTCGTCCTGGCCGATGTGATGATGCCGAACATGGACGGGTATGAGCTCACGCGGCGACTCCGCCTCGACGGGCGGTCCGCCAGCGTGAGCATCATCCTGCTGACCGCCCGAGGCCTCTCCGCGGACAAGCTCGAGGGCTTCTCGGTGGGCGCCGACGACTACATCGTCAAGCCGTTCGACACGCCCGAGCTCCTGGCCCGGATCCGCGGTGTGCTCCGGCGGGCCAGGGAGATGCGGGCCCAGTCGCCGCTCACCGGGCTTCCGGGGAACGTTCGGATCGAGGAGGAGATCGAGAAGCGGGTGGCCAATGAGGATATGTTCGCCATCCTGTACGCCGACCTGGATCACTTCAAGGCCTACAACGACCACTATGGATTCACCCGGGGCGACGAGGCCATCCAGCACACCGCCCGCCTGATCCAGAACACCGCCCTGGCGGTCGAGGGGATGGACATCTTCGTGGGCCATGTCGGGGGCGACGACTTCGTGGTGGTATGCCACGCCGACCACGCCACGGCCCTGGCCGAGACCATCGTGCAGAAGTTCGAGCGGGAGACGGCCGGCCTCTACGATCAGGAGGACCGTGACCGGGGCTTCATCGAGGTGGTGAACCGCCGGGGAGAGACCCAGCGGTTCCCCTTCCTGTCCGTGTCCATCGGGATCGCCACGAGCGCCCATCGGAAGTTCAAGCACTACGCCGAAGCCGTGGCCATCGCCACCGAGATGAAGACGTTCACCAAGGGCACGGCCTGTTCCTCCTGGGCAGTGGACCGCCGAACATCCTGACCGGATCGGCGACTCGTCCCGCCTTGATCCGCCTCGTCACCGCTATCATCCCGAAGCGACGCAAGGAGGCGAGGGCATATAGGCGGTCGTGAGATCAGGGCTCCGCGCGGGTCGACCCTCTC
>DATDKZ010000073.1:0-5490 GCA_036519575.1 Actinomycetota bacterium | reverse complement strand
GACGCGAAGGCCCATAGCAAACGGGGTACTCCCGTGGTTTTCTCGAGTGGGTTCCTCACCGTGGACACGCCAGCTGCGTGGTTCTTCGGCTGTCTTCTCTTGAGTATCGTGTTCATCCCGCTTTACCTCACGATCCGGGGCCAAGTCGGTTAGTTTGAAATAGCTCCCAGATGCGGCGACGTATCGTGTTCATCTTGGTCTCGTCTTCCTGACTCCGATCACCTGGGCTGGGGTCCGCCGAGCGTAAGGCTACGGGGGTGGGCGATCGTCGCGTGCGTCTCGGTAGAGTCTTACCGATGGCGGACCGACGGGTCGTCGTGACGCGCAATGGACCGTACCGGGTCGAGGGCGGGGTCCCGCTGATCCGTACGGCCGTGGTCGAGACGGCCAGGGGCGAGCCGATCGCCTGGGACGAGGGTCCAAGCTTCGACACGGCCGAGACGTACGAGCTGTGCCGCTGCGGTCACTCCTCGACGAAGCCGTTCTGCGATTCGACCCATGAGCGGATCGGCTTCGAAGGAGACGAGACCGCCGACCGTGGCTCGATCGTCGAGCGGCGGCAGACGTGGGAGAACGGTGGAACCGTCCTCTACGACGACCTCTCGCTCTGCGCGAAGCATGGGTTCTGCCGAAACGTCCGGACCGGCGTGTGGGAGATGCTCGAGGAGGCCGACGATCCGGAGGTGCGGAACGAGATGATTTCGATGGTCCACCGGTGTCCCTCGGGCAGGCTGGCCCTCGAGCTCGGTCCCGATCGGCGACCGACCGAGCCAGAGCTCGAGCCGTCGATCGGCGTGGAGCCGAACGGCTCGCTCTGGGTCCGCGGGGGGATCCCGGTGGTCTCCGAAGACGGCTCGCCGTATGAGGTCCGCAACCGACAGACGCTGTGCCGGTGCGGGGGGTCCGACAACAAGCCGTTCTGCGACGGCACCCACCGGAGCAACGGCTTCGCCGACCCCGCCGAGCCGGAATAGCGCGGACCAGAGTCGGGTCCTTCTCGCGCGATGCACTCGGCGTCGCAAGCACGCGGATCAGCCGGCGGTCTCGCGCGCATCCCAGCGAACCGTGACGTCGATTCCCTCCTCAGCGGGGTCTGCCACGACTCGCTTCTCGAGGATCAGCCGATGGATCTGGGCGTCTTCGGCGTCGAACAGCGTTGCCGTGAGTGTTCGATCCGCCTGCTCATCACGGGAGTCGAACAGCGTATTGAGCACCGGCCGCGCCAGATTATCCACGTCAGCGTCACGCGCCCGTGCGGAAGGAAGGAAGAAGACGACCTCCAGCTCGAATGCGGCTTCAGGCGATACGGCGCCGAGACTGCGCTCGCTTCGAATCTTCCCGGCTTGTTGAGCGATCGCTCGCCGCCATGCCCATCGAGCCGAGGAGCCGCCTCCTACCGGTGACACGCCTCGTACCCCGAGCGTGACAGAGCCGACCACGGTCGGGGGTCGACTCATCTGGAGCGGCGAGCCGCCCAGGACGCGATCTGGCGACGAGCCCGCTTTTTCCACTCGAGCATCCTTGCTCGTACCGGATCCCCCAATCAAGCGCAAGCCCGAACGCCAACGACTCGCCATCCTGCCGTTTTCGCCTGCTCGCGATCTCCTGGAACTCGAGCAACTTCGCCTCATGGACGAGCACTCTCGCGGCGCTGGCAGGTTGTCCGGAAATGACGAGCCAGCCGCGCAACCCATCCATACGGTGGTCGGGACGGTATCCGTGTCGTCCATCTCGACACCAGGAGGTAACCCCATGAGACGCCTCAAACTCCGCACGGTCACGATCGTGACAGCGCTCATCTTCCCTCTATCGCTCCTTTCGCTTGGCATGAACCCGGCCCGGGCGAAGCAAACGGTGATCTACCACGTAAGGAATCTTGGATCGCTCGGCGGAACGACCAGTGCGGGCAACAGTATCAACGACCGTGGCTGGATCTCTGGAACCTCCAACCTGGCTGGGGACCAGACGACCCACGCCACCCTGTGGATGGGTGAAGCCACCATCGACCTCGGCACCCTCGGCGGCCCCAACAGCGCCGTCCTGTGGCCCGTGAAGAACGAGGCCGGCATGATCGTGGGGGTCACCGAGACCGCGGAGATCGACCCCCTGGGAGAGGCGTGGAGCTGCTCGTTCTTCTTCCCGTCCGGGACGGGGCATACCTGCCTCGGTTTCGTATGGCAGAACGGCGAGATGGAGCCACTCGCTACGCTGGGCGGCAACAACGGTTTCGCCACCGGGGCGAACAACCAGGGACAGGTCGTGGGATGGGCCGAGAACACCGTCCACGATCCGACGTGCAATCCGCCTCAGGTCCTGCAATTCCGCGCCGTCCAATGGGACACCCGCCACGACGAGGTGACGGAGTTGCCGCCCCTCCCCGGCGACACGGTGAGCGCCGCAACCGCCGTCAATGACCGGGGACAGGTCGTCGGCATCTCCGGCATCTGCGACAACGCGGTCGGGCGATTCAGCGCCGCCCACGCGGTGCTGTGGGACGACGGGCTCGCCGTCGAACTCGGGGACCTCGGCGGCGAGGCCTGGAACACGCCGATGGCCATCAACGGGCGGGGCGATGTCGTGGGCTTCGCGAATGTCTCGGGGGGCGGCGGGTTCAACGCACACGCGTTCCTCTGGACCGAAGCCGACGGTATGCAGGATCTCGGCACGCTTCCGGGAGACACGATCAGCCAGGCCCTGGGCATCAACGGACTCGGTCAGGTGGTCGGCCTGTCGTGCGGCGGGAGCGGCTGTAGCGCCTTCCTGTGGGCGGGCGGCGTCATGACCGACCTCAACGCGCTCGTCGAGCCCGGCTCCGCGGGCCACATCGTGTTCGCTAACGACATCAACGACGCGCGAGAGATCACGGGGCAGGCGATTGATCCCGATACGGGCGACGCCGTGGCCATCATGGCCGCTCCGCTCGGCGGGAATCCGTGAGGGGACGCGGTGGCGGATGCACCGGCGCAACGATTCGTCGAGATCCGCTGTTACGAGCTGAAGCCCGGGACCGCTGCCGAGTTTGATCGCCTCGTCACTGACGAGTCCGTCCCGATGCTTCGACGCCACGGGATCGACGTGGTGGCTTTCGGGCCGTCGCTCCACGACCAGTACGCCTATTACCTGATGCGCGCCTACCCCAGCCTGCAGGAGCTCGAGCGAAGCGAAGGCGCGTTCTATGGAAGCGAGTCATGGCGCCTCGGTCCGCGAGAAGCCATCCTGGCCTGCATCGACCGATACCTTTCGATCGTCGTCGAGCTGGACCATGTCACGATCGACGGTCTGCGGCAGGCATCGATTGCCATGCGATAGGTGGGCGACCGAGCCAGAGGTGGATGGCGGCGTGCGCGCGCCAGGGCCGCCAACAATCGGCCGCGTGTTCGAGCTCCCGCGCGCCAACCAAAGTTCCCTGGGAGAGCGCACGGCGGAGCCCGAGATCGGTCGCGGGGAAAGCGTCCGGTTCTCCCATGCGCAGGGCGAGGTAGTGGGCCGTCCACGGGCCGAGGCCACGGATCCTCGTGACGGATGCGACGAACTGCTCCAACCGGCCCGCGCGGTCAAGGCGAAGCGCGCCATCGGCCACGGCGCCGGCGAAGGCGTTGACCGCCGCTGCGCGAACAGGGCTCAGGCCGACGTCGCGGAGATCGGCGGTCGCCAGCGTCGAGGGTGCCGGAAACAGATGCGTGAGACCCATGTCCCGAAGACCCGGGATGGGCGTACCGTACCGTTCGACGGTCCGTGCGGCGATCGTGTTCGCACCGCCGAGGCTGATGCGCTGGCCGATGATTGCTCGGACGCCCGTCTCGAACGGATCCCACGTGCCGGGTGGGCGGATGCCGGGCCGGGCACGGACGAGCGGTCCCACGTCGGGATGGGCGGCGAGGTAGCGGGTTGCGCCTTCCACGTCGCAGTCGAGGTTGAAGATGCGCCGGGCGCGTCGGACCAGGTGGATGAGGCCTTCCCAGTGAGGCAGATGAGCTTGCAGAAGCAAGTGATCCGGACCACCGAGCGAGAGTTCGAGCACGCCGGGGTCTCCGTCGATCGTCACCGTGCGCCTGTAGATGCCATCTGACACGTGCTCGACGCCTACTATGGCTCGGGCCTCGAAGTAGCGAATCATCGCCTCCCAGTCCAGCGGCGGTTGGAATGGGAGCCGAAGCAGCAGGCCGCCGTCGGCCACCAGCCTGTCGCTGATGCGACGGCGGGCTCGGAGCTCCTTCGGCGTGGCGAGGAACACGTCCCGACATGCCCGGTTCAACTGTCGTACGCTGCCGAACCCCGCGGCAAAGGCGATGTCGGCGATTGTTAGATCGGTGTCATCCAGCAACCGGCGCGCGAAGTGGGTCCGGCTCGACCGGGCGAGTTGATCCGGCGTCACGCCCAGATGCTGAAGGAACAGCCGGCGCAGATGCCGGGCTGAGACGAACAACCGCGCACCCAGATCGTGCTCGGTCTTGCCGTCCAGCGCGCCATCCAGGATGAGTTGGACGGCCCTGCAGACGAGCTCCGGGCTGCTCCAGCTGATCGGTGGCTCCGTGCGATAGGGCCGGCAACGCAGGCACGCTCGATAGCCAGCCGCTTCCGCCGCCGCCGGGAATGGGTAGTGCCGAACGTTGTGGGCCGAGGGCCGTGCCCCACACCCGGGTCGGCAGTAAATCCCGGTGGTGACGACGGCGCCGACTCCGGTCATCGACTCGATCATCATCGATCCGAGCCCGGCATGCTGGACACATTCGGACAGCCGCATGGAGCCTTCACAAGACATGAGAAACGGACCGCATCGGTACAAATAGAATGCTTCTCGAGTGGATCCATCGGGGGGTGGATGGGAGCTCGACTCCGTGCCCCCTCGAAGGTGATGGCATGACCCTCGATTCCTGGCTGCACTTCGGACACGTCCTGAGCGCGATCGTGTGGGTCGGTGGCGGCCTCATGCTGAGCATCGTCGGTCTGCGGGTCCGGGCGAGCGGTGAGCCGAACGCGATCGGCAGTTCGCGGGAACGTTGAGCTATGCGGGCAACCGGGTCTTGCTCCCGGCGGTGGTGGGGACGCTCGGCTTTGGCGTCTGGCTGGTCCTCGAGAACGCCGCATGGGACTTCGGGCAGCTTTGGGTCCTCCTCGCGTTCGGTCTGTTCGCCGTCGCCTTCCTAATCGGGGCCGTCTACCTCAGCCGGATCGGCACCAGGCTCCAGAGACTGGCCGTCAGCGATGAGCCCACGGCTGCGAATGATGGGTCGACGCTGCTCGACCGCTGGCTTGTCGGCTACGGGATGGTCCTCGTCGTGTTGCTGATTGCGGTGTGGGACATGGTCTTCAAGCCGGGGCTCTGACGGGACCGATCGTTCGTTCTGAGGCCCTACTTGATGTGAAGGTTGACGCCGAAGAGGATCAGTGGCCACAGCACCACGGCGATGACCGCTGAGATAATCGGCTTCGCGCTGCCGAGGTGGTCGAAGTAGTTATGGTTGGCCGCGACGACGAGGCCAATGACCA
>DATDKZ010000072.1:0-16257 GCA_036519575.1 Actinomycetota bacterium | reverse complement strand
CCCCCCCGCGGCCCCCCTCGAGGACCCCGATGATCAACCCGGCCAGGACCGCCACCACGAACGCCCGAAAGACCAGGAGCGCGAAGCCGACGACGATGCCCGCCGTCCCTCCGAGGGCCTGGGCGGATTGGTAGTCGATGGCGCTGCCGATCGGCGGGAGGGCCATCGCCGTCACCAGGAACCGGGGGGTGGTACGGGTTCCCATGGCGATGAGCACCGCCCATTCCCCGAACAGGGCCACGAAGGAGACGAGGAGGATCGGCCACGATCCCCCTGCCACCAGGAATCCCCTCCCCAGGGCGGTGGTGAGCCTGCCGAGCGGCGAGGGACCGATGGACCGGCGACCGAACAGGCCCCCGAACAGCCCGGACCGGGGCGGGCTCTTCGACGCGCGCCCGACGGTTGCTCGCTCGGAGGCCTCGGATATCCGGGCCCCTTGAGGCCGCTGGCCCTTCCCCTTGCTCCGCTTCCTCGCCGTCATCCGGTCCCGTCCTCGTTCCCGTCCCCAGAGCCGGCCGGCTCGCCGAAATCGGGAGCCTTCGCCCGCCGCGAGACGTACCCGAGAGGAACAGCCAGGAGGACGGTCATCACCAGCAGTGCGATGACGAAGTTCCCCACCAGCCGGGGCGGGTCGGCGACGCTCGGCGAGGTCACGTCGATCAGATTCCCTTGCGGATCCGGCTCGAAGGCCACCACCCCGCCCCGGAGGCCCCCCGTGGCCGCGAGGACGAGATCGCCGGCGACGGCGATCCCCCCGACGAGGCCGGGACCGGTCCCCGACTCCCAGACTTCGTGACCGGACGAAGCGTCCACGGCCACTAGGCGGCCATCGCCCAGACCCACCAGGACCGTCCCTCCCACGATCACGGGTGAGCTCCGCCGGATGAACTCGTTGAACTGGAAGTCGAACAGGCGCCTCCCGTCCGCGGGATCGAACCCCCACACCCCGCCGCGGCCGTCGGCCACGTACACGGCACCGCCGGCCGCCGTCGGCGACGATGTCTGCCACACCGGGCCGACGCCGCGGTGGACCCACCGCACCGCGCCATCCGCCGCGTCGAAGGCGAGCAGCTCCCCGTTGAACGCGCCGTCGGAGACCGCCACGTACACCGAATCGCCCACCGCGATCGGCAACGAGGTGAAGAACGTTCCCACCGGGAGCGGGACGACCCAGGAGGGCTCGCCCGAAGACGCGGACAGTGCCACCAGCGACAGCCGGTTCTCCTCCCCGATGACCTGGCCCGACGGGGACGGGGACGGCGACGGCGTCGGCGTCACGGTGGGTGTGGCGGCGGCGCCGATCGCCAGCCGGCCTTGGGGAACCGTGTAGACCGTGCCGTCCACCACCGTGAGCGGTCCCTGCACCCCATCGTTCAGCGAAGCCGACCACCGCTCCTCACCGGTGGCCAGGTCGACGGCGACGACGTGGCCGGCGTCGTCCCCGACGAACGCCGTGCCACCGGCCACCGTCACACCGGAGTGGCTCTGCTCACCGAGGTCGAGCGGCGACGCCCAGGCCGGCGTCCGGTCTGCCAGCTCTACCGCCCGGAGCTTCGCGTCCGAGCTCGAGGAGCCCTCCGTGAACAACAGGACCGCGGTTCCCTTGACGTTCGCCACCGCAGGTGTGGTCGACGGACCCTCGGTGCGCGCGAGGGTCCAGCGCTCTTGCCCGGTGGACAGATCGATCCCGTACACGGCGGCGGGCCCCACCACTATGGCCTGGTCGGCGGCGACGACGGGAGCCGACGCACCCTGCTGCCCAACTGGTGCCACGGGAAAGGCCCAGGACTGCCGGTACGGCGGTGGCGGTCCATCAGTCGTCCCCGGGTGCGAGGGACCCCCTTGGAACTGCGGCCAGGCGAAGGCCGATCCGGGCTCGGCCGCCTGTCCCAGGGCCCGACCGGCCAACATGCTCATGGGTACGAACGCCACGAGGACCGCCAGCGCGGCCTTCGACAGAGCGTGGAGCCGATCAGGGAACAGGTGGGTGACCTTCCGTCGAACGGGCGCCCATTCTAGGCGGGCCCGACGAGACGCCGTTTTAGTTCATCGGGTCGGAGGAAGGATGGGAGCCAGCCGGATCAGCCCCACGAGGCTGGGGGGAGCGAGGAACGCCAGTGGATCCACGTAGTCGGCACCCTGCCGAACGCCGAAGTGGAGGTGCGGTGGCTCCACGCCAGGATGGCCGGTCCCGGTGAGCGCCACCGCCGAACCTCGGGCCACCGCGTCGCCCTTGCGGACCAGGATGGCGGAGACCCACGAGGACGTCGACGACAACCCACCCCCGTGATCCACCGTGACGAACAGGTGGCCGGCGACGGCGCCGGCGAAGGCCACGACGCCCGGCGCCGGCGCGAGCACCGAAGTTCCGATGGGGGCCGCGATGTCGATCCCCCGATGCCCCGCGCCGAACGGTGTAGACGGTGGGTCGAAGCCTCTGATGACCGGGCCCACGACCGGCCATGCCCAATCGCCGGACGGGCCGGCCCCGACCGACGGGGCAACCGACGCCAGCAGTAGCAGGGGGAGGATGACGAGCCGATGACGAAGCGGCATCGGTCCTCCTGTTCTTCTTCTCTCGAGGTTCTTGTCAGCCTGTCCCTTCGAACGGCCAGTGAGTCCTGCGAACGCTAACCGCAAGCGGCCTGGATCGCTGTGAAGGTGATCACATCCCGAGGGGTCGGCAGGCGCTACTCGGTCTCGACGAACTGCAGCCGGAGCTGGTTCACCGCTTTGGTGTGGATCTGGCACACCCGGGATTCGGTGACGCCGAGGATCTCGCCGATCTCCGCCAAGGTCAGACCCTCGAAGTAGTACAGCGTGACCACGATCTTCTCTCGTTCCGAGAGCGAGTTGATGGCCGCGGCCAGCAGGCCTCGCGTCTCCTGCCCCTCCAGCCCCATGGAGACGTCGCTCCCCCGGTCGGCCAGCGTGTCCAGCAACGAAACCTGCTCCCCGCGGTCGCTCCCCACCGACAGCAGCTCATCCAGCGCCAGGACCGACACGAACGAGATCTGCGTGATCACGTCGTGGAGCTCCTTGAGGGTGAAGCCGAGGCGCGCCGCAACCTCCTTCTCGCTGGGGGCACGCTTCATGATCGACTCGAGGTCGGAGTACGCCTTCTCGATCTGACGCGCCTTGAACCGGACGGACCGCGGCACCCAATCCATGGCCCGCAGCTCGTCGATGATCGCCCCCTTGATTCGAGGGATCGCGTAGGTCTCGAACTTGTTCCCCCGGGCCGGTTCGAACTTCTCGAGTGCATCGATCAGCCCGAACATCCCGTAGGAGACGAGATCGGCCTGCTCGACGCTCGCCGGGAGGCCGGTGGCCACTCGGCTGGCCACGTACTTCACGAGCGGCGCGTAATGCAGGATGAGGCGCTCGCGGGCCTGTGGCGACGCCGTCGCCTTGAACTCGGCCCACAAGGCGGCGAGCTCGTCCATCGGTGGCCTGGCCGGTTCCGGGAGGACAGCCACCGACCGCCCGGCCGCCTTTGCGGCCGGCTTGAGCGATGGGACGACCTTGATGGCCGGTCCGGCCTTGGCCGATCCGGACGACTTCATCGCCGGTTCGGGCTTGGCGGGCTTCTTCCCCTTCGCGGGGAGCGGCGCCTTCCCGTTCGCGTTCGCCTTGGCCCCCATCACGCCCTCGGGTGGCTCCGTTGGTACGCGGCGAACAGTCGGGTGCGCGACACGTGCGTGTATCGCTGAGTCGTGGCCACGCTCGAATGACCGAGCAGCTCCTGCACGGCTCGGATGTCCGCTCCCCCTTCGAGGAGGTGCGTGGCGAACGAATGCCGGAGCGCGTGCGGGGTCACGCGACGTCCCGACAGCTTCCCGGAGCCGTATCGCTCGACCAGAGCTCGGATGTCGCGCACCCCCAGCGGCCGGCCCTTGCGGTTGAAGAACAACGCGGCCGACCCGTCGACGGCGAGGGGCGCTCGACCCAGGCGGAGATACTCCCGCGTGGCCTCCACCGCGAAGTCCGACATCGGGACGTCGCGCTCCTTGGAGCCCTTCCCCATCACTCGTACCCGCCCGCGATCCAGGTCGATCCGATCGACCGTGAGTGCGCTGACCTCCCCCACCCGCAGGCCCGACCCGTACAAGAGCTCCAGGACCGCCCGGTCCCGAAGTGCCACGGCCTGCCCCATCTCGTCCTGCGAATCGGCTTCCGGGGCCTCGACAAGTCCGGCGGCCTCGGCGGGCCTCAGCACCGTGGGGAGCCGGTTGGCCACCTTCGGCCGGCCGAGCAGGGCGGCCGGGTCGGCGTTCACGAACCCTCTCGCCGCGGCCCACCGATAGAACGTATGGATGGCTCCCACGCGCCGGGCGATCGACGCACGTGCGTACCCCAAGGTCACCTGCTGCGCCAAGAACCGGCGGAGGAGCGGGTACGTTGCCGAGGCCAGCGAGCGCCGCTGGCGCGATAGGAACACGGCCAGCTGCTCGAGGTCCCGGCGATAGGCGGACACCGTGTGCTCCGACAGGTGCCGCTCGAGCGCCAAGTGATCGGTGAACTCGCCGATCAGCTTCGCCTCGGGATGGGGAAGGTCCTCCCGCGCCTGCATCGTCCTTCCTGGTCGTCGTCGGGTGCCCTTGTACCAACGAGAGAAAGGGCAATCAAGCTTCCCACGAACGTCGGGCAGTTTCTGTCCCCCCAACGGCCGTCGGACGGCATGGATTTCTCGCCCCACCCGGATTGGGCGAGGGCGCTGCGGAAGCAGATGCCGGCGAGGTCCTAGGTCGCCGCCTTCAGCCGAGGTTCGAACCGGCCACCGATGCTCCGGATGAGTCCCTTCAACTCCAGGCCGAGGAGCAGCGGGAGCACCTCGGGCACCGAGACGCCCAACCCCCTCGCCACCACCTCGGGCAGCACGGGTCCGACGACGAGTTCGAGGGCGGCCTGCTCCGCCACGGTCAGGTCCAACCGCACGGGGGCAACGCTCCGCCCATCCCCGAGCTTCAGGTCCCGCATCAGGTCGTCGACCCCTCGGATCAGGGTCGCCCCTTCCCGGATGAGGACGTTGGGAACGTGAGCCAGGGGATTGGTGATGGCCCCGGGTACGGCGAACACGTCGCGCCCCAGATCCAGCGCGTGTTCGGCCGAGATCAGCGAGCCGCTTCCCTCGGCACCCTCCACGACCACCAGACCCGTGCACATGGCCGCCACGATCCGGTTGCGGGCCGGGAAATGGTACGGCTCTGGCGGGACGCCCGGCGGATACTCGCTGACCAACGTACCGCTGTCCGCGATTCGCTCGATCATGCGCCTGCTCCACCTCGGATAGGCCTGGTCGATCCCACACCCGAGCACCGCGACCGTGTGGCCACTCGCATCGAGCGCGCCCTGGTGGCCGGCGGCGTCGATGCCACGGGCCGCCCCACTGACGACGCACATGCCCGACGTCGCGAGGTCATGGCCGATGGCCGTGGCCAGTTCCCTGCCGAGTTCGGAGCAGTTGCGCGCTCCCACGATGGCCACGGCTCGCTCGTGCGGTGGAAGGGGCCGGCCCTTGACGAAGAGGGCAGCCGGCGGGTCCTCCAGGTTCTCGAGCTGCGGCGGGTACTCGCCACTTCCGAATGGCACGAGGCTCGCGCCACATGCCACGAGGGCGCGATCGATGTCGTCGGGGTCGAGCCCCCATGCGAACTCGCGGTCCGCATCGCTGCCGGCGCGTCCCCCTCGGAATGCCTCCAGCGTTGCGGCGGCGGTTCGCTCCCGGTCCGCAAGCTCCAGCAGCTTGAGCGGCGAGATGCCCCGCAGCGCCATCAGGACGAGCAAAGCCCTTCGATCCGCCTCGCCGCCGACGAAGCCTGGCGGCCACCGTGATGGGCGGTTCCCCGAGCGCCTCCGGTGGGCAGCCGGCCGGTGACCTCGGTCGGCCGCACCATCAGCCCGCACGGGCCAGGCTTCCCTCAGAAAGGCTCATCCGATACGTCAACGCCTCCGCCATGTGTCCGGCGCCGATCTCCTCGGCCCCCGCGATGTCGGCAACGGTCCTCGCGACCTTGATGGCCCGATCGAATCCCCGACCGGTGAGGCTCAGGGCATCGACCGCGCCGGCCAGGACGTCGTTTCCGCCGGAGGACATCCTGGCCTGCCGCCGGGCCACCGGCCCTGGAAGCATGGCATTGCACGGGAAGCCGAGCGCCGCATACCGATGCCGTTGACGCGCCCTGGCCTCCTCGACTCGAGTCCGGATGGGTGACGAGGCCTCTCCTTCGGTCTCACCCAGCAGCTCCCGCTTGGAGAGCCGCGGCACTACGAGTCGGATGTCGATGCGATCGAGGAGCGGTCCCGACAGCTTCTGGCGGTACAGCTCCACGCGGTGCGGAGGACAACGGCACTGGCGTTTGGGATCGCCCTCGTAGCCGCACGGGCACGGGTTGGTCGCCGCGACCAGGGTGAATCCGGCGGGAAACTCGACCGACCCGGCGACACGCGTCACCACGACCCGGCCATCCTCGAGCGGCTGGCGGAGCGCCTCCACCGCGTCGCGTCGGAACTCCGTCAGTTCGTCGAGGAACAGGACGCCGTGATGCGCGAGCGAGACCTCCCCGGGCCTGACGAAGCCACTTCCACCACCCAGCAGCGCCGACAGGGAGATGGAGTGGTGCGGCGACCGAAATGGCCGCGACCGGACCAATCCACCCTCGTCCAGCATGCCGGCCACGGAATGGAGTTGCGTGACCTCCAGAGCCTCCTCTCGGGACAGGGCGGGGAGGATGGTGGCCAGACGTCTGGCCAGCATGGTCTTGCCCGCGCCCGGCGAACCGACGAGCAGGACGTTGTGACCGCCGGCCGCCGCCACTTCCAAGGCCCGCCGCGCCTGAGCCTGCCCCCGGACCTCGGCGAAGTCCACCCCATGGCGCGTTGCCTCGTTCGCCTCGCGTGCGAGGGGCGTCGGGGGATGCCAGGTGCCGCGGAGAAACCCGGCGACCTCGGTGAGGCCCCGAGCCCCGACGACCCGCACTCCCTCCACCAGCGCGGCCTCTCCGGCGTTCGCCAAGGGGACCACGACACCGTCAAGGCCGGCGCGGGCCGCAGCGATGGCTACCGAAAGCACTCCCGGGGTGGCCACCAGGCCACCCCTGAGAGAGAGCTCCCCGAAGAACGAGAGCCGGGACAGCCGGTCGCCGGGGACCTGACCCGATGCGGCAAGCACCCCCATGGCGATGGGGAGGTCCAGGCCCGGCCCGTCCTTCCGGAGGTTCCCAGGGGACAGGTTCACCACGATCCTACGAAGCGGCCACTCCAAGCCCGAGCTCTCGACCGCGGGCCGGATGCGATCCCTGGCGTCCTGCGCGGGCGCGCCGGGAAGGCCGGTCAACGTGAGCGAGGGAAGCCCTCGGCCGATGTGCGCCTCGACCGCGACCGGGTGTCCTCGCACGCCGACGATGGTGATCCCGATGACACGCCCGTACACCTCGCGACCCTAGCGCGCGGCACTGACAGTCAGAACGCGTCCTCGAACAGCTCGACGCTCGCCCCACCAGCGCCGACGTGAACGCTGGCGACGTCGAACCGCACGCTGTCGTGTGGACCATAGGTGGTGGATGTGAAGATCTCCGCCAGCTTGCAGAGCTTGCGCTGCTTCAGACCCGTCACCGCCTCGTAGCCCCCGCCGAAGCGGCTTCCACGACGGGCCTTGACCTCACAGAAGACGAACAGCCCCGCGCGTTCGACCACGAGGTCGAGCTCGCCCAGTCGGCATCGCCAGTTCCGCGCGACGATGCGGAACCCCCGCCGCAGGTAGAGGGCGGCGGCCGCGTCCTCGCCGGCACGGCCGAGCGACGCACGCGAGGCGTGTCCCGCGATGGTTTCCACGGCAGGCCGACCGTATCTCGGCCCACCGACACTCAGGCGTCGATCGTGGGATCCCCCGGGATGGCCTCATCACGGCGGAGCTCCTCGACGTTCACGTCGCGTCGGGTCATGACCCGGACGTTGGAGACGAACCGCGCCGGGCGGAAGATGTCCCACACCCACGCGTCGGACAACCGAACTTCCACCCACCCGTCATCCCGCTGCTGCACGTCGACGACGTTTGCCAGGTAGAAGCGGCGCTCGGTCTCCACGACGTAGGTGAACATCGGTACGACGTCGCGGTACTCGCGGTACAGCTCGAGTTCGCGCTCCTCCTCGAACCGCTCGATGTCGTCCTCCTCGTTCACGGGTCCTCCACGGCCTCCACGTCCACGGTGCCGTTCTCCCCCACGCCCCTGAAGGACAGGCGATGGATGGGCGTCGGACCCAGGCGGTCCAGGGCGTTCCAGTGCTCGCGCGTGCCGTAGCCCTTGTTGTGCTCGAATCCGTACTTGCGATACCGGCGATGGTAACGCTGCATCATCCGGTCCCGCGTAACCTTGGCCACGATCGACGCCGCGGCGACGCAGGCCGTCACGGCGTCGCCCTTCTTGATGGCCAGGCTGGTCGCGGGAAGCCGGCGAACGGGGAACCCGTCGATCAACACATAGTCCGGTCGCAGCGAGAGGGTGCACACCGCCCGGCGGAGGAGCCACAGGTTGGACTTGTGCAGGCCCCGGCGATCGATGCGCGACGAGGTCGCCTTGCACCACGCGTAGGCCAGGGCTCCGGACACGATCCGATCGTAGGCTTCCTCCCGCTGGCGCGGTGTGAGGACCTTCGAGTCGTTCACCCCGTCGAGGTCGAAGTCCTCGGGCAGGATCACCGCGGCGGCGACGAGCGGCCCGGCCAGGGCCCCTCGCCCCGCCTCGTCCACGCCGGCCACGGCGCTGAAGCCCTGCTCGCGCAGCCGGCGCTCGTAGCGCCCGAGGTCGAGACCTAGTGCAGCCACCCGATACGGGAGGGAGGCCAGATGGTGACGGACGCCTTGCCCACGATCTTGTCGATGGGGACGAATCCCAACCCGAACCGCGAGTCGTTGGAGTAGAGGCGGTTGTCTCCCAGGACGAACACGGAGTCCGGCGGGACCGTCTTCGGTCCGTACGGGCGGGTGTCCGGAGGGCCCTTCAGGTACGGCTGGGAAATTCGCTCACCGTCCACGTACAGGTTGCCGTCCCGAAGCTCCACGGTCTCGCCCGGGAGCCCGATCACCCGCTTGATGAAGTCCTCGTTCGGGGGCCGGGCGAAGCCCAGGCCCTCCGACAGCCAATGCAGGAACCCTCCGACCACCCCGCGGTCCGGCTGCTGCCCGGAAGGGTCCTCGAACACCACGATGTCACCCCGGTGCGGCTCGTACAGGACCTTGTTCACCAGCACGCGATCGCCGGGCATGAGCGTGGGCTCCATGGAGCCCGATGGGATGAAGAACGCCTGGACCACGAAAGTCTTGAGGACGAGGGCCAGGGCGAAGGCCAGGAGGATCAGGACGGGGAGCTCGCGAAGGAAGGCCAGGAGGCCCCGGTCCTTTCCCCGAGCTCGTTTGGGCGGAGCCGGTGATCGCTTCTCCGGCGCCTTGGGCCCCAGGACGAACGCGTCCCCCGGTAGAGGAGTCGTGTTGATCGTTCGAGGATCTGCCGGGGCCGGCTCGGCGGCGTCCGGCCGCGGCTCGGCCACGCCTAGCCCTGGCTCTCGGCTTCGACGCCCGCGGTTTGGGGGACCTCCACCGGCTCCATCCCGGCCGCCTCATCGACTGCCCCTTGCGGCTCGGTCGCCTCCTCGAGCGTTCCCTCGGCCGAGGTGGACTGGGCCGCCGCCAGTTCCTCCGGGCCGACTCGCCGCTCCCGGATCCGGGCCTTCTTGCCTCGGAGCTCGCGCAGGTAGTACAGCTTGGCCCGACGCACCTTCCCTCGGGTTCCCACCTCAAGCCTGGCAATGGACGGCGAGTGGACGGGGAACGTCCGCTCAACCCCAACGCCGAATGACACCTTGCGGACGGTGAACGTCTCCTGGAGGCCGCCGCCCTGACGCCGGATCACGACGCCCTGGAACACCTGGACCCGCTCCCGGCCGGCCTCCACCACCCGGACGTGCACCTTGACGGTGTCTCCGGGCCGGAACGGCGGGATGTCCGAGCGCAGATAGTGCTTGTCGACGAGATCGGTCTTGTTCATGGCGGGAGTCCCGATGATAGCAGCCGGGTCGGACCCTCCCGGTCAGCCTTTCAGCAGGTCGGGACGGTTACGGCGGGTCTTCTCTCGGGCTGCCTCCCGTCGCCACCGCTCGACCTCCGCGTGGTTTCCCGAGAGCAGCACGTCCGGGACCGCCATCCCCCGAAACTCGCTCGGGCGCGTGTAGTGCGGATGGTCGAGGGCACCGTCCTCGAACGACTCTCGCTCCAGAGACTCCTCCTTGCCGACGACCCCCGGAACCAGGCGGGTGACAGCTTCGAGCACTACGAGGGCCGGGATCTCGCCACCCGAGAGGACGTAGTCGCCGATCGATACCTCTTCGGCAGGAAGGCCCTCCACGACACGTTCGTCGACGCCTTCGTACCGGCCGCTGATGAGCACCAGCCAGGGTTCCTTCGCCAGCTCACGAACGAGTGACTGCTCCAACCGGCGTCCGGCGGGCGAGAGCACGATCACACGCTTGGTTCCCTCTCCCAGCGATTCGACCGCGGCGAACACCGGCTCGGGTTTCAGCACCATGCCCGGCCCCCCGCCGTAGGGTTCGTCGTCTACCTGGCGATGCTTGTCGGTGGCGAAGTGGCGGATGTCGTGGACCCGGACATCGACGATGCCGGCCTCGATCGCTTTGCCCAGCAGGCTCTCACGCAGCGGGCCCTCGACGATGGCGGGAAAGATCGTGAACGCGTCGATGCGCACTCGCGAAGGCTAGCAGCGCCCGATCATGCGGCGGGGCGGGACGCGCGTACCCTGCTCGCGCGCCGCGCAAGGAGCGCCCCGAGCACGGCGGCGCCCAGCGCCGACGCGATCGCGATGGGGAGCCACGGGCCCCCGCCCGAACCGGACGTGGCAGACATGGCGGGTGAGGGTGCGGCGGCGATGTCGAGGGCGATCGGCTTCGGATACCCCGCCGGCGCGTCGAAGCCGCCTTCGACCGAGAACGGGACCAGCACGTATGACCCAGGCTCGGTAAGCGTCAGCGTTCCTCGATACTCGGCGAAGCCGCCGCGCCGGACGGTGACCGGGACGGCGGCCTCGAGATCGTTGTTCCCCTGCGCGTCCACGGGAACCGCCCACAACAGGTGCGGGATCCTTGGGACGTCCCACCAGGTGGCCGGTTTCGTGTGCCGGCGATCGTCCCAGAACCGGACCGACACGCTCACCGTCTCCCCCGGCTGCGGCCGGGTCGTGGAGAGCTGCACGCCGAATGGAGGGGTCTTCGCCCATGCCGGCCCGGCGGCGGCGAGGGCGAGCACGGTTCCCACGACCAGGACGCTCAGCGCGACCACGGACCGGCGCATCAAGGCCTCTCTTCGGCGAACACCCCTCCTACACCGCCCGGCCCGAGACGGTTCCCCGCGGCCAACGCTACGGCTCCGCCTCCGGGACCGTGAGGCCGGGGATCTCGCGGACGACGATGCGCTTGCCCGCCGTGTCCACCGAGACGATCACGTCCTTGAGTGCCGGGATCAGCGTCTCGCCTTCATCCGATACCGCGCTCCACACATCGTTCGCTGCGGTGTGGATCACCTCGTGCACCGTCCCCAACGGACGGCCCGACTCGGTGGCCACCGCGCAGCCCACAAGCTGGTGGTCCCACCATGAGCCGTCGGGCAGGTGCGGAGACGCGGACTCGGGCACCACCAGGACGCTTCGGGACAGGCGTTCGGCGGCCGTCCGGTCGGGGACCTCGCGGAACTTCACCAGCAGCCCACCGCGGTGACGCCGCGCCGACTCGATGGTGAGCGGCTTGCCGTCCTCACGAAAGACCACAGCCCCGTCGGCGAATCGGCCTTCCACCTCCGACAGCACCAGGACGGAGAGTTCGCCCTTCAGGCCGTGGGGCCGGGTGATGCGGCCGACCACGACGGTCGGCTCGCGGTTCATCCCTGGTCGACGATCTCGACCGCGGCGTGAACCCCCTCGCGGATGGCCGCCGCTTTCACCACCTGGCGGATGGCTCGCGCCGTTCGCCCGCCCTTGCCGATCACCTTACCCATGTCCTCGGGATCCACCGTGAGCTGGAGGAGGATCCCGCGATCGTCGTGAACCTCGTTCACCTCGACCGCGTCGGGGTTCTCGACGAGCTCCCTCGCGATGTACTCGAGGAGCTCCTTCACGACCCCGCCTTGCTCTCCTTCTTCTCCGACTGGAACTTCTCCCAGATGCCCGCCTTGGTCAGCAGCACCTGAACGGCCTGGCTGGGCTGCGCGCCCTTTCGGAGCCACTCCAGCGCCTTCGCCTCGTCGATGTCGATCAGCGATGGATCCTCGAGCGGGTGGTACTTCCCGATGTTCTCGATGAACCGGCCGTCGCGAGGGCTTCTTTGGTCGGCCACTACCACACGGAAGAAGGGCCGCTTCTTGGCCCCCATCCGCCGCAATCTGATCCTGGTCGTCATCCCGTTCCTTCTCTTACGAGCTCCCCGGCATCCCCGGCAGGCCCGGGATCTTCAGGCCCCGCTTGCCGCCGAGCATCGTCCGCATCATCTTCCGGGCCCCGTCGAACTCCTTCAGCAGGGAGTTCACATCTGCCGTGGTGGTCCCGGAGCCGCGGGCGATCCTCAGGCGCCGGGACCCACCGATGATAGCGGGGTTCCGGCGCTCCTCCGGGGTCATCGAGCAGATGACGGCCTCGGCTCGGACCAGCTGGCGCTCGTCCACCTGGCCGGCCAGGTCCTTCAGCGCGTCCTTGCCTCCGGGGATCCCGGGGAGCATGGCCAGCAGATCCTGGAGCGGCCCGAGCTTTCGCATCTCCCGCATCTGAACCAGGAAGTCCTCCAGCGTGAACTGGGCGGTGGCCATCTTCTCCGCGGCTTCTTTGGCCTTGTCGGCATCGAGGCCCTCCTGGGCCCGGTCGATCAGCGTGAGCACGTCGCCCATCCCCAGGATCCGCGAGGCCATCCGGTCCGGATAGAACGGCTCGATGTCCGCCGGGCGCTCCCCCGTCCCCGCGAAGAAGACCGGGCGACCGGTCACGGCGGTGATCGAGAGCGCCGCCCCGCCCCGGGCGTCGCCGTCGAGCTTGGTCAGGATGAACCCGGTCGTGTCGACCTCACGCATGAACGCGCGCGCCTGGACCACGGCGTCCTGACCGGTCATCGCGTCGGAGGCCATCAGCACGTGATGGGGCTTGATCGCATCCTTCACCCGCCGGGCCTCCTTCATCATCTCCTCGTCCACGTGGAGGCGCCCGGCCGTGTCGACGATGACCACGTCGAGCCCCTCCCGTTCGGCCCGCTTCACCCCCGCCTTGGCCACCTTCACCGGATCCGTGCCTTCCGAGGCCACCGGGACGCCGATCTCTTCCCCCAGGGTGAACAGCTGCTCGACGGCCGCGGGGCGTTGGAGGTCCGCCGCCACGAGCAGCGGGTGCTTGCCCTTCTCTCTCAGCATCCGAGCGAGCTTGGCGGACGCGGTTGTCTTGCCCGAGCCCTGAACCCCGGCCAGCATCACTACCGCGGGCCTGGCGGACGGAAGGGTGAACGCCGCTTGGGTGCCGCCCATGGTCGCCTGAAGCTCCTCCCGCACCACCTTGATGACCTGTTGTGCGGGAGTCAGGCTCTTCATCACCTCCTGGGACAGCGCTCGCTCCTTCACTCTGGCCAGCAGCTCGTCGGCAACCTCCACGGACACGTCCGCGTCGAGCAGGGCGGTGCGCATGTCGGCCACCGCGCTGTCCACCTGCTTGGGATGGAGCTTGCCCCTCGACCGGAGCTTCTTGAAGATCCCGTCCAGTTGCTGGGTGAGCGCGTCGAACATCTAGCCGCTACCCTCCGCCGGGGTCAGCACTTTCTCCACCGTGCGAAGGAGCGCCAGGGGGCTGAAGGGCTTCGTGAAGTACTCGTCGGCCCCGAGCGAGAGGATGTACTCGCGACCCTCCTCGCCCACGGCGGTCACGATGATCACTCGGACGTCTGCCGTCTCGGGCGCCGACTTCAGCTCCTTCAGCACTTCGGAACCGCTCGGGCCGGGGATGTTGAGGTCGAGGAACATGAGGTCTGGCGGCCGGTCTCGAGCCATGGCCAGCGCCGCCTGCCCATCGCTCGCCTCCCGGATGTCGAACCCTTCGTGCTCCAGGACCATCCGCATCGCTTCCCGCATCGTCGGGTGGTCCTCGACGATCAGGATGTCGGCCTTGGCCACGCTCTCGAGCATGTCAACCCCCCAGGATCCGTTCGGCGAAGGCCCGCGAGTCGAACGCCTGGAGGTCGTCGATCCGCTCGCCCGTCCCCATCAGCTTGACCGGGACCCCCAATCCCTCTCGGACGGCGAGCACGATACCGCCCCGCGCGGTCCCGTCGAGCTTGGCCAGGGCCACACCGGTCACGTCCACCGCGCTGGCGAAGGCCCGGGCCTGGGCGATGCCGTTCTGTCCCGTGGTCGCGTCGAGGACCAGCAGCACCTCGTCCACGTTTCCGGCGGCCTTCTCCAGCACGCGCTTGACCTTCTGGAGCTCATCCATCAGCGGTGTGCGAGTGTGCAGCCGTCCCGCCGTGTCCACGATCAGGACGTCCACGTCGCGAGCCCGGGCGGACTCAACGGCGTCGAAGGCCACCGCGCCGGGGTCGGCCCCCCGCTGCTGCGCGATCAATTGGACATTCGCCCGTCTGGCCCATGCGTCGAGCTGCTCGGAGGCGGCCGCCCGGAACGTGTCCGTGTTGGCCACGCTCACCGTTCGCCCCTCCCGAGCCAACCGGGCGGCGAGCTTGCCGATGGTCGTGGTCTTCCCGGCGCCGTTCACCCCGACGACGAGGACCACACCCAGATGATCCGAGGGAAGGCGGAGCGCACCGTCCTCGCCCAAGATTCTCGCGATCTCGTCCCGAAGCATGTCCTCGGGGTCGGCGGCAGTGGCGCCCGTCTCGTACCGAGCACGGATGTCCCGGACCATCCGGGAAGCCGCGGCCGGTCCGACGTCCGCCTTCAACAGGAGGTCCTCGAGCCGGGACCAGCCGTCCGCGCCGGGCGTCCCTCCGGCCAGCAGTGCCCGGGCTCTCGCCCCCAGGCCATCGCTGCGCCGGCCGGCGGGCGACGGCGCCTCAGCCGGTCGCATCGGCGACGGTCGAGCTCCGGTGGAGGGGCCCCGGCGGCGCGACACGGTCGTGACGATCCCCACCACGACGATGGCGACGGCGACGACGAACAGGCCGACGATCAGGACATCCATGCGGACACAGGCTACTCGGTGGCTGCGCCCCGACCGCGGAACGCCGTCACCGCATCGCCGGGATCTGCCGGGGGATCTTCGCCCGGCGTGTCGAGGCGCTGCCCGATGACCCTGGAGGTCCCCTCCCCGCTCATCGAGACCCCGTACATCATCTGCGCGACCTCCATCGTCCGTTTCTGGTGCGTCACGATCAGCACCTGGGAGTCATCCACGAATCCCCGGATCAACCGGAGGAATCGGTGCAGGTTCACGTCGTCCAGGGCCGGCTCCACCTCGTCCATCAGGTAGAAGGGGCTCGGCCTGGCCTTGAAGATGGCGAACAGGAAGGCGAGCGCGGTGAGCGCCCGTTCGCCGCCGGAGAGGAGCGAGATGCGCTTCACGCGCTTGCGGCCCGGACGGGCATCGATCTCGATCCCCGTGGACAGGATGTCCTCGGGGTCGGTGGCCACGAGGCGTCCATCACCCCCGGGGAAGAGCTCCTGGAACAAGGCCTCGAAGGACGCCGCAACGTCGGCGTAGGCGGCGGCGAACGTGGCTGCGATCTCCTCGTCGATACGGGCGACGACCTGCATCAGATCTCGTTTGGCTTTCCGAACGTCGTCGAGCTCCCTGGCCATGAAGTCGTGACGCTCCCGCAGGGTCTCGAACTCCCCCCCAGCCAGCAGGTTCACTCGGCCGAGGAGGGCGAGCCGCCGCTGCACGAGCTCGGCGCGTCGCTCGATCGACTGGGCAGAGTCCTCCTCCCCCAGGCCGGCGACCGCCTCCTCCGGCTCCGCCCCGTGCCCTTCCCGCAGCAACCGCTCGGCGTCGCGGATCCTGCGCTCCAGATCACCGCGGACCCGGTCCTGTTCCTCGTACTCCTCCCGAAGCCGTTCCAGCTCATGGGAGGCCTCACGCCAGGCGCGGTTGATCCCGGCTTCGGCCTCGGTCGCCTCGCGCTCGGCCGCGGCAGCCTCGTCCCGACGAGCCGCCGCCGACTCCAGGGCGCCCTCGGCGACAACGAGGCGCTGGTCGGCGCGGCCGCGCTCGG
>DATDKZ010000071.1:0-9169 GCA_036519575.1 Actinomycetota bacterium | reverse complement strand
GACACCTGAACCCCCCATGCCGGCGCATCCGGAGGGATCAGCGTGGGCGGACCGACCAGCGTGACCTCCGCTCCCATCTTCACCAGGCCGAACGAGAGGGACCGGGCGACCCGTGAGTGCAGCACGTCGCCGACGATGGCGGCCCGGAGGCCCTCGAACCGCCCGAGCTTCTCCCGGATCGTGTACAGGTCGAGCAGGGCTTGGGTGGGGTGCTCGTGCGTCCCGTCGCCCGCGTTCAGCACGCTCCCCTTCACCCATTTCGTCAGCGTGTGCGGCGAGCCCGACGACGAGTGCCGGATCACGATGGCGTCGGCCCCCATGGCCTGGAGCGTGAGCGCCGTGTCCTTCAGGCTCTCGCCCTTGCTCACCGAAGAACCGCTCGTCGAGAAGTTGATCACGTCGGCCGAGAGCCGCTTGGCGGCCAGCTCGAAGGAGATCCGTGTGCGGGTCGAGTTCTCGTAGAACAGGTTCACGACGGTCCGCCCACGGAGGGCCGGGACCTTCTTGATCACCCGGGTCCCGACCTCACGGAATGACTCGGCGGTGTCCAGCACCCCCACGACGTCCTGGGCCGACACGTCGTTGATCGACAGCAGGTGTTTGTTCATCCCTCAACTCCCATCCCGCCCGACGTTTGCGGATTCATCCCGTTGGCTCCTCCATGTACACGGCGTCCTCGCCGTCCACCTCCTGCAGCGCGACGCGGACCGACTCGTCCATCCTCGTCGGCACGTTCTTCCCCACGAAGTCGGCTCGGATCGGCAGCTCCCTGTGGCCCCGGTCCACGAGGACTGTGAGCGCCACCGACGTCGGCCTGCCGAAGTCCACCACGGCGTCCATCGCAGCGCGGATGGTCCGGCCGGTGAACAGGACGTCGTCGACCAGCACGACCGTCTTGCCCGTGATGTCGAAACCGATCCGGGTCTCGTGCACCTCGGGTGCCTCGGCCCGCATGCCGATGTCATCCCGGTAGAAGGTGATGTCGAGGACCCCCACCGGGACCTTCGCCCCTTCGATCCTGGCGATCTCGGAGGCAAGGCGGCGAGCCAGGTCGTCACCGCGGGCGGCGATCCCCACCAGGGCCAGGCGGTCGGCTCCCTTGTTCCGCTCCAGGATCTCATGGGCGATCCTGGTGACCGCCCGCCGGATCTCACCCCCGTCCAGCAGGCGAACGGGGGCCATCATGAACAAGCGCCCAGCCGCGGACGCGGCAGGGCGCACATCTGGAGCAGCATCCCGTGTTCCTCCCTTCCCGGCCTCGCGGGACCGGACTTAAAAGGGGAAGCTCGGGCCGTAGGATACACCGTGAACCGCGCTTCGACGGGAGGTGGCGCGTGACGTTCGGCCCGGAGCTGGTCTTCATCCCGTTCGCCCTGCTCTTCGTGGGGTCCTTCGTCGTGTGGATCTGGGCCCTCGTGGACGCGATCCAGGTTCCGGACGACTCGATGTATCGAAGCGGCACGAAGCTCGTATGGGTGCTGGTGATCGTGCTGACCCAGGTCGTCGGGGCGATCATCTACTTCGCCATCGGCAGGCCGCCCAGGCGGGCCGCGCCCACGGGTCCGCCGCCCCCTCCTCCGACTCCCTCCTCCGGATGAGCCGCCTCCCGGGGACGCAAAGCGGATGGGGAGGCCCTACACTAGGGGCGTCCGCAAGGAAGGTGAGGATCCATGAGCTTTGGACCTGAGTGGTTCGTCGTCCTCGGGGTCATCGTGCTGCTGTTCGGCGCGAAGAAACTCCCCGAGCTGGCGCGCTCGCTCGGCCGTTCCTCCAGCGAGTTCAAGAAGGGCATCAAGGAAGGCTCGACCAACACGGACGAAGCCGGTGCCTCCGCCCCCCAGGCCGAGGGCGCCCCGGAGGCTCGAACCGAAGACCCTTCGGTATAAGCACGCTTCCCGCCTCCCGGCGGACGAAGCTAGCCCGGGTCTGACGGAGGCGCGTCGAGCACACCCGCTCGCTCCCGCACGAAGCGGCCGAGGATGCCATTCACGAACCGGCTGGAGTCCTCGGTCGATAGCTCCTTCGCCGCCTGCACCGCCTCGTCGATGGCTGCGCCGGGCGGCGTATCGGGCTGGTGCAGGAGCTCGAAGCACGCGATCCGAAGGATCGAGCGATCGAGCGAGGCCATCCGGTCGACCGTCCAGTCCTCGGCCAGGCGCTCCAGGTGCCCATCGATCTCGGCCCGGTGCGCAGCAACCCCCTCCACGAGCTCCCCGGCGAACGGATCGACCGGTTTGCCGACCCGCTCCCAACCTTCCAGGACGAGGTGGGGATCCGAGCCGGTCACGTCCGCCTGGTACAGGATGTCGAGGGCCTGGCGCCGGGCCTGTCTGCGGGAGGTCATGGCCCTCATCTCACCCGCTCGATGTAGTTCCCCGTGCGCGTGTCGACCTTGATCCGCTCGCCCTCCTCGATGAACAGCGGCACCTGCACCACGTGTCCGGTCTCCACTGTGGCAGGCTTCATCACGTTTGTCCGCGTGTCTCCCCGGACGGCCGCTTGCGTCTGGGTCACCTTCAGCGCCGCGGAGGCAGGAAGCTCGACGGAGATGGGGTTTCCCTGGTGCAGGGCCACCGTGGCCATGGCCCCCTCGGACAGGTATCGCGCCATGTCTCCAACGATGCCGGCGGGCACGTTCACCTGCTCGTAGGACTCGGTGTCCATGAACACGAAGCCATCACCGTCGCGATACAGGAACTGCATCTCACGTCGATCCACGATGGCCAGACCGACCTTGACACCGGCGTTGAACGTCCGCTCGACCACCGCACCGGTCCTCACGTTGCGGAGCTTCGTTCGGACGAACGCCCCGCCCTTGCCCGGTTTCACGTGCTGGAACTCGATCACTTGGAACAGGGTGCCGTCGAGCTCGAGCGTCATCCCGTTCTTTAGGTCGTTGGTGGAAACGCTCATGTCACTCCTCGGGTGGTGGGCCGGGCTCGGATCCGGCCGGCCCAGTCTATGGGTGCCCGGGACGTCGTATCAGGCCGGAGCGAGGTCCTTGGGTGCCCGGGGAAGCGCTCGGCGACCGTCCTCCATCACCAAGACCATGTCCTCGATGCGAACCCCGCCAACTCCGGGGAGGTAGACGCCCGGTTCCACTGTCACCACGGCACCTGCCGGGAGCACGTCGTCGCCCCCCCGCCGAAGACGAGGCCCCTCGTGGATCTCGAGCCCCACACCGTGGCCGAGCCCGTGGGTGAAGTGCTCCCCCAGGCCGGCGCCCTCGATCACATCCCGGGCCGCGCCATCGACCTCGGCTCCGGTGGCCCCCATCCGAACCGCGTCGATGCCCGCCTGCTGGGCCGAGCGCACCAGATCGTGGACGTCACGCAGCTGTGCGGGCGGCTCGCCGAACGCCACGGTCCGGGTCATGTCGGCGTGGTACCCGTCCACCAGCCCCCCGAAGTCCATCTTCACCACGTCGCCCCGCGAGAGCGTCCGGCCGGTCGGTTCGTGGTGCGGCTCGGCAGCGTCCTCCCCGAACGCGACGATCGTGTCGAACGCCGGACCTTCCGCCCCAGCCCGGCGCATCTCGGCCTCGAGCTCGAACGCCAGCTCCCGCTCAGTCACCCCGTCGCGGAGCCTTCCCACCACCGCAGCGAAGGCCTCGTCGGTCGCGCCCTGGGCTCGCTCCAGGACCTCGAGCTCCTCAGGGTCCTTCACCCATCGCTGACGCTCGACCTCACCGGTCACCGGGACGAGCTCGATTCCCTTCGCCGCGGCCCGAAGCTCCTCGTAGGTCCGGAAGGTGACCCCCTCGGATTCGAACCCAAGACGCACCACCTCGAGGCGCCGGGCCGCATCCACCATCGGCTGGAGGAACCCATCCAGGTACGTGACCGGCTCCAGGTCGAGGACCTCGTGGCGAGCCTGCTCGGTGTACCGGCCGTCGGTGAAGAAGGCGGCGCCGTCCGGGGTCACGAGGACCTGGCCGTTGGATCCGCTGAACCCCGTCATGTACCGGACGTTGGGCAGCCGGGTGAGGAGGAACCCGTCCGCTCCGAGCTCGACCAGCCGCGAGGCGAGCCGGGCGCGCCTCAGCCGGTGATCCACGGCAGCGCCTCGATCGCCAGGTGATACCCGCCCGCGCCCGCCCCGGAGATGGTGGCTCGGCACACGGACGAGATCACCGAATGCCGTCGGAACTCTTCTCGGGCATAGATATTGGTCATGTGAACCTCGATGACCGGTGCGCCGCAAGCCTCCACGGCATCCCGGAGAGCATAGGAGTAGTGCGTGAGCGCGCCGGGATTCATGACGACGACGCCGAACCCGTCCTTCGTCGCGTCGTTCAACCACGCCACCAGGTCGCCCTCGTGGTCGGACTGCCTCCATTCCGCCTGGTGTCCCGATGACGTGGCGCGCTTCTCCACCTCGTCCATGATCTGAGGAAGGGTCGCGGTCCCGTAACGATCCGGGTCGCGGGTGCCGAGCGTCCCCAGGTTCGGTCCGAACAGGAACAGGACCTTCATCCTCCGGCCCGATGGTCGGCGGCCGGTCGGCTCATCCCGCCGCCCCCATCTCCTTCAGGGCGGTCACGAGGACGTCCTCGGGGACCTCGTCCACCACCACGGGACGTCCTACACCCTCGAGGAGCACGAACCGGATGCCGCCCCGGTATTTCTTGTCCATCCGCATGGCGTCGAGGATCCGGTCGCTCGCCGGCAGCCGCCCGTCGGGCTCCAGGCCCAGAGGGGTGAGCGTGCGGACGTGTCGGGCCCACAGGCCCGGACGTGCCGTCCCCAGCGCCTCGGCCAATCGCGCGGCGAACGTCATCCCCACGGCTACAGCCTCGCCGTGGGACCGACCGGAGAACTCCTCCAGCCGCTCGAGCGCGTGGCCGAGCGTGTGCCCGTAGTTCAGGACCAGTCTGGCTCCACGGTCGCGCTCGTCTGCGGCTACGACCCCGGCCTTCGCTCGGACGCACCGGGCCACCACCTCTTCCATCAGGACCGGATCTCGAGCCAGGACCGACTCCAGGCGATCGTCCAGAAGCTCCAGGAGGGAGGGCTCGAGGGCCAGGCCGTACTTGGCCACCTCGGCCAAGCCTGAGCGGAACTCTCGTTCGGGAAGGGTGGCGAGCGTGGTCACGTCGGCCAGCACCGCCACCGGCTGGTGGAATGCGCCGACCAGGTTCTTCCCCTCGGGAAGGTTCACCCCGGTCTTGCCTCCGATGGCTGCGTCCACCTGTGCCGTCAGCGTCGTCGGGACCTGGATGAACCGCACCCCCCGCATGTACGTGGCGGCCACGAACCCCGCGAGATCGCCGACGGACCCGCCGCCGAGAGCGATCACCACGTCGTCGCGATGCGCCTCCTGCGTGGCCAGCTGCCGGTGGAGGGCCACCACCGTCTGGAGCGACTTGGCCTCCTCTCCAGCCGGCACTCCGAGGTGGATCACCCGCAACCCCAGGGGCTCGAGACCACCCGCGAGCACCTCCAGATACCCTCCGGCCACCATGGGATCGGCAACCACGAAACCCTTCTCGGCTTCCCCGAGCATCGGCAGGCAGGTCGCGGCGTCCTCCAGGATGCTCGGCCCGACGATCACGTCGTAGCTCGAGCCGGCGACGGCCACGCTCACGCGGACCACCGGGTGAGCTCCTTCTCGATGGCCTCAGCGACCTCGTCGGGCGGGGCGCTCGCGTCGACGACGTGGGCCGCGAACTCGCGGTACAACGGCTCGCGGTCCCGGAACAGGCGCTCGAGGTCAGTCTCGGCATGGATCAGCGGGCGGTCGGCCGACGGCGACACCCGTTCCTTCAGGACCCGCAGGGGCACCGACAGGAACACCACCTCGCCCGTGGCCCGGAGCGTGACCCGGTTGGCCGGCTCCAGGACGACGCCCCCTCCACACGAGACCACGGAGGGGTCACGGGTCGCGGCCTCGGTGAGGGCTGCCGCCTCGAGCTCGCGGAAGCGGGGCTCGCCCTCTGCGGCGAAGATGTCGCGAACCGACCTGCCCGCGGCACGCTCGATCTCGGCATCCAGCTCCACGAACGAGACGCCGAGTCGCCCGGCTAGCTCGGGGCCGACCGTCGATTTGCCGGATCCCGGCATCCCCACCAGGTAGACGATCATGGCAGGGCCGCGACGTAGCCCTCGAGGTTGCGCCGGGTCTCGGGGAGCGAGTCCCCGCCGAACTTCTCCAGCACCGCCTGGGCCAGCACGAAGGCCATCGCGGCTTCGCCGACGACCCCTCCTGCCGGCACCGCGCACACGTCCGTCCGCTGCCGGATCGCCACATCCGGCCTCCCGGTCGCGAGGTCGACCGTGGACAGGGGCTGGGGGACGGTGGAGAACGGCTTCATCGCCGCGCGGACCCGGATGGGTTGGCCCGTGCTCATGCCGCCCTCGATCCCGCCGGCCCGCGTGGAGGTTCGGGACAGGCCGGCCTCCCCCGCGACGATCTCGTCGTGGGCCTCCGAGCCAACGCGCCCGGCGGTGGCGAACCCGTCGCCCACCTCCACGCCTTTGACCGACTGGATGCTCATGAGCGCGAGGGCCACGCGAGCGTCGAGCTTTCGGTCGGACTGGACGTGGGACCCCAGACCGGGCGGGCAGCCGTAGGCGATGACCTCGAAGACCCCGCCCAGCGTGTCCCTGGCCATTCGGACCCGATCGATCTCGTCCACCATCGCGGCGGAGGCCTGCTCGTGGAAGCACCGGACCGGCGAGGCGTCCACCTCCTCCAGGTCCTCCGGTCCGGGCGGCCGAGCGCCGTCCGGCACGGCGATCGTCCCGATCCGCACGACGTGGGACATCACCCGGATGCCCAGCTCGGCCAGGAACGCCTTGCATGCGCACCCCGCAGCCACCCTGGCCGCCGTCTCCCTGGCGCTGGCGCGCTCCAGGACGTTCCGCACGTCGTCGAACCCGTACTTCATGACCCCGGCGAGGTCGGCGTGGCCCGGACGGGGCCGGGTGAGCTTGTGGCCGGGGTCGATCTCCCCCTCCACCGCCATCAGGTCGCGGTACTTCTCCTCCCACTCCGCGTTCTCGATCGTGATGGCGATGGGGCTTCCGAGGGTGCGTCCGTGCCGGACCCCGGACAGGATCTCGAATCGGTCGCCCTCCAGCTTCTGTCGACCGCTGCGGCCGTGTCCGTGGCGCCGCCGGGCTAGCTCGCCGGCCACCTCCTTCGGTGCCACGGGAACACCTGCGGGCAATCCCTCCAACACGGCCACCAAGGCTTTGCCGTGCGATTCACCGGCCGTGAGCAGCCGCAACATGGAACTCATGATAGGTGAGTGCGGAGGGCGGTCCCGGTTTCCCGGGACCGCCCTCGAACCGGCGACCGCTCCCCCCGTGCGCGGACCGCCGGAGCCTTATTTCCGCGGGCTCGTACAGAGCGTGAACCCCTCGTCGCCGAAGACGAAGCGCGCGCAGCTCCCGCTGACCGAGACGAGCCTGAAGTTCCCGTCGAACGTCTCACCCACCGACACCGTGAAGACCGTGCCGTCCACCTCCACCTGGACCTTGGTGCCACCCTGGAAGATGTCGAGGAGCACGACCGTGTGGCCGCCCATCGTGGTGCTCTGCCCACCTCCCGGGGTCGTCGGGGGTGGAGGCGGCGACGTCCCGGTCCCCCCCGGCGGAGGCGGAGGAGGTACCGTGCCCGTTCCTCCCGGTGGAGGGGGGCTGACGCTGCCGCTCGGAGGCGGCGATCCCGTCTGCAGGGACGGTGGGATGGAGAACGGGTCACGGGACCCGGCCAGGACCACCGGCGGCAGCGTCTCGCGGGGCGTCGGGGTGGGGCTGACGGTCGGAGTGGGCGTCGGGCCGCCGGTCGAGATCGGCGGCGGCGGCGGCGGCGTCGCCGCCTCCTCCCCCCCACCACCTCGCAGCACGTTCAGGAAGACGAAGGCAAGCAGCGCGACACCCGCCGCGGCCCCCAACAGCATCAGCGCGCGCCGGTCACGGGGGGAAAGGGCCATGGTCCTAGGCTCCCTCGGATGGCCCCGGCGCGGAGCCCGGCCCGGCGCTCGTGTCGGTCGTGTAGAAGTCCACGCTCAGCTGCATGCTGAGGGAGTTCACCGTCGAGCCGGGTGGCGCGGTTCCCCCTGGGGTGATCGAGACGCTGGTCACCTTGGCCGCCCGGGGGAGCGACTCCAGCCGGACCAGGAACTGGTCCAGTGCGAAGTAGCCGCCGGTCACGGAGATCGCGGTCGGGATGGTCGAGAACGCCCCGGCGGGATCGAGCACGGGATTTCCCGGCGCCACGGTGAAGAAGTCCACGCCCGAGCCGTCGGCCGCCGCCGTCAGCAGCCTGATGAGCGCGGGGAGGTCCGCCGTGGGGGGCACCTCGTTGCTCAGCTTGGCGATCTGGGCCTTCACCTGGGGGGCGTTCGCCTGAGCTTCCTTCAGGCTGGCGAGCTGAGCGCGGAGGGCCGTCTCCTGGGCCTCCGCCGCCTCGACGTCCTCCTGCGTCTTGCTGACTTCGTTCATCTTGGGGAGCACCAGGAAGAAGATGGCCAGCACGGCGACCACCGCGATGATGGCGCCTGCAATGATCGGGCCCCGGCGGCTCACGGAACTTCCTTCCCTTGCGCGGTCGTCGCGTCGACCGACAGATCGAGCCCACTATTGAACGTGTAGATCCGCGAGAAGGGCGCCTGCTCCGTTGCGGAGGTCATCCAGGCGTTTTCCCACCCGTCCACCTGCTCCAGCCTGGTCAACCACGTCGCGAGCGGGTCGGTCTCCCTCGCCACACCGGTGAACGAGATGTTGCCGATCAGGGTGCCCCCTCCGGTGGTTGGAGTCGGGGTCGTTGGGGCGACCGATCCCGTCAGGCTGGTGAGATACGCATCCGACGGGATGACCTGGGAGATGTCCACGAGCACGCCCGACCAGGACACTTCGCCGATGAAGACCGAATTGACCAGGCTCTGTTTGGCCTCGAGCTGGTTCTGGAGCTCCTGGAACCGCTGGAGGTCGTTGACCTGCGCCTGGAGCTGCCTGTTCACGCCCTCCTGGGCTGCGAGGTCGTCCCGGGCCCGTGAGAGGTTCATGACCTGGAAGAAATAGAACAGCCCGACCAGCCCGAGCACGAGCACCCCGACGATCACGACCACGCTCGTGAGGCGACGCGTCGCCTCCCGCGCGCGGAGCTCGGAGGGAAGGAGGTTGACTTGGGTCATCGTCACCTTCCGGGGATGGCCAGGCCG
>DATDKZ010000070.1:0-2724 GCA_036519575.1 Actinomycetota bacterium | reverse complement strand
TGTCGGGCCTGGACGCCTTCGAGGCCGTCCGGCGATTGGGCGATCGCCTGGTCCACGTGCATCTGTCGAACAACGCCGGACGGGGCTGGGACTCGCACCTGCCGCTCGACCAGGGCGTCTTGCCGATCCTCGAGTTCCTCGACCTGTTGGGGACGGAGGGCTTCTCGGGCAGCGTCTCCCTGGAGCTCGATCTGCGACGGTACATGGAAGACGACGCCGCCCTCCGGAGGGTCCTCAGATCGAACTTGGCGATCTGCCGAGAGCGGCTACCCCAAGCTGCCTGACCGACGTTTCTCTCTCGGGAACCGCTTTCCCTGCGCTTTCGTCTGAGGCGTAGGATGAGCCAATCGAGGGGGGTGGTTCCGTTGGGCAACGCACGATCCATGACCTCTCGCCGGCAAGCCTTGCGCGCCTTGACGGTCTCCGTTGCGCTGCTTGCGGTCAGTCTGACCTTCGCCGACGCGCCGGCCGCGACCACCTGCGCCAGCCCTCCCGCGGTCTTTCCGAGAGCTCGATCACGCCCGGGATGGCCGGCACGGGGCTCACCGCCGTTCAAGGGAGCGCCCCCACGGCATTCGACATCCAGGTCATCGGAATCTTTCCGAACGCGCTCCTGCCCAGCTTCGACCTGGTGATCTTCAGGATCACGGGCCCGCCGGCGTTCCTGGACCAAGCGCACGGGGTGGCCTCGGGGATGTCTGGCTCCCCCATCTACATCGGCGGGCAGCTGGCCGGGGCCGTCTCCTACACCTTCGGCCTCGCGGCCGACCCCATGATCGGATTGTTCACGCCTGCGCAGCAGATGGTCGATCTGACCGCGCTGCCGACTGGCTCGACTACGTCACTGCCGAGCTCGATCGCGGTGACGCGTCGGGCCCGCGTTGCCGTGGCCGAAGCAGCCAGGGTCCCGGTGAGCACGGTCCCGACCACGGTCCAACGGCTGGCCATACCGCTCGGCGTCTCGGGACTATCTGACCAGCGAGCACAGCGGCTGCAGTCGATCATCGACCAGCACGGTCTCCCCTTCCACGTGTACCCGGCGGGCGGAGTGGCCTCCACGTCAGCCACGACGATCAATCCGATCCCCCTCGAACCCGGTGAGCCGCTGGCCGCGGAGCTGTCGACCGGCGACGTGACGTTCGCCGGCATCGGGACGGCCACCTTCGCCTGCGGCGACCTGAACGTCGGCTGGGGCCACGCCTTCTTCCTCCAGGGCCCGAGTTCGTTCGCCATGGGCGGCGCCAGCGTCATCACGATAGTCAACGACGTGAGTGGGCTGTTCGGGCCGTTCAAGATCCTGGTCCCCACCGACCTCCGAGGGACGGTGGTCCAGGACCGCCTGGCCGGGCTGTTGGGCCAGACCGGCGCCGTGCCGGCATCGATACCCGTCACCACGACGTTCACGAACACGGACAACGGGAAGACGCGGACCGGACAGACGGACATCATCTACCAGAAGGCCTTCTGGGGTCCGCTGATCGCCTATGAGCACGTGTACCAGAACCTGCTGCTCGTGTTCGAGCATCTCGGGAAGGGCACACTCAACCTGTCCTACACGATCCAGGGGTTGCGCGAGGACGGTGTGACGCCATTCACCGTCCACAACACGAACTTGCTCGCGTCGGAGCACGCCTTCAAAGCCGCCTACCGGCTCCAGAACGCGCTGTTCGAGCTGGCATTCAACCGGACGGAGAAGATCACCTTCACGAGCGTCGAGGCGAGCGGAGAGATCACGGACCAGAAGCTCATCGACGACATCGTGCGAGTCAGAACGGCGAGCTCGCTTCAGCGAACCCTCCGGGACCGGGCGATCCTGAAGGCGAGGCGCGGGACCGTGATCACCCTCGAGGTCCTGCTGCGACCCGTTGGAGGCGGACAGGCTCAGACGGCGACGTTTCGGATGCGGGTCCCCCACCGGGCCAGCGGGGTCGAGCGGATCTCCTTCCGCGGCGGACAGGTACGTCAACGGATCAATACGGGCCGGCTGGGGTTCGAGCGGCTCCTGAGGATCCTGAACGGCGGCGAGCATCCCAACGACCTGATCGTCACCGGCCTGGGCCGCCAGCTCGTCCAGAAGCAGGACGTGATGGTGAAGGGCCAGACATCGGTGACCGTGAGGGTGGTGGGCTAGGGCCGAGGGAAGTGAGGAGGGGCCGGGGCTTCGGACGACGACCCGGCCCCCGTCCTCGCTACCGGGGATCCCATGGCCGGATGGTCGCCACCTGCTCCCCCTGCTCCTTCCAGTCCGGAACGTCCGCGTACAACTCGAGCTCGATCCCGTCCGGATCGCGGATGTAGAGGCTGTGCGACACACCGTGATCGCTCGCCCCGACGATGTCTACGCCCGCGCCGGACAACCGCCGGAACGCCGCTCGGACGTGGTCGTCAGATGGGTACCGGATGGCCACGTGGTAGAGGCCGACCGAGCCCGGCGGCGGGCTGGGCGCGCCGTCTCCCACAGCTTGGAGCGCCAAGTCGTGATGGTTCTCTCCCGTCGCGGTGAAGAAGGCCATGGCCCCGCCGAGCTCGGCGACCTTGGTGAACCCCAGCAGTTCGTAGAACGGGATGGACCTGGCAAAGTTTCGCACTCGCAGCACCACGTGACCGACCTCCAACGGCTTGATCTCCTCCATGGTCCCCCCTGCTAGCCTCGCGCCGTGCGGCGCTTCACGTTGATCACGATCATCTGTCTGGTCGTCCTGCTCGTCGGGGCGGCAGTGGCGC
>DATDKZ010000069.1:0-4889 GCA_036519575.1 Actinomycetota bacterium | reverse complement strand
GCGTGGATCGACTCGACCAGCACGCTCGAGCTGGAGCTCGAACCCCGGCCCGATGGCATGACCAGCACGCGCCCGGTCATCGTGACCCCCAGTTGCGGATGGTGCACGTCGATCACCCGTCCGGTCTCGGGATCAACGCCGCCCCAGAAGCTCAGCGGCTCGTCGAGGACCAGGGCCGGCCCTCGAGCCTCGCCGGCGACGAGGGACCGGCCCTCACCCATCGGCCCACAGGCGCTCGTCGCGCCAGACCCGGCCGCTCACCGCGGAACGCACGCACTCCTCGAGGCTCCCGAACACGACATCGGCGCCGACGTTCATCGGCGCGTACCAGGCGGCCTTCGCGGAGTTCGTCATGACCGGGCCGTCCTTCACTCGCATGATCGGCGTGATGTAGGGGCACGTGTCCGTGACGATCCGGGCGCCGGCCTCTCGAACGTGGGAGAGCCAGCCCCGACGGTCCACCTCCGACAGGACGTCTCGGCCGGTCGAGATGAACAGTTCCACATGTGGGTTGACCCGGATGCCGTCGAGGAGCGGCATCAGCGCTTCGAACTCGGCGAGCGAGAAGTGCGGGGTCCCCAGGCTCACCGCGGCCACATCCTCCCGCGACGTGGTGCTGAGCTCGTCTCGAGCGGCCCGGAGCCGCTCCGGAGTGATCTCGACGCTGCGTGATGCTCGGTGCCCGCCGAGCGCCGCCTCGAGGGTCGGCGCCTCGGGCGTGATGCCAACCGCGTGGAACAGCGCCACCGAACCGGAGGAGGCGGCCGCGGCCCCGAGGGCCTTCAGCCGGTCTTCGGTGGTGTCGAGCGGGAGGCCCTCGATGGCCACCACCGCGTTGCCGGCTTCCCTGCCCACCACCTGCCCGAGCACCGGGTACAGGACGTCCTCCTCGAGCAGCCGATCGGAGATCCCCGAGAGACGGAAGACGAGTTCAGCGCGCCGGTTCTCCTCGCGGTGCAGCCCGGCGTCCGGCACGCGCCCGGTGATCGCCGCACAGATGTCGATGAAGTCCCCGTAGCGGTTCGTCCTGGCGCCAAGCACCGAGTTCGCGAACACGATGGCGTTCGATTCGGCCCAGGCGATCTGCTGGCCGAGGGAAGGGCGTCCGGGCAGTTGGTACGGCGCGCACGTCCATGTGGCGCGGCATCCCATCGCCACGTACAGGTCCATCTGCCGGCGGGCGGCGCTGGCCCGCTCCGGTGTCTCCCGCACCAGCTCGGGATGGAGCAGGTCGAGTGAGCCGGTGTTCAGGGTCGTCGGAACCGAGACCGCCCCGCCCCCGGCCACGAGGCGCTCCGCGAACTCCAGGCCGGCCGGCCCGTGATAGAGGCATCCGTCGACGTGCGCCGACGCCACGTCGATCAGCCGGTCGGCTTCCATCACCCCGGCCAGGTCGGCCACGATCCGCATGGCCAGCCGCGGGGCCTCGCCGAGCTCGCCGTCGAGCATCGCCCGGTCGCCCGCCGAGAGCTCGATCGACACGGCGTTACGGGGTCAGCGAGCCACCTTCGCCGCCCGCTCGAGTATGGGCAGGGCCCGTTCCACCATTTCGTCGTTGCCCGTGATCGAGATACGGAACCACCCGGGCATCTCCACGAGCGTCCCCGGCAGGATGAACACCTTGTCTTTAGCCAGCTGCTCGGTGAATGCGACATCGTCCTCAATCGGCGATCGCGGCAGCAGGTAGAACGTGCCCTCAGGGGTGTGGACGTCGTAGCCGCTCGCCCGGAGCGACTCCACCATGCGATCCCGCCGGCGCTGGAGGGCCTTGACGTCGACCGACAGCTTCTCCAGATCACCCAGGGCTCGCTGGAGCACCGCGTTCGGCACGCCGTTCCCCCCGATCGTGAGCTGCGCGATCATCAGGGCCTCCCGCATGGCCTCCCGGCCATGCATCGTTGGGGGAAGAGCGATGTATCCGAGTCGCTGTCCCGGCGTGAGCAGGGTCTTGCCGAACGTGTAGATCAGGAACGACCACGGATAGAACTCGGTCGGGCTCACGTACTCGCGGTCGTCGAACACGATCCGCCAGTACGCCTCATCGGAGATCAGGTAGACGGGCCGGCCATTCCGCTCGGAGGCCTCGGTCAGCACCTTCGCCAGCGCCCGGAGCTGGTCGGCAGGATAGATCCGTCCGGTCGGGTTGTTCGGCGAATTCACGATGATGGCTCGGGTTCGGTCGGTGATGGCGCCGGCGATGGCATCGATGTCGAGGTCCCACGACGGTTGCTTCACCTTCACCCGAACCGGCGTGGCGCCGTGGGCGACGATCAGGGCCTCGTAGAAGAACCAGGGCGGCGAGGTGAACACCACCTCCTCGCCGGGGTTGGTGACGGTCCCGACCGTGATGTTCAGCCCGGCGAACGCGCCGTCGGTCAGGAAGATGTCATCGTCCTCGAACGGGACGCCGCGGCGGTCGCGCAGCGCGGCCGCCGCGGCGGCCTGCGCGTACGGCTCGTTGAACTTATACGCGTACCAATCCTTGTCCTGGGGCGCCGCCCATCGCTGGAGGGCTTCCACGAACTCCGGCATCACCATCTCCTGGGGATTGCCCGCCACGAAGTCGGCGTTGTCCGGGTCGCTCGGATCCCGCGTCGACCACGCGGACTCGCTGAAGAACCGCAGGAGAGGCACCTGTCCCTTGAGGATCCGGTCCATCTTGGTGGCGATGCGATGCTCGACCATGGTGCCTCCGTTCGCGCAGGTCGTGGTCTGGTTCGGCGGGCACGGAACGGTACCACCTGTGCCCGTACCCGGCGGCGGCGGCGAGCTACCAGGTGACGGGGGGGACCCCAGGGTCGGACTCGGTGAAGTACTTGCCCGGGCCGAAGCTCGACAGGTCGCGGTCGCCCAGTCCCTCGATGTAGTCGGTGGAGAGCACGGCGGCGAACGGCCTCTGGTCCAGCTGGTTCCACTCGATCGCGTCCCGACTCACGTACGGGCCGATGTTGTCGCGGTAGCGGTAGTCGCGGAGGAACGCCGCGACGTCGTCCCGGCTGGCCCCGACATCCCACAGCGCCCTGTCGTCGAGGTACACCTCGGAGGGAACCACGCTGGTCACGACGTCGAGGATCGGGCCGCCGAACTCCCGGTTGAGGTCGTCCTCGAGCTGGATGGGGTCGACTCGCACGCCGCCCGCCAGGTCCACGGTGGGGCACTGCCCGTGATCGGCCGTCACGATCAACGCGTACTCGCCGGGAGCGAACCTCGAGGCCAGCATCCGGGACAGCCGCCCGAGCTGCTCGTCCACCGCGGCCAGGGCGAACTTCGTTCGAAGCGACAGCATGTTGTAGACGTGCCCGGTGTAGTCGGGGGACTTGTAGTTAACGTACAGCAGGTCGGTTCCTTCGTGGCGTCCGATCCCCTCCGAGTCGAACGCCGTCTCGATCAGGTCGCCCTGGTACCGGATGATCGGGGGCGAGCAGCAGACCGCTCGCAGGCCCGGAGCGAACCGGTCGAACTGCGAGTCGATCCCCGGGTCGTGATACCTCGCCTGGTGCTCCTGGAGGACGCCGAGTGGTGGCACGTCGATCGGGAGGCGAAACAGGTCCGGGTTCTGAGGCTGCCAGCTCCCCGTTCGAGCCTCGTCCCAGTACACGGCCACGGGGGTCCGGCCGAGCGGCATGCCACCCCTGCCCAGCATCCCCAGGTGCCAGATCTGATAGCCGATCTCGCCGACCCAGGACCCCCTCCCGGCCACCTCCATCCACGCATCCGCGAGGGTGGGGACCAGGATGTCGGAGGGCTGCGCCCTCCCCGGCTCCCCGTACGCCCTGCGGACGGATCCCCCGTCGCGGAGGTTGTGGCCGGTGATCCCGTGGGTCCTGGGGAAGGCCCCGGTCCCGATGGTGGCGTGGGCGCACGCCGTCACCGCCGGGAAGGACCCGGTGATGGCATTTCGGTAGACGGCGCTCTCACGCAGGAGCCCCTGAAGGTTCGGCCAGGCGTCCTTCCAGTGGGTCAGGACGAACCACCCGCCGCCGTCGATGACGAATGTCACGATGACCTTCGGTGGTACCGACGGCCGCCCGACGCGCGGCAGCGGTGCCCCGTCGGGGGCCTCGAAGCCGTCGAACCGCATGAGGCGGGACGTCGTCGGTGCCAGGTCGGCAAGCGTGACCCGTTCGGTGCCGTCGGACGGTTCGACGATCCCCGGCGCGTGAACGGCGATGGGAACACGTTCCAGATACATCCAGGGCAGGGCGTGGCTCGACCGCGGGTCATGCGGCATCAATGCGACGGACTCCTGCGCGTAGTTCGAGCTCGACCACGGGGCGAGGACGAGCTGAAGGTCACCCGAGCGGCCGGGGTGATACGTGCGCCGCACGAGCTCGAGGGCGTCGGCCCCGATGTCCCTGGCCATCGCGTCGAGAACGGGCTTGGGATCCGGGCGCGTGAGGCGTCGCAGGGCCCGCCCGACGCCGGCGCCTCCGGCGATCGCCGCGATGCCGGCGATGCCTACCAGGCTGAGGAACCGCCGCCGTCCGGGGTTCGACGGCCCTTCCGGTCGCGCTCGAATCCACGCTGTGATGAGCAGCGCGACGGCGAGCCCGAGGGCGCCGGCGATGACCCCAGCGATCAGCCCCCACTCGAACGCGGCGACGAGGGCAATGATCGCTTCGACGAGGGTCAGGAAGAAGAGGAGTGCGCTCTTTGAACCTGGCTGCACGGCGCGTCCGATTGTCCCAGAGGCCCCTGGTTCAGGCGCGCTTGCGCGCAAGGTCCAGGAACGGGATCTCGACGACGGTGGCCGGGACCTTTCCCGGCTCGCCCTCCACCATCCACTCCACCGAGACGCGCGCGCCCGGCGCGGCCAGGTACGGGGGGAGCGACGCGAACCCGATCATCCGCTTCAGCGTCGGCGACCACGTGAGGCTGGTCGCCCGACC
>DATDKZ010000068.1:0-2452 GCA_036519575.1 Actinomycetota bacterium | reverse complement strand
ATCGAACCCTTCTGACTCGGTGAGCCCGACGACTCCCGAACCGTCGGGGTTCATGACATAGATCCGATTGAACCCATCCCTGTTCGACTGGAAGGCGATCCTGGTCGCGTCCGGGGACCAGTTCGGCGACAGGTCCTCGTTCGGGTCCGTGGTCAAGCGTTCCTGGTCGGATCCGTCGGCGTTCATCACGTAGATCTCGTCGTTTCCGTCACGATTGCTTACGAACGCGATCCGAGCTCCATCGGGTGACCAGGCAGGGAGGTAGTTCCAACCCGGACCCTGAGTGAGCGTCTGAAGGTTGGAGCCGTGCGCGTCTACCACATCGATCTGGCTCACGCCTCTGCCGTCTTGAGCGTCGAAGGCGACCTTCGTGCCGTCCGGGGACCAGGCCGGATGGAACTGGTCGGTGGACAGGTCGGTGAGGGGTGTCATCGCAGTTCCGTCCGCGTTGACAGTGACGATCTGCCAGTGACCGCCAACGCCAGTCGCGAACGCGATCTTGCCGTGGGCTGTCGCTGCTGGGTTGGTTCGTTCACCTGTCCCGAAGGCAACGACGGCGAAACCGACGCCCGCGGCGGCCACAAAGAGCGCGGCCACTGCGGCCAGAGCGCGGCGAGGTGGACGGCCGCCTGTAGCCACCGTCGGCTTCTCCGCGCCGGTCGGTGGCGAAGGCTCGACGAGCGTGCTCATCTTGAGAAGGACTCCGGTCGCATCAGAAAAGGTCCCGGGCAGGCACCTCGGGAAGATCTGTATCGGATACGCGGTATCGGGGATGAGAATCTTGCCCGAAGGAACTCACGGCCGCTCCGTGGAACATTCGGTCATGCTTGATCCGTGGCCAGGCACGTGCTGCACATGGACCTCGACCAGTTCATCGCGGCGGTCGAGATGCTCCGGCGCCCCGAAATCAGGGATCGGCCGGTCGTCGTGGGGGGCGACGGGGATCCCACCAAACGCGGTGTGGTCTCTACGGCCAATTACGAGGCCCGGCGGTTCGGGATCCGCTCGGCGATGCCCCTTCGGACGGCGTACAAGCGGGCGCCCGAGGCCGTGTTCCTCGCGGTGGACGCCGACGCATACCTCGAGGCGTCGCGCAGAGTGATGGACACGCTTCGGACCTTTCCCGCCGTGGTCGAAGTGGCCGGTTGGGACGAGGCGTTCATGGATGTGGAGACCGATGACCCCGAGGGCCTGGCCCGTGAGGTCCAGAAGGCCGTGGTCGACCGGACGGAGCTGTGGTGCTCGATCGGGGTCGGCGACAACAAGCTCCGAGCCAAGATCGCGTCGGGATTCGCCAAGCCGGCAGGCGTGTTCCGGTTGACCCGCGAGAACTGGTTCGAGGTCATGGGGCCGCTACCGACATCGGAGCTGTGGGGCATCGGGAAGAAGACCGCACCGAAGCTGGAGGCCCTGGGCATCCGAACCGTGGAGGAGCTCGCCAACGCCGACGAGGAGATGCTGGCGGCGCGGTTCGGGCCGAACACCGGCCCGTGGCTCCGGAGGCTTGGGACCGGCGAGGACGAGTCCTCGGTGAGTGCCGAGCCCTATGTGCCGAGGGGCCGAGGCAGGGAGCGAACGTTCCAGCAGGACATCACCGACCCGGACCAGGTCCGACGAGAGGTGACCGCCCTGGCCCGGCAGCTGGCCGTGGACCTCGAGGACGGCCGCCTCGTGGAGCGAGTCGTGGTCAAGGTCCGGTTCAAGCCGTTCTTCACCTCGACCCACGGCGTGCCACTTCCCGAGCCGTCCCTCGAGCCCGATGTACTGGAGGCCGGAGCTCTCGCTGCCTTGTCGAAGTTCGACCTGAACCGGCCGGTCCGACTGCTCGGCGTGCGCGCCGAACTGGTTCGCCCGAGTTAGCGTGCGGCGACCCCGGGGAAGTGGCGGACCCGGCCGAGCATTCGGGCCGAGGGACGCCCCTCGTGAGCCGCCTCCCAGCCGACCAGGTCGGGCCTCGGGCCGAACAGGGCGATCACCCTTCCGTCGCGTGGCGCTCCTCTCCGCAAGCCCCCCTCCACCCGCCAACCGTGGGCGGCGCCCGGCATCAGCGCGGCAGAGGGAGCGACGAGTCCCTTCGCCCCCCGGGCCCGGAGCCGGCGGGCCTCACCCTGGCATGCCCGATACGAGGGCAGCCCACCGGTCAGCGTTCGGCCCCCGAGCTCCGGCTCGTCCCGGGGTGGACGGCCGAGCGCCACGGCCCATACGGCCCGCCGGACCTCGGCCACGTCTGCGGGATCCGTGATGTCCTCGTGCCGGAGGAACTCGGCCCACGCCCCGTCGGGGGTGTCGGCGAAGTAGTGCACCGGCCCCTCGCCCTCCCCGTGCCACCGGCCGGGTGGCTGGGCGTCGTCCTCCCAGAGGAACGGGAACCGGGGATCGGTGTGGCGAAAGCCGATCACCTGGCCACTGCCCGATCGCCGATCAGGTGGCCGAGGCCCCGGCCAGTGATCTT
>DATDKZ010000067.1:0-2803 GCA_036519575.1 Actinomycetota bacterium | reverse complement strand
CTGGACCTGGGCGACGTGCGCATCGGGGTGGCCATCTCCGACCCCGAGCGCCACCTCGCGGTGCCCATGGGAACGGTGCACACCGGGGCGCCGGCCGACCTGAAAGCCATCGCCAAGCTGGTTCGGGAGCACGAGGTCACGCTGGTCGTGGTGGGACACCCGCTGAAGATGTCGGGCACCCCGGGCACCCGAGCCCACCATGCAGAGGAGTTCGTCGCCGCCCTCCGACAGGCGCTACCGGTCCCCGTGGTGTTGCAGGACGAGCGACTGTCCACGGTCGAGGCCGACAGGGCGCTGCGTGATGCGGGCGCCGGCGGCCGCGACCGGCGGCGGGCCGTGGACCGATCGGCGGCGGCGATCATCCTGCAGTCCTATCTGGACCGTGCCGCCCCGACGTAGGACCGCACCGTGGGGACGTGCCGGTATGCTCGGACACCGCCATGCTCGAGACCAGCCCGCCCGACTCGAGGACCTATCCGGGGCCTCGGCGCCGAAGGCCGAGTCGCGGGTTGCGGATCGGCCTCACGCTGGCGTTGGTCGCGGGTCTCCTGGTGGTTGTCCTGGGTGTTCGGTACTACGGCTGGTGCGAGGGAGCCTCGGGACCCCGGACACCGGTCGCCTTCACCGTCGGGGAGGGGGCGTCCGGGGAGGACGTCGTGAACGCGCTGCACGACCGTGGGGTCCTTCGTTGCGCCACCGTCTCGAGGTGGCTGCTCGATCGAAGCGGTCAGGCCGACGATGTCCGCGCGGGGACCTACGATCTCACGACCAACATGCGGCCGAGCGAGGCGTTCGACGTCATCACGAACGCTCCGCCACCCGTACCCACGGTCCGCCTCACCATCCCGGAGGGCTACCGGCTGACCCAGATCGCCGAGCGCGTCCATGAGGTGATCGGGATCCCCGTGGAGCGGTTCCTCGATGCCGCCGACCGCGGCCATCGGTCGCTGCCGCCGTATCTACCCGAGGGGAAGCCTCTGGAGGGCTTCCTGTTCCCTCAGACGTACGAGTTCCTCGCTGAGGGCACCTCCCCGGGCCAGGTGATCGACCGCCTGCTAGAGCAGTTCGCGACGGAGGCGGACTCACTTCCCTGGCAGAACGCCAAGGCGCTGGGAGTGTCGCCCTATGAGGTGGTGATCATCGCCTCGATGATCGAGCGTGAGGCCAGGGTTCCGGAGGACCGGCCGCTCATCGCCGCCGTCATCTACAACCGTCTGGATCGGGGCATGGCCCTGGAGATCGACGCGACGGTCGCATACATCGACCCCGATCCGGCGAACGGGCTGACCGAATCGGACTTCAAGATCCGAAGCCCGTACAACACGCGTCTGCGGTCCGGGTTGCCACCGACCCCCATCGCCAGCCCGGGTCTGGCCTCGCTGCGAGCCGCGCTCGACCCGGCGGAGGTCGGCTACCTGTACTACGTGCTCTGCGGGACGGACGGGCATCACGTCTTCAATGCCTCCTACGACCGATTCCTGAGGGACAAGGCACGGTGCCTGGGGTGACCCGAGGAGATGGCTGACCCCGGCGCCCCGCTGCCGGCGCGGGGCTCCACCCGAATGGTGGGCATCATCGGGTGGCCGGTCCAGGAGAGCCTGTCGCCGCTGATCCACAACGCGGCCTTCGCCGCCCTCGGCATGGACTGGGCGTACGTCCCGCTGCCGGTCGCACCGGGCGACCTCGAGGCTGCGCTGTCGGGCCTGCCGGCCATGGGGTTCGCCGGGGCGAACGTCACCATGCCGCACAAGACGGACGCGGCCCGGCTGGTCGATGACCTCTCCGAGGACGCCGAACGGCTCCGCGCGGTCAACACGCTCGTCGTTGGTCCGGGCGGCATGGCCGGGCACAACACCGACGCGCCGGGGTTCGATCGGTTCTTGCGACGCGATGCCGGCTTCGACCCGGAGGGAAGGTCGGCCCTGATCTTCGGGGCCGGAGGGGCAGCCCGGGCCTGCGCCCTCGCGCTGACCCGGGACGGACTGAGGGATCTGACCGTGGCGGCACGCGATCCCACCCGGGCCGAGACGCTTCGGGCGATGATCAAGGGGCTTCCCTCCGGGGTTCGGGTTGTCTCCTTCGAGGAGGGGATGATGGTGGACGCCGACCTCGTGGTGAACGCGACGCCGCTCGGCGCCGCCGGTGAGACGGTGCCGCACCCACCGCTTCGTCCGGGGATGCTCGTGGTCGACCTCCTGTATCGGCCGAGGGTGACACCGCTTCAGGCGGCGGCGAAGGCGGCCGGCGCGTCCGCGTTCGGAGGCTTAGGGCTGCTGCTGCACCAGGCCGCGCTGTCGTTCGAGCTGTGGACCGGGCTAGAGCCGCCGCTGTCGGTCATGTCGGCCGCGGCGCTTGCCGAGATGGCGGAGGCCAAACCCACCGGCTGACGTCCCCGCCGTCCCGTTCTCAAGTGCCTCCACAGCCGCCCCGATAGCAACAGAGCAGTCTCCATGGAAGAGTTCTCCGCCCTCGCGGCACGAGTTGCGGCCAGCGTCGTCGAGCTGCGGGGCTGTCTGATCCTGTCCAGGGACGGCTTGGTCCTTGGAGCCTTTCCGGCGGGGGAAGAGGGCCCCGTCAAGACGGCCTGGCTGCGGTTCGCCGTCGTGGGTGAGCCGGAGAAGGGGTTCGTCGAGTTCGGCGACGAGATCTGGACCTACGTTCGGCGCGGACCCTACGCTGCGTTCGCCGTCAGTGGTCTCGGAGTGCGCCCGGGCCTGCTCATCGACCAGCTGGACCAGATGCTGTACACGGCCGAGGAGGTCCGGGCCAGGCGGGAGGCCCTCAGGTTGCCGGAGGTCACGCC
>DATDKZ010000066.1:0-5441 GCA_036519575.1 Actinomycetota bacterium | reverse complement strand
CCTCAGCGAACAATGTGCATGCCCCCCCGGACTGAAGGGCCGCGGCGATGCCGGGCACACGGAGCGTTCGGTGGGAGGAGAGCAGCACGGCTGCCTCGAACAGCTCCACCGGGTCCGCCATCAGTGTCGCCCCGTGCGCGCGTAGCCACGCGTCGCGGGGCCCGGCGTCGCCGGCAAGGGCCCCCGTATGGGCCACGATCGAGCGTTGCGCGGCCTCGCTCCGCCCCGCCGGCGCGCACATCAGGACGGGCTTGCTCGCGGCCCGAAGCGCGTCGAGCCCCCGCCCGATCCCCTCGACGTCGCGGAGGGTCTCCATGTAGGTGACGACGAACGCCGTGTGCGGGTCGGCGGCGGCCCACGCGAACATGTCGCCGAGGCCGATCACCGCCTCGTTCCCCACTCCCAGGATGATGCGGACCCCCAGCCCACGGTCCGAGGCCATCTGGCCCATGGTCCAGGCCACCGTTCCGCTCTGCGAGATGACGGAGACGGTCCCCGCGATGGGCTCGGGGGGTGGCGTCGTCCCGTACGGCGCCACCCGGTCGACGTAGTTCACGAACCCCTCGACGTTCGGCCCGAGGATCGGCATCCGGTGCCGCCGGGCGATCGGGCGAAGCTCCTCCTGCAGCTTCATCCCCTCCGGCCCGGCCTCCCCGAAGCCGCTCGAGACCACCATCGCGGCGCGCACCCCTGCCCTGCCGCTCTCCTCCACCGCGCGCACGGCGACCGAAGCCGGGATGACGACCACGGCGAGGTCCACCCCTGCCTTCGGCAGCTCTCGCACCGACGAAAGACAGGGCCGGCCCCACACCTCGTCGTACTTCGGGTTGACCGGATACAGCTCGCCTGGATAGCCGAGGTGCTGGAGGCTCCGGAAGATCTCGGGAGCCCAGGAATCGGGGGACTCCGAAGCTCCGACGATCGCGATGGACCGCGGTGAGAGCAGCGGGCGGAGGTTCACGCCCCCCGGTCCCGGAACCGCGCATCCCTCCAGGCGATGGCGGCCTTCAGTCCCTGCTCGTTCGTGATGCGACGGAACTCGTCCCGCTGCGGAAGGTTCGCCGCCTCGATCATCACGTCGAGCTCGACGTTCGCCGCCACACCCTCGCGCATGCCGGACAGCTCCCACACCCGGTTGATGGCCCGCTTGGTGGCCCGGACGACGAAGGGCTCGTTCTTCGCGATCTCATCCGCCAGGGCAAGGGTCGCGTCGTCGAGCTCGCCGGCGGGGACCACCCGGTTGACCATACCGATCCGGCGCGCCTCCTCGGCCGGGACCCGGTCCTCTCCGGTGAACAGGAGCTCCTTGGCCTTGCGGGCGCCGACCACCCAGGGAAGCAGCATCGTGACGACGCCCGATCCGAACCGGATGTCCGGGTAGCCGAAGAGCGCGTCCTCGGAGCAGACGCACAGGTCGCAGGCGAGCATGAGGTCCGTGCCGCCGGCCAGGCAGTAGCTGTGCACCTGAGCGATGACCGGCTTCGGGTGGTCGAAAAGCTCGAGCATCCGGGCGGCGGAACGCTCGAGCTCCCCGTACCACCCTGCCGAATCCATGGGTCCGGCGCCCGCGTCCTCCTCCAGGTCGTAGCCGGCGCAGAAGGCCCGTCCCGCTCCGCGGAGGATCAGCACGCTCACGCCGTCGTCGCTTTCGGCCTCTGCCAGGGCTCCAGAGAGTGCCTCGACCAGCTCCCCGTTCAGCGCGTTCAGCCTGTCCGGACGGTTCATCGTGAGCCGGCGAACCGGCCCGAGGTCCTCGATGAGCAGGACGGATCCCTGGCCTGGCGCGTCGTCGATCATGGATGCCCTCACGGGGTCGGGTGGGGCCCGCATCATACCGGGCCACTGAACGACGCTTCAGCAGGCGGGCTTGGGTTGCGTGACCTGCACTCTTATGTTACTCAGCTCTTTGAATCACCGGTCAAACGGGGAGGTTTCGATGTATCCAGGTTCACGCCCCATGCGGCGGATGAGCCGGCGCGACTTCCTGCGGCGTTCGGCGGGCGCGGCGGTGACCCTCCCAGGCGCGGCCGCCATCCTGGCCGCGTGCACCAAGCCCGGACAGTCGACCAGGACCTCGATCGAGGAGCAACTCCTGGCGAACCCGGCGCGCCCGGACCATCCGGTCACGCTTCCCCTGTACCAGGACGCCATCGCGGCCTCCACCCCCATCGAGAAGGGCGCGACCCTCCAGGTCTACAACTGGACGGACTACCTGTGGCCGCACCTGTTTCGGGAGTTCGAGGACAAGTTCAGCAAGTACGACGTCAAGGTCAGCCTCACGACCTTCAACGACATCGACGGGGGGGTCGCCAAGCTTTCCGCCGGACAGGTGGCGCCCGACGTCTTCTTCCCGGACCCGTCGGAGCTCACGAAGCTCGTCGTCTCCAAGCTCCTCCAACCGCTCCAGCACGACCTCCTCCCCAACCTGGCGGCCAACTACTGGCCCGAGTTCCAGAACCCCTTCTACGACAAGGGGTGGCGGTACACCGTCCCCTACACCATCTACACCACGGGCATCGCGTACCGCCGGGACCATGTCCCCGATTCGAAGATCCAGTCGATGTCCAACCCGTACGAGATCCTGTGGGATCCGGAATACAAGGGCCGGGTGACGATCTACGACGACCGCCGGGAGACCATGTCGATGGCCCTGATGAAGAACGGGATCAAGGACGTGAACACGGGAGATCCGAAGTTGATCAACCTGGCCAAGGACGACGTCCTGAAGCTGATCGACGCCACGAATGCCCAGCTCACCATCAACGGCGTCTACTCGAAGATGGCCGAGGACGTCTTCTGGGTGGGTTCGTCGTGGTCGGGGGACGTGTGCTCGGCGGCGTTCTACTACCTTCCCAAGGGCGTCTCGCCGGAGGTCCTCGGGTTCTGGTATCCGCAAGACGGCGGCGGCGTCATCGGCAACGACCTGATCGTCATCCCGGCCACCGCCCACAGCCCTCGCCTGGCTCACGAGTTCCTCAACTTCATGCTGGACAAGACCAACTCCTTCAACAACTTCACGCACTACAACGGGTACCAGACCCCCATGAACTCGATCAACCCGGGAGCCCTGGTTCCCAAGGTGATCCCACCCAGCCTGAAGGAAACCGTGGTGGTTCCCGAGTTCTTCGACACGGGCTCGTTCATCCTGGGGGTGAGCCCGGCTGTGGACAACCTGTACAACCAGGCCTGGGACCAGATCAAGGCCGGTGGGTAGCGAGACGGCCACCGGGACCGAGGTAGCACCAGCCGTCCCCCGGGCGAAGCATCGGCGTCCTCCTCGCGAGAAGGGCGGGGGGGAGGGCGCCCGCGTCTCCCGGGTCCTGTACCCGAGGTGGTACTGGCCTTCGTTCGCCGCCTCGGGCACGATCTGGCTCGCGCTCCTATTCGTCCTCCCTTTCTACGTCGTCTTCGCCGTCGCCTTCGGCACGTCGGACCTGTTCGGGAACGCACTGCCCGTTTACCAACCGTGGTACTGGACTGGCTCGACGTTCACGACCATTTTGAACAGGTTCTACGGCGGGGACGCCTTCTATCAGCCTGCGCTCATCAGGACGCTGGTCTACGTGCCGGCGGCCAGCCTCCTGTGCCTCGTCCTCGGCTACGGGGTCGCGTACTACGTGGCCCGGCACGCCGGCCGTCGCAAGGGTCTGTACCTGATCCTGCTGATCTCCCCGTTCTGGATCAGCTACCTCATGCGGATCTATGCCTGGCAGGGGCTACTCCAGCCGGACGGGCTGATCAACAAGATCCTGACCTCGGCGCACGTGATCTCGTCGCCGGTGAGCTGGCTCCAGGGGCGGCCTTTCACGGTGATCCTCGGCCTGATGTACGGCTATATCCCGTACATGATCCTGCCGATGTTCGGGTTCCTGGACCGGATCGACCAGAACCTGCTCGAGGCGGGCCGCGACCTCGGTGCCGGCCCGGTCAAGACGTTCGTCCGGGTGACGTTGCCGCTCTCCCGGCAGGCCATCCTGGCCGGCATGGTGATCGTGGCCCTGCCGATGTTCGGCGACTACTTCACCAACGACCTGCTGGGGTCGACGAAGACGTCGATGTACGGCAATCTCATCGACAATGCCCTGTCGCTGCCGGGCGAGAGCCCCCAGGCAGCGTCGCTGGTCCTGATGCTCTTGGTCCTCCTGATCGTCCCGCTCCTCTACTACCTGCGGAGCACCAAGCGAGCGCAGGAGGCGGCATGAGCACGGCCTCGCTCTCAGTGCGTCGGTGGTGGAAGGACCCCTGGCGAAAGCCCCGGTTCCTCCAGGCGCTGACCTGGGGCTATCTCGCATGGTCCATCCTGCCGGTGCTCATCGCCGTGGCGTTCTCGTTCAACGCCGGCCGGTCGCGGAGCGCATGGCAGGGCTTCTCGTTCCGGTGGTGGGTGGGCGATCCGACCGCGGCCGAGTCCCTCCTGTATCGGCCGGACCTACGGACCGCGATGTTCCAGACCGTTCGCCTCGGCGTCCTCACGATGCTGCTCGCTGTCCCGCTCGGCACCCTGTTCGCGATCGGCATCGACCGGTGGCGGGGGCGGGGGCCGGGTCTGGCCAACTTCACGATGCTCCTGTCCTTCGTCGTCCCCGAGATCATCGTCGGGGTGTCGCTGTTCCTTGCCTTCACGTTCCTGCTCAAGTTCGTAAACCTGGGGACGACCGCGCAGATCCTCGGCCTGGTCACTTATCAGATGTCGTATCCGGTGATCGTGGTGCGAGCCAGGTTGCTCTCGATCGGGAAGGAGTACGAGGAGGCGGCGATGGACCTTGGCGCCGCCCCGACGCAATCCGTGCGCCGTGTGCTGCTTCCGCTCCTGTATCCGGCCATCTTCGCCAGCGCGGTGCTGGTGTTCGCCGACTCGATCGACGACTTCATCACGGTCCGCTACTTGTCCAGCACTGCGACTAGCGAACCGCTCTCGGTCAAGATCTACGACGCCGCTCGGGCGGCCCCCCCACCGTCGGTCAATGCGGCCGCCACCTTCATGCTGGTCGTCACGTTGATCGCCATCACGATCGGATTCGTCGTGTATCGCCGGGTGACGAGGGGCGAACGCGCGGAAGCGGCACGGGAGTTCGTCGGCTTCCAGGTCTAGCGGCGGTCAGGAGGCCGACTCGCCGATCGCCGCGACGGACTCTCCCACGAGAGCACCGTCGATCAGGACGCGAAGGGCATCCACCGGCAGGTGGACGGTCACCGGCGTGCCCTGTCCATACGGCAGGCCCTCTCCCTGATTCTGGATCCAGGCCTGGAGCGTCTGTCCCGGCGCGAGATGAACGATGACCTGGAGGATGGAACCCACGTAGACGACCCGCTCGACCATCCCCGGGACTCGGTTCTCCCCCGCCGCGCCCTGCGCCTCCAGGCCGACACGCTCGGGGCGGATCACGATCCTCACTTCCCCACGCGCGTCGCTCTCGCCTTGCCCCGCCATGAGTTGGAAG
>DATDKZ010000065.1:0-2960 GCA_036519575.1 Actinomycetota bacterium | reverse complement strand
GTTGTGACGAGGGCGGCGGTCTGCAGGTCGCCGATCAGTCCGTGCTCCGAGATCAGCGGGTACCGATCCATCTGAGGGCCTCCTCTCGCCGATGGCGCACCGACGCTCAGCGTGTGGGCTCAGCGAGGGACCGCGCCGCCTTCTCGGGCGCGGCGACTCGATCGGCCGCCCTCACATATCGTGGGGTGATATTCGTGCACCCGCATCACCCGGTTGGGATGAAGTCGTCCTCGACTCGAGCCTTCTCTGCGATTCATCCCAAGGGGGTGATTCGTGGGCGCTTCGTCCGAGCCTAACGTCTTCGCCGAGCGTTAGATGACGCCGCCCCGAACGAGTACGGCGAGAGAGTCATCGTCGCCGAATAGCTGCAGCCGGCGAGGAGCGGCTCGGGGCCAACAGTGGTGCCGGCGGCATAGTCAGCGGGTGAGCGGATGACGGATGCCGACGGTCACGACGGCCAGTCGGGGCAGCCCTCAGAGCCTCGAGCCCAACCTGCATACGGCGAGGAGACCTCGCCGTTCCGACGGGCACCCCGCAAGCCGGTCGTCCAGCGCCTGCTCCCGGTCTCGGGGGAGCTCCCGGGGTACGGCAGGGGAACGCTTCGCCGAGATGTCCTCGCCGGGGTCACCGTGGCGGCGCTTGCCCTTCCGGCGAGCATGGCTTACGCGGAGCTCGCCGGGCTCTCACCCGCCGCTGGCCTGTATGCGCTCCTGCTGCCGACCGTGGCCTACACGCTCCTCGGCTCCTCCCGCCAGCTGATCGTCGGGCCGGAGGGCTCGATCGCCGCCCTCGTCGCGACCGCGATCTTCCCCCTGGCGGGTGACGATCCCGCCAGATACGCGTCGCTCGCCTCCCTCCTGGCACTCCTCGTGGCGGGCATCTACCTCCTGGCGAGGATCATCAAGCTCGGCTGGGTGGCCGACTATTTCTCCCGGGCCGTTCTCGTGGGCTACATCCACGGCATCGCTGTGGTCCTGATCATCGGGCAGCTCGAGAAGCTGTTCGGGCTCGACATCGAGGCCACCGACCCGATCCCGCAGCTCCTGGAGGTCGGGCGAGAGGTATCTGGGTTTGACTCCACGACACTCGTGGTGGGGATCGCCTGCCTGACACCGCTGCTGGTCCTCCACCGGCTCGCTCCGAGGTTCCCCGGCCAGCTGATCGTCGTAGTCCTCGCCATTGCTGCCTCTGCGTTCCTCGACCTGGAGGCGAAGGGCGTGGCGGTGGCTGGGGAGATCCCGGCTGGGCTACCGGCCTTCGACCTGCCATCGTTCCATGCTCACGACGTTTGGGCCCTCCTGCCGGCGGCCGTCGGGATCTTCTTCGTCGGGTTCTCCGACGCGATCCTCACGGCCCGATCCTTCGCGGGGAAGCACGGTCAGAATGTGCGGGCTGACCAGGAGCTCTTCGCCCTCGGCGCCGCCAACGTCGCCGCCGGTCTCACGCAGTCTTTCGCCGTCGGTGCCAGCGGTTCTCGTACAGCGGTGAACGACCAGATGGGAGGCCGCACGCAGATCGCCGGCCTCGTAGGCGCCGGGAGCATCGCCCTCGTCCTCTTGTTCCTGACAGAGCCGATGCAGTATCTGCCGAAAGCCACGCTCGGTGCGGTCATCGTCGCGGCCGCCGTCGGGCTGATCGAACCGGACGCGTGGAGGGCGCTCGCCAGAACCGACCGCTTCGAGGTCATGATCGCCGCGACGACGACGATCGGCGTGGTGGCCATCGGCGTCATCGGGGCGCTCGGGATCGCCGTCGCACTTTCGATCGTGGACGTGGTCCGTCGGGGCGCAAAGCCGCACGACGCCGTCCTGGGGTGGGTCGAGCGGCTGGGGCGCTATGCGGATGTGCGCCTCCATCCAAGCGCCCGTATCGTGCCCGGCGTGCTGATCTATCGCCTGGACGACGGCTTGTTCTTCGCGAACGCCAGCTACGTGCGCGGACGGATCCACGAGGCGGTCGAGGGAGCCCCCACGCCCGTGCGATCGCTCGTGTTCGATGCAGAGGCGTTGACGCGGGTCGACGCCACCGGCGTTGCCGCTCTGAATCAAACGATCGACGGCCTCCGCGCTGAGGACATCACATTCGTCGTGGCCCGATTGAAGGGACCGATGCGAGCCTCGTTCGATTCCGCCGGCCTGACCGAGAGGATCGGCGAGGAGAACTTTTACCCGACCGTCCGCGAGGCGGTCGATGCGTTCAAACGAACACCGTAGGCGCGTCTTCGAGCCTGAGGGCCGATCCCGGTCCGCTGGTGCTCGGTTCGCTGCGGGACTTCATCCGAACCGGATGATGCTGGATGAGGTCGTCGTGTCTACATGTGAGGAAGCGTAGGGAACACTGGGAGCGAGCATGTAACGTTAGTCGACGGCGAAGTATATCGACACATGTTCAAGCTTCGCGACGCGAGTCGCACCGATCATCGGATGGCTCTCGTCGCACCCAACGAAGTGGCTCGTGCTGGATCTCGTGGCCGGCCTGACGGAGGGGGATCATCGTTCCGAAGGTATGGGCTTCGGCAGCATCGCCGGCATGCCACTCCAGGCCGGCGGTATACGCTCGTAACCAAACCTCATCTTGTATGCGATCTTTGGGACTGCCTCAGCTGGTCGTAGCCGGCACGGATGCCGCCGACGCGTCCCTACACGCCGGCGGTGCGACCATGAAGACGGCGGAGGGTACAGGGGTTCATTGGCGAGGGGGAGCGCCATGACCGCACACCGATGCTGAAGGCGATCGCCCTCGGGACGCTAGCACAGTCCGCGCTGGTGCTGAGCGGGCTTCTGGTGTACTGGATCAAATTCCCTCCAAAGTTCGTCGGTATCCTTGCCGGCTTCGGGGCGGGCGCCCTGATCGAAGCAATCGCGTTCGACCTCGTCGCTGAAGCTCAGAACCTCGACAGCCTCCAGTTCGCTGTCTGGATGCTAATCGGGGCTGCGATCCTCCTGATCGGTGACCGCGTC
>DATDKZ010000064.1:0-2269 GCA_036519575.1 Actinomycetota bacterium | reverse complement strand
AGCATGGGCGGCCTGGCCAAGCGGAGCCGCATGAGCGGGAGGAGGGAGTGGCCGCCGGCGATGATCTTCGCCTCATCGTTGTCCGACAGGAGCTCGATGGCGTGGTCCACCGACTCGGCTCGGGCGTAGTCGAACGGCGCTGGGATCATGCCGCACCCCCTGTGGCCTGTCGGACTGCTCTCCACACCCGCTCCGGCGTGGCTGGCCGCTCAATGTCCGTGACCCCAAGGTGCGAAAGGGCATCGACGACGGCATTGACCACGGCCGGGGGTGATGCGATGGTCCCAGTCTCGCCAACGCCCTTGATCCCGAGTTCGTTCGTGGTCGATGGCGTGACATGACTCCCCACCGTCAGGTCAGGCGCCTCGGTTGCTGCGGGGACCAGGTAGTTGGTCATGGAGCTACTCAGCAGCGTGCCGTTCTCGTCGTAGACGGCCTCCTCGGAAAGGGCTTCCGCGATCCCTTGGAGAACTCCCCCCATCACCTGACCTTCCACGATCTGGGGATTGATGATCGTTCCCACGTCGTCGACGGCAACGTACTTCAATACGCCAACTTCGCCGGTTTCCGTGTCCACCTCGACCGCACAGATGTGGGCGCCGAAGGGGAACACCAGGTTGTTCGGATCGAAGAACGCTGTCTCCTCGAGCCCGGGTTCCAGACCCTCGGGGAGGTTGTGGCCCGTCCAGGCCGAGAAAGCAAGTGCCGCCATGGTCTTCGCCTTGTCGGGAGCCCCCTTCACGGTGAAGGTCCCCGCCTCGTACTCGAGGTCCTCCTCCGCCACCTCCAGCTCGTGGGCCGCGATCTTGCGCGCCTTTTCCACGATCTTCATCGCGGCCTGGTGAACGGCAGGCGTGCCCACGGCAGCGCTTCGACTGCCATAGGTGTCCCAGCCGCTCGGTGCGATATCGGTGTCCCCGAACAGGACCTCGATGTCATCGACCGGGATGCCGAGATCGTCGGCCACGACCTGAGCGAGCGTCGTTTGACCGCCTTGACCGTGGGGGGTGGTTCCGGTGACCACGACGACTTTCCCGGTGGGGTGGCATCGGACCGTTGCGGCCTCCCAGCCTCCGCCCGCGTACTTCAAGACTCCTCCGATGACTCGTGAAGGCCCCCATCCGCAGTTCTCGATGTACGTCGAGAAGCCGATGCCGATCTGCGTGCGATCGCCTTGTTCCCGGCGGACTTGCTGCTCCTTCCGCAGTTGGTCATACCCGACGAGGTCGAGGGCTTTGTCCAAGGTGGCCGGGTAGTTGCCCGAGTCGATCGTCAGGCCCCCGATCGACGCTGTGGGTTCAGTGAACGGCGGAACGAAGTTCATCCGCCTGATCTCCACCGGGTCTCTACCGACGCGTCGAGCGAGGGCGTCCATCACGTGCTCGATGGCGTACGCCGATTCGGGTCTTCCGGCTCCTCGGTAGGCGTCGACCGGGGTGGTGTTGGTGAAGACCCCCGTGATCTCGATCTGGTACGCCTCCCCGCCGTAGCATCCGCAGAACAGGAAGGCCCCGAGGACGGGAGTACCCGGAGCGATGATCCTGAGGTAGGCGCCCATGTTGGCGAGGATCCGGGCTCGATAGCCGCGTATCCTCCCATCCTCGTCCGCGGCCAACTCCATGTCCTGGACCTGATCCCGACCGTGGTGGGTGGCCAGGTAGCCCTCGGACCTGGTCTCGGTCCACTTGATGGGACGTCCGACCCTCTTGGCGAGCTCCAGGGCGAGCGCCTCCTCCGGATACACCTGGAGCTTTGACCCGAACCCGCCACCCACGCGGGGTGCGACGATCCGCAGCCGGGATTCGGGGATGCCCGTCGCAAGGGTCATGGCCGTCCGAAGGACGTGAGGGATCTGAGTGGACGACCACAACGTGAAACGCCCGGTCGCGGGGGTCGGCTCGACCAGGACCGACCGCGGCTCGATGGCGTTGGCGATCAGCCGCCGAATCACGTTCCGTTGTTTCACCACGACGGGGGCTTCGGAGAACACCTTGTCCACATCGCCGTTGGTGAGGGTCCATGTGTAGCACCTGTTCGTTCCGAATTCCTCGTGCACGAGGGGAGCGCCGCTCCCGAGCGCTGCCTCCATGTCCACCGCGACGGGCAGCGCTTCGTAGTCCACCTCGACGGCCTCCGCCGCGTCGGCGGCCTGGCCCCGCGTCTCGGCCACGACCACGGCGACGCCGTCCCCCTGGTACCGGGCCTTGTCCTTGGCCAGTGGCCAGTGCGGCGGGTTGTTGATGTCCTCAGTCACCGGCCAGGCCATGAG
>DATDKZ010000063.1:0-3263 GCA_036519575.1 Actinomycetota bacterium | reverse complement strand
GTGATGTGGACTACCGCTGGGCCGATGCGACCGACGAGGAGGAGCTCCTCGCGCTCGGGGAGCCCGGATCGTTCGACGGCGTCGTGTCGAACATGGCGATCATGGACATGGAGTCGATCGAGCCGATGATCAGGGCGGCTTCTCGCCTCCTGAAGCCGGCCGGCCGCTTCGTCTTCTCCACCCTGCATCCGGCGTTCAACTCTGGCGACGTTCGGCCGGCGGTGGAGCTCGACCTCGACGGCGGCGTCACCGAGGTCTATTCGGTCAAGGTGTCCTCGTACGGTCGCTCGTTCAGCGGCAAGGGCATCGCCCTCCCTGGTCAGCCCGTCCAACAGTGGTACTTCCATAGGCCGCTGTGGATGATCCTGGAACCTTTCTTCGTGCATGGATTCGCGGTGGACGGACTCGAGGAACCGCTCCTGACTCCATCGGACCGGCAGAAGCCAGGAACGCCGGAGTACGTATTCACTCAGATCCCAGGCGTCTTGGTGTGCAGGATGCGACGCGTCTCTTAGGCGATCCTCAGCCCCTCAGCTCCGGATACTCCGTCGCCCGAGGCGCCGATCGTGGCGTAGGGTGATCCCTCCGTAAGCCATCCGCCCCCCGAAGGGGTTCATGAGGGTGATGAACGGTCCGCTCCGCACCGTCGCCAGCAACGAGACCGACCGCGAGCCGGTGCACCCGCTCCCCGTCGAGCTTTCGTTCGATGAGTTCTTCGAAGCCGAGCGCACGCGCTTATTAGGCGCGCTCATCATCATGACGGGGAACCGAGCGGAGGCCGAGGAGCTGCTGCAGGACGCCTTCCTCAAGGTGTGGGAGCGGTGGGAGCGCGTCGCCGTCATGGACGAGCCGGTCGGTTACCTCTTCCGAACGGCCCTAAACCTCCACCGCAAGCGCATACGACGGGCCGCGGTTGCGCTGCGAAAGAGCGTGGACCTGTTGCCCGACGTCGACGAGTTGGCCGACGTAGAAACGCGCGATGAAGCCGTTCGCCTGTTGGGAAGACTCACACCGCGTGAGCGCGCCGCGATCGTCGTCACCGGGTATCTGGGTTATTCGAGCGAGGAAGCCGGCAGGTTGCTCGGCATCCGCGCTGCGACGGTCCGGGCGCTGACGAGCCGGGCCCGGGCGACCCTCAGGGCCGCCGAGGAGGATCTCTCATGATCGACGAACGGGATCTGGTCGAGCGAGCGATCACGGCCCTCGTGAAGGACGAGCCGTCGTTCGAGGGGCTCCTCCGCCGACGGGAACGGAGACACCGCCACCAGCGGGTCGCCGCTGGGGTGGTAGCCATGATCGTGGTCGCCGCCGTGGTTGGCGCCTCCCTCGTCGACTACGTGAGGTCCTCTCCGAAGCCCCTGGGCCTGGCACCCGCGACCCCGTTCCGCCAGGACGGCGAAGTGCTGGAGCACGGCTCCGGCGGGCTGCAGGCGGTCGATCCGACGACCGGTGCGTCGCGCGTCCTGATCGACTCGCCGGTCGGGGATGCCGCTTGGTCGCCAGACGGCACCAGGCTGGCGTATTCCGTCCCGTGCGACACGAGGAGCCTGCAAGAACCGAACCCCTGCACGCGGCCGGCGAGCCAGGGTGCGGGGATATGGGTGAAGAACGCGAGCGGGGCTCCGGTCCAACTCAGCTCTTGGTATGGACGTACCAACTGGATGTCCGGGGACTTCGCCTGGTCACCTGATGCGACCCGCATCGCATACACGACCCCGGGGCTCGACGCGGGCATGTACATCGCCAACGCGGACGGAACCGAACCAACGCCGGTGAGCGGGACAGAAGGTCTGACGGTCGCCGAGGGTCCACCTTCGTGGTCTCCGGACGGAACGCGCATCGCCTACTCGCTCTCCGGGCTGAAGGTCTACGACCGGGTCTACGTGGTCCAACTGGCTGCAGGTCTCACCACGGAGATCGTTGAAGCGGGTAAGGACCCTGTTTGGTCACCCGACGGGCAACGCATCGCATTCGTCGCGCCCGCAGGCGTCACCGTCGTGAACGCCGACGGAAGCGGGCACACGCTGGCCGGGCCGGGCGGATACGAATTCGCGTGGTCGCCGGATGGGACCCGCATCGCTTACCACGTCGAGAGCCGCGAGCAACCCTCCAACGACTTCCACGAAGAGCTCTGGGTTGTTTCGCCCGACGGATCGCATCGAGAGAACATCCTCCCGGCTGGCTGCTGCCCGAGCGGGATCGTGGATGATGGTTTCGCCTGGTCGCCCGACGGGACGCAAGTCGCGTTCGTCGACTACGCGGGTGAGGGTCAGTGGGTGCTGACCAGGTCCGACGGTAGCGATGCGCACGTTGCCCTCAGCGACCACGATCGGATCGGGCTCACCGAATGGCTGAGCTGGCAGCCCTGTCTCTGCACAGCAGGGTCATACGCCTGACGTCCGCGATCGTCGAGGGATCACCTGTCCGCTCCCCGATCAGCGGGGGTCGAGATCCTCGGGCTTCACGTTCGGGTCACGCGGGAACTGGTCCGGGTTGATGTACGTGAACATGAAATGGTGGGTGATCCACCCCAGGCCCGCGCAAAGACCGCCGATCGCCCACCACCTCGGGAATCCGAGCGCCTTCCCGCCCCACAGCCCGAGCGTCCCGTAGAGCAGCGGGAACGCGAGCCACCCTGCCACGAAATGCCTGATCACGTGCGTAAGCGGTGGGTAGGGATCGCCCTCCCGCCGGAGTCCGATGAACTCGGGAACGCCGAAGCCGATCGCGAACAGGATGGCGAACGCACCCCAGGGCAAGAAGAACACCCCCACGAAGAGGATGACGACCACCGCTACCCACAGCCCGAGCCACGGCCGGCTCCAGTGCTGCGGCGCGGTTCTGGTCCGGATCACCTGCATCACGGTCCAGCCCCTCTGCCTTTTCCATCAAGGAACTCGGGCCTGGAGTTGTCAAATCGAGAAGCGCCGATCGCCGACGCGATCCTCCTTGAGGACAACTCGCTAGAGAAGGTATTCGCGTCCGATGAGCGCGAAAGCCTCTTCAAGGTTCAAGGTGGCACCTTCGTTCCACTGCCCCCTCAACCCGGCTGGGGTCAGCTCCTTCTCGATCCTGTCAACGGTGCGGTCATGCAACGCGCGCTCGGCCGGCTCCAATTCATACCCCAGAACTTTGCGGAGAGCGTCCGATGCGCCCAGGAGCCGCGTGGCGAACCGAAGGTTCCCTCGTTCCACCTCGACGGCGGCCAAGACTTCGATGCATTGTGAACCCAGCAGTTGGTCCGAGCTCTCGATCGCGGACAT
>DATDKZ010000062.1:0-2982 GCA_036519575.1 Actinomycetota bacterium | reverse complement strand
TCGTCCCCTCGGCGCGTCCTCGAACGGCCTCGGGAACGACGAAACCCCGGGCTCCCGGCCCGGGGTCCCTGTTCCCTTCGGTTCAGGCGACTAGGCCGGGCACCGCCCGCCGTAGAACCAGAAGCCGAAGGTCTCCCGCATCAGGGCGCCATCGTGGCAGCCTCGCAGTGGTCTGGCAACCCATCGCGCGCGACGGCATCCTCCGTGAGCGGAGGCTCGGCCACCCCCGGTAGGATGCGGGCGTGTCCGTGACCGTCGTGGATCACGCGCTCGCCGGCCATCTCCTGGCGCAGCTCCGCTCGCAGGACACGGCGCCGCCGGTGTTCCGAACGCTGGCCAAGCGCCTTGCCCTGACCCTCGCGCTCGAGGCGATCCGCGATCTGCCGACGACGGAGATCACCGTGCGGACCCCGCTCGAGGAGACGACCGGACGTGTGATCGGCGATCTCGTCGCCGTGCCGATCCTCCGTGCGGGTCTCGGGATGCTGGAGGCGGTGACCGAGCTGTTCCCCGAGGTCGCCGTCGGGTACATCGGGCTGGAGCGCGACGAGGCATCGCTCGAGCCACAGTCGTACTACCGCAAGCTGCCCCCGGTCGAAGGGCGGCACGTCCTGGTGCTCGACCCGATGCTCGCCACGGGCGGATCGGGTTCGGCGGCGACGTCCGCCGTGAAGGAGGGCGGGCCCAGGTCGATCCGCTTCGTCTGCGTCGTCGCCGCGCCCGAGGGGATCAAGCGGATGGAGACCGACCACCCGGACGTCCCGATCTTCACCGCGGCGATCGACCGGCAGCTGAACGAGCGCGGCTACATCGTGCCGGGGCTCGGCGACTTCGGGGACCGGTTGTTCGGGACCGAGTGATGCCTCGGTTCCGTGCCGGCCTAGGTCCCGCCACCGCCCTCGTACGCCTTGCCCGCTGCAGCCGGCGGCCGCACGCGCCCCACGAACCCGGCGATCGCCACGATCGTGACGATGTACGGGATCATCCGGATGAACTGGGGCGGGAGCGCCGAGATGACCGGCGCGTCGTTCAGCCGGAGCGGGATCGCGACCGCGAACCCGAACAGCCAGGCGAAGAACATCAGCCGGATCGGGTTCCAGTTCGACAGGATCAACGCGGCGAGCGCGATGAACCCGAGCCCGAGCGTCTGTCCTTCCCGCCAGTTCCCGATCACCTCCGAGGCGAGGAAGGCGCCCGAGAGCCCGGCGAACGCGCCCGAGAGCAGCACGCCCTGGTAGCGGTACAGCGGGACGCTCACACCGAGCGACCTCGTGGCCTCGGGGTTCTCTCCACAGGAGCGCAACCGGAGCCCCCAGCGGAGACGGTTCAGGACGTACCACACGGGAACGACCATCAGTGCCGCGACGATCACCATCGGCGACAGCGACTCGAAGGCGCGGCTGAGCCCGCCCGGTAACGACGACAGCAGCGGGATGTCCAGCCTCGACAGGTGCGGGCCGCCCGGGTCGGACTGCGTCGATTGCCCGTTGAAGAACGCGTACGAGAGGAACCGCGCGAGCCCCACCGCGACGAGGTTGATGACCACCCCAGATACGATGTGATCGACACGGAACGTGATGGTGGCCACCGCGTGCACCCCGGCGAAGATCGCCCCGCACAGGGCGCCGAACAGCAGGCCGAGGATCGGTCCCCAGGGGAGCCCCAGATCCATCGTGTCTGTGAAGAACCGTGCCCCGAACGCCCCGGTGACCGTTCCGATGATCATCAGCCCTTCGAGGCCGATGTTCACGATGCCCGAGCGCTCGCTGAAGAGCCCCCCGAGGCCCGTGAGGTAGATGATCGTGAAGTAGGTGAACGAGATCTGGAGCGCGACGGCGATGTCCGTGAACGGCATCAGACGCCACCCTCCCCGGCGCCCTCGAACGCCTCCCGACCGGTGATCTCCGGGCCTCGTGGACCGGCGTCTTCGTCCGGGCCCGCCGAGTCCTCGAGCTCGCCCGCCGCGCCCGCACGTTGCAGCTGCCGGGCCGCGAGCCGGCGCTTCGCGACCTGATAGGTGATCACCACCGACAGGATCAGGATCCCCTGCAGGATGATGATGAACTCGCGCGGCACCTCGCTCTCGATCTGCAGCGCCACCTCACCGCGCGACATGATCCCCCACAGGATCGCCGCGAAGATGATCCCGATCGGGTTGTTCTGACCGAGGAACGCGACCGCGATCCCGGTGAACCCGAGGAGGGCGACGTAGTTCTGGGGAAGGTACCCGCGGTCGGCCAAGATCTGCTGCATCCCCACCAACCCGGCCAGCGCGCCCGAGATGAGGAAGAGCCGAAGCTGGATCGACCCGATCGAGACCCCGCCGGCCTTCGCCGATCCCGGCGACGAGCCCACGGCGCGAGCCTCGTACCCGAGGCGTGTCCTGCGGATCAGGAACCACACCACGATCGCGGCGCCGACCGCCAGGAAGAAGAGCCACGACAGGTGGGCACCCGGCGTCACGCCGAAGTAATGCCCGATATCACCGATGAGTCCCCCATCCGGGAACTGGTCGGTCCGCAGGTCGACGTTCTGTCCCGGCGGCGCGTTCGAGAACTTGAGGGGGAAGTTGATCGCCCACGCCAGGAGGCTGACCGCGATGCCGTTCAGCATGATCGTGGTCACGACCTCGTGGGCACCCGTCTTCACCTTCAAGATCCCCGGGATCGCGGCCCAGATCATCCCGCCGAGCATCGCCGCGATCAGGACCACGACCACCAGGATCGGCCCCGGCAGGAACCCCAGCTCGATCTCGGCCCAGGCGGCCGTGACCATCGCGACGAGGTACTGCCCCTCCACCCCGATGTTGAACATCCCGCCCTTGAAGCAGACGGCCACCGCGAGCGCCGAGAAGATCAGCGGCGTGGCGATCGCGAGCACGTAGCCGATCCCGTCCGCCGATTCCACCGAGTACTTCAGGATCGACGAGTACACCGTGATCGGGCTCTCTCCGTACGCGATGATCAGGAGCGAGCCGGCGAG
>DATDKZ010000061.1:0-6176 GCA_036519575.1 Actinomycetota bacterium | reverse complement strand
GCGGCTCCCCGCCTTCGAAGGGCACCGCCATCCACTCACCGGACTCATCACCGGTCGTGTCCTGGAGCCACACCGCACGATCGCCGTCTCCGGACACGGTGGCCAGGATCACGCCGATCGGCTCGTCGGTCACGCGCCGCCGGGTCCCGGCGGCGCGGTCCCACGCATAGACCTGGTCCGAGCCACTCTCGTTCGAGATGAGCACGAGCCGGTCGGGAGCGTGCCGGGACCAGTCCGGGAACTGAAGGTACGGAGCCCGGAGGCGCCTCTCCCACAACGGCATCGGGTCGGACATCGGTGCGCAGGGTAACAGCGCCGGAACGGCACGCGCCCGGGGCCCGACGTACCATGCGAGCCGTGGCAACCCGGACCGGCCACCACCCGCACCGGCACATGCTCCGGGGGTTCGGCTACTTCAGCCGGCTGGGGCCCGGGCTGGTGACGGGCGCCTCGGACGATGATCCGTCCGGCATCGGCACCTATTCGCAGGCCGGGGCGGCCTTCGGATTCGGATTGCTGTGGACGACCTGGATCACGCTCCCCCTCGCCGCCGCCGTCCAGGAGGTGGCCGGCCGCCTGGGCCTGGTGTCGGGACATGGGCTCGCGGCCCTCATCAAGATGCGGTTCCCGCGGTGGGTGCTGTTCGGGGCGGTCACGCTGGTCACCGCGGCCAACGGCTTCAACATCGGCGCGGACCTGGGATCCATGGCGGCGTCGGTCCGGCTGCTGGTCCCGGTCCCTCAGGCCCTCCTGCTTGTCGCGATGGCCGGCCTCATGGTCGGACTGGAGGTCTTCATCCCCTACGAGCGATACGCGAAGGTGCTCCGGTGGCTCACGCTCTCGCTCGTGTCCTACATCGCGGTGCTCTTCGTGATCGACGTGAACTGGGGAAGCGTCCTTCGCCAGACCTTCATCCCGAGGGTCTCCTGGACCCGCTCCGAGATCGCCATGCTCATCGCCATCCTCGGCACGACCATCTCTCCCTATCTTTTCTTCTGGCAGGCGAGCGAGGAGGTCGAGGAGAAGCAGCTCGAGAAGAAGCACGCGGTCGATCGCGAGCACCTCTCGCTGATGCGGGCCGACGTGCTGGCCGGGATGGCCTCGGCCGTACTGGTGATGTTCGCCATCATGGTGGCCTCCGCCGCGACCTTGGGGAAGCACGGCGTGACCACCGTCCAGACCGCCCAGCAGGCAGCCGAGGCGCTGCGGCCCATCGCGGGGAGTCTGGCCAGCCTGTTGTTCACGCTGGGAATCGTAGGGACCGGCGCGTTGGCCGTGCCCGTCCTGGCCGGTTCCTCGGCCTACGCCCTGTCCGAAGCCTTCGGGTGGGATGAGGGCCTGGGCAAGAAGTTCAGCGGGGCCCGCAAGTTCTACCTGGTGATCGGCGGGGCCATGCTCGTGGGCCTGGCCCTCAATTTCGTCGGCATCGACCCCATCCGGGCCCTCTACTTCGCGGCCATCCTGAACGGCGTGGCCGCTCCCCCCCTCATCCTGCTCATGTTGATCCTGTCGAACCACAAACCGACCTGCGGCAAGTGGACCGGGAGGCGATGGTCCAACGCGCTCGTCGGGCTGGCGTTGGTGTTGATGACCGCCCTGCCGATCGCCTACCTGGTCGCCTAGGCCACCAGGGTGACCGGGATGTCCACGACGTTGATGGGTTTGCCGTCCTTGGCGCTCGACTCGTAGACCCGGATCGTGCCGGGCTGGGTAGTGTCGACCGTGAACGGGACGGCCTTGGAGAAGGTCCCTCGGCACCCCGTTCCGCAGCTCGCGGTGGTGAACGTCCGGACGATCGGCTTCCCCGCCGAGTCCAGGATGTCGATGCTGACCGTGGCCTCGAACACGTCGGCGTTCCCATCGATGCTGACGGGGCTGGAGACCTCGTCGCCAGACCGGGGGCTCGTGACCACGATGGCGGGCTTCGGGGTCGGTGAGCTCGAGATCGTGGCCGAGGGCGAGCTGGTCGCCGAGGGACCGGCGCCAGATTGGGACCCAGACGAGCACGCCACCATTGCGACCGCGACGACGAGGAGAGCGACGAGCGGGGAACGGTGCCTCATGTGCTCATTCCGACGCCGGGTTGACCCGGAAAGGTTCCAGCCGGTATCAGTGACGGGCCATCTGGCACTGGAGGCTCGGTGATCGGGGATCGCGCGACCATCCTGTTCTTCCCTGAGGGGGCGTATGGACCGACCAATAACTGTATCGGCATCGGAAACACCCTGAAGGCGCGCGGCCATCGGGTGGTGTTCGTGGTCGAGGAGTCCTTCGCGGGGACCCTGGAGGCCCGGGGATTCGAGGAGGCCCATATGCGGTTGCAACCTCCCCCTGAGGTGGAAGAGGTGCCCGGTCAGTTCTGGAAGGACTTCATCCGTGACACCGCGCCCGAGTTCCGAAAGCCGACCATCGAACAGATCGAGACGTTCCTCAAACCGACTTGGCAGGCCCTGATCGACGGGGCCATGTTCGTCGATGACCGCCTGGCCGAGATCTTCGACGAGCTCGGGCCCGACGCCATCGTCGAGGACAACGTCGTGGCGTTCGCCGCCATCCCCTCCTCAGGTCGGCCGTGGGTCCGTATCACCTCGTGCAACCCCCTCGAGTTGAAGGATCCAGGGATCCCGCCCGTGTTCTCCGGCCAGCCGGCCGAGGACCCGAGCGGCTGGGACCCGTTCTGGTCGGAGTACGACCGGGTCCTCGGGCCACAGGTGGCCGAGTTCGACGGGTGGCTCCGGGGCCGTGGCGCCCCCGAGCTCCCCGGCCCTCGCGATTACCTGTGGGAGTCCCCATACCTCAACCTGTACGTCTACCCGGAGGAGGCCGACTACCCCAGGGTCCGGCCGCTCCCGCCGACCGTCCATCGCCTCGACGCCTCGGTGCGGACGAGCGACGAGACGTACCGGGAGCACGAGCAGTTGGGCCGTCGGGGCGGCCTGGTCTACCTGTCGCTCGGATCGCTCGGCTCCGCGGACGTCGACCTGATGCAGCGCCTGGTGGACGTGCTGGCCAAGACGCCCCATCGGTACATCGTGAGCAAGGGGCCGCAACATGAGCTGATCACGCTCGCGGACAACATGGTCGGGGCCGAGTTCCTCCCCCAGCCGGCCATCCTGCCGCAGGTCGACCTGGTCATCACCCACGGAGGGAACAACACGGTCACCGAGTGCTGGTACTTCGGGAAGCCGATGGTCGTCCTTCCTCTGTTCTGGGATCAATACGACAACGCCCAGCGGGCCGGCGAGCTCGGACTGGGCGTGCGGCTGTCGACATACGATTTCCAGGACGAGGAGCTGACGGGCGCCATCGACCGGCTGCTCGCGAACGAGTGGCTGACCTCGGAGCTGTCTCGCTTCTCTGCCGGGCTGCAGAGCAGCCCCGGAACGATCAGGGCGGCCGATCTGATCGAACGTCTGGCCCGGACCGGCGAACCGGTCACGGAGGGCTAGATCACGTCCTCAGCCGTTGTTGCCCTTCCCGTCGAACTGACCCTTGGCCTTGCCGTTGTTGTCCTTCCCGCCGGTCGTGGAGCCGGAACCGTCGGCCCCGGTGGAGCCGGATCCTCCGGAGCCGCCTCCGCCGCCCGACCCCCCCGAGCTTGTCGAGCCCGATCCGCCTGACCCCCCGGAGCCGGATCCGGCGGTTCCACCGGTTCCGCCCGTTCCTCCTGTTCCGGCCGAGGCCGTTCCCCCCGACCCACCTGCCCCCGCGGCCGCATCGGTTGCGGACGGGTCGCCACCACCAGTCTGGGCGTTCCCAGGCCGATTGAGCAGCGCGTTCACCAGCGCGGGGGCCTGCGGGTTCTCCTTGCACTTCGCCAGTACCCCAGCGATGGCCTGTGTGAGGTCGTGGTCCCGGTGAGCCAGGGCTTCGATGGATTGGGCACACGCATGAGGTTTGGTGGCGCGAGGTGATCCCGCTGTCTCATCGGCCACGGTGAGTGGCGAGCCAACCGAGAGCACGGCGGCCGGCCGTGAAGGGCCGGCCATCGCCAGGCTGGCGCCGATGACGACCCCAAGCACGAGCATGGCCGGGAGGGCTCCGCGATTGGAGTGCTTGGACATCTGAAATGGTTTTCGGCTGAAAGCACCCGACTTCTGGAGTGGTGGTCTAGACAAAGATGGCTAGTCGGCCCGGCCGGATGCCCCCCTGATGGCCCTCCACACCCGTTCTGGCGAACAGGGCATGTCGATGTGACGCACGCCGAGATGTGACAGGGCGTCCACCACCGCGTTCTGGACGGCGGGGGCCGAGCCGACCGTCGCCGCCTCGCCGATGCCCTTGGCCCCCAGGGGGTTGAGCGGGGTCGGGGTCTCGGTCTGGGAGCAGGCGAACCCTGGAAGCTCCGCGGCGCTGGGCATCAGGTACGAAGCGAGGTTGGAGGTGAGCGGGGTCCCGAGCTCGTCGAACTCCACGGACTCGTACAGGGCTTGGGCGATCCCCTGAGCCAGGCCGCCGTGGATCTGGCCCTCGACGAGCATCGGGTTCAAGATGCGGCCACAGTCGTCGACGGCCACGTGCCGCACCGGGCGGACGCCCCCGGTCTCCAGGTCCACCTCGACCACCGCGACATGCGCGCCAAAGGGGAACGTCGACCCTCGCTGCTTGAATCTGCCCGACGCGGAGAGCCCCGGATCCAGGCCATTTGGAAGGCGGAGAGGCTCGGTCGCAGCCGTGGCGAGCTCACTCCACGTGAACGCCCGGTCGGGTGCCCCGGCGACGCCGATCCGGCCATCCTCATGCTGGACGATGTCCTCCTTCCCTACCTCGAGGAGGTGCGCGGCCACAAGGGCGCCCTTTTCCATGACGGCCTGGCTCGCGTTCCACACGGCCGAGCCCCCGATCTGGAGCGACCGTGACCCGTAGGTGCCCTCACCGCTCGGCACCACCCCCGTGTCGGAATGCACCACCCGGACGCGGTCCATCGGGATGCCCAGGACGCCTGACGCGATCTGGGCAAGCGAGGTCTCGTGGCCCTGCCCATGGGGGGAGATGCCGGTGAGCACGGTGACCGAGCCGTCCAGATGCACCTCGACCGAGCCGAACTCTCGGGCGAACCCGGTGATCTCGACGTACGTGCTGAGGCCGATCCCCAGCTGGATCCTGTCCCCACGGCCTCGCCGCGCGGCCTGCTCCTCCCGCAATCGCTCGTACCCGCTCACTCGCAGGGCGCGGTCGAGCGCCCGCCCATAGTCGCCGACGTCGTACGTGGTCCCCACGGCAGTTGTGTGGGGAAACGCATCGGCCGGGATCAGGTTGCGGCGACGGATCTCGGCAGGATCGAGCCCGAGCTCCAAGGCCAACAGGTTCATGCTGCGCTCGAGGAGGGCCGTGGCCTCGGGGCGGCCGGCTCCCCGGTAAGGCCCGACGGGTGTCGCGTTCGTCACCACCGATCGCACCCGGCACGCGATCCGGGGGATCCGGTACGCGCCCGACAGCATCATCTGCGTGGTCGGGGGGAGGTAGGTGGCCATGGGGTAGGCCCCCATGTCGGCCAGGATATCCACGCGAAGGCCGACGACCGTCCCGTCGCGTCTGGCCCCGAGCTCGACGTCGTGGACCTGCCCTCGGCCGTGCGTCATGTTCACCATGCTCTCCGAGCGGGTCTCCTTCCACCGAACGGGCCGGCCGAGGCGAACCGCGGCGGCCGCGCAGACCAGATACTCGGGATACACGGCCAGCTTGGCCCCGAATCCGCCACCGACGTCGGGTGCGATGACGCGGACCCGGTCTTTCGACAGGCCGAGCCACTCGGCCAGGTCGCTTCGGATGTCGAACGGCGCCTGGGTGGAGACCCAGACGGTCAGTCGGCCGTCGCCCTCGGGCACGACAAGGATGGCGTTCGTCTCCATGGGGACCGGCGCGACCCGGTGGTTCTGGAAGCGGGCCCGGACCACCACGTCGGCCCCCCCAAGCACGTCGGCCTCCCACTCGGTATCGAACCCGTCGGCGAGGTTCGATCCCGCTTCGGGGAACAGGAGCGGTGCCCCGTCGGCCAGGGCCGCCTCGGATCCCACTACCGCAGGCAGCGGCTGGTACTCGACCTGGACGCCCTCGGCAGCGTCCTGGGCTTGCCCCAGCGATTCGGCCAGGACCACCGCGATGGCCTCGCCGACGAACCGAACCCTGTCGTGGGCCAGTACCTGCCGCTCGAACGGGCCGCTCACGCTGCCCGA
>DATDKZ010000060.1:0-2778 GCA_036519575.1 Actinomycetota bacterium | reverse complement strand
GGCGAACCGACCTCGGCGTTCGTGCGGAGCCGCCTGGAGCGCCTGTTGCGTCCATCGCTCGTGTTCCTCGGGTTCTGGCTGATCGTGCAGGTGGCGCTCCACGTGTCCGACGTGGGCGGAGCGGCGGGGCCACGGCTCGTGGGCGAGACGCGGTTGCTCCGCGGCATGTATCCGCCGGCGGCGACGCTGCCGTTCGGGCCCTTGTGGTTCGTGGGCTTCTACCTGGTGGTGGTGTGCATCGCACCGGCGACGATCTGGCTGCACCGCAGGTTCCGCTGGTGGGTGCCGGCCGTCATGGCGGTCGGAGCGATCGTCGTCGACCTCGTCGGTTTCGGCGCCGATCTCCACCTGCTCCGCTACCTGAACGTGGCGTTCGTGCTGCTCCTCCCGCACCAGCTCGGGCATTTCAACGCGGACGGGACCTTCGGACGGCTGCCACGCAAGGTGTTCTGGGCGATGGTGGTCGTGGGCCTCAGTGGTCTCGTCCTGATGACCACGTCGTGGGTGTTCGAGCGGTTCGGGTCGGCTCGGTTCCACTGGTTCCCGGGCATCGGGCATTACCCGAAGAGCCTCCTCGGCACCGACGAGGAGCTCGTGTCGAACGCCTACCCGCCCACCGTCTGCTTCCTGCTGGCGGATATCTGGTCGATCGGCGCCGTCATGCTCCTCCGACCGACGCTCACCCGCTGGCTGCAACGCCCGCGTCCCTGGAAGGCGACGATCTTCCTGAACGGCGTGATCATGACGCTGTTCCTGTGGCACATGACGGCGTACTTCGTCGTCCTGCTCGCCCTGTGGCCGTTGGGCGTAGGGCACCAGCAGGACAGCACCGCCGCCTGGTGGTGGCTCCGTCCCGTGTTCATCGGGCTCTCGGCGTTGGTGCTCGCCGGCATCGTGGCGCTCGTCGGAAGGTTCGAACGGCCCGTCCGGCGTTCCCCCGCAACGTGAAGCCCGGATCCGCCTTCAAGTTTCGCGGCCCCGGATGCCGATTCCCTTCGGGAGACTCCCACACTCGAAGGGGCCACCGCATGGTGCGCAGAGCTCCAGCTGCCGCGGTGGGGGTGATCGCCGGACTGGCGCCGATCTCGGCGCCGGCGGCGGCCACGTCGGAGCCGGTCACCAGGATCAAGCTGTGGTCGGACGCCGTCCCGGGCGGATCGGTCGGGTCGAACGAGGTTGCCGTGACCGCGACCTAGAACGCCCCCGCCTCTCGGCGCGGGTGGCGCCGAGGCCCGGCTCTTCCCCCAAGCGTCTTCGGAGCCGGGCTTCGGTCACTGCGGGATCGTCGATCGCGAAGCGGAGCAAGCGAGGACCCATCTGCGATGGGTGCGCGTACCCTGACGGCATGGCGCAGACCGCCCCGGTCGAGACCGAACGCCCGGTGGGCGACGAAGTGGTGGTCCCGGACGTGCCCTGGATCGTGATCGTCTGGAACGATCCGATCAACCTGATGTCTTACGTCGTGTACGTGTTCCAGAAGCTGTTCGGCTACCCGAGGGAGAAGGCCACCAGGCTGATGCTCGACGTGCACCAGAAGGGTCGAGCCGTCGTCTCCACCGGTCCCCGCGAGCGATGTGAGTTCGACGTGTCGCGCCTGCACGCGCACGGGCTGTGGGCCACGATGCAGAAGGACCGCTGAGTGCGGGGAGCGCCCGTCAGGCGGTCGCGTCGAGGCGGGTTCGATCTTCGGATCCCGACGGCGGAGCGCGAGGTCCTCGGCACCATCCCGGAGATGCTGCGCGCGCTGCTCGTCGACGGCGATGCCGCCGATCCGGCGCTGCAGCGGCTGTACCCGAAGGCCTTCACCGACGACGAAGAGGCATCCGCCGAGTTCGACGACATCACGCACGACGAGCTGCTCGAGCAGCGGCTGGCGGCGATCGACACGATGGAGCGGACCCTGCGATCCGACCACGTCACCGAGGACGAGCTGCTCGCATGGCTCGCCGCGCTGAACGACGTCCGGCTGGTGCTCGGGGTCCGGCTCGCGGTCACCGAGGAGGCGACGGTCGCGGACTTCGCCGCCGATCCCGAGGCCGAGCGCGCCTACGAGCTCTACCGCTACCTCTCCTACCTCGAGGAGCAGGTGGTGGGCGCCCTCTCCTCGTGAGACCGCTCGCCCGCCCGCGTGGCCGGGGTAGTCTCCCCGAGATGCCGACGACAGGGGGTCCGAGGACGTCCCGACGTGCCCGCACCGCCGGGCGGATCGGCGCGTTCGTGGCGCTGGTCTTCCTGATGACGGGGTGCATCAAGCTGAACATGAACCTCGGGATCAACTCCGACAACACGGTGAGCGGGACCATCGAGTTCGGCATCCAGAAGGAGCTGGTCGATCTCACCGGACAGAACGTCGAGGACCTGCTCGGCAGCGATGCCCCGTTCCCGAGCAGCGCCCCCGGGGTCACGGTCGAGCCCTTCGACGACGGCGAGTTCGCCGGCCGGCAGGTCATCCTCGAGGACGTCCCGATCGAGGAGTTCAACTCGGGCGGGACCGTGGGGGCTTCGGGCGGGACGGGGGGCTCGGGCCCGACGAGCGGGGCCGGTGCCGACTCGCTGCGGATCGCGCGCCAGGGGGACACGTTCGTGGTGACCGGCGTCCTCGACCTATCGAGAGCTCTGTCCGGCGTCACCGGGCCGCTCGCCGGCACCGGCGGCGCGCAAGTCTTCGAGAGCGCGGACATCAGGATCGCGATCACGTTCCCCGGTGAGGTGCTGCAGGCTCCGGGTGGGGAGATCGACGGCAACACGGTCACCTACATGCCGGAGTTCGACGAGCGG
>DATDKZ010000059.1:0-3093 GCA_036519575.1 Actinomycetota bacterium | reverse complement strand
AAGTTCTCGGGTCCGTTCGACGAGGTGCTCCGCACCGAGGGCGTCCGCATCATCCGAACGCCTATCCGCGCACCTCGGGCGAACGCATTCGCGGAGCGGTTCGTCGGGACCCTGCGCCGAGAGTGCCTCGACCACGTCCTGATCTACGGTCGTCGGCATTTCGAACGAGTGCTCCAGACTTACGTCGCTCATTACATGAAGGAGAGACCACATCGGGGGCTGGGCTTGGGAGTACCCGCCCGCGACCGAGCACCGCAGATCCGGGGGGCCATCCGAACGCCGGTCGAACGACGGGACGTGCTCGGCGGCCTGATCCACGAGTATCGCTGGGCAGCGTGATCCGGATTGTTGAACCCTTCAGGCTAACTGCTCGTGTAGGACGAAGGCTTGCCCACGTCGGCCGAAGCTGATCCATTTCTCTGCGGCGAACTGGGGATTCTCCACGAGGAACTCGCGAAATGCTCGGCGTTCTCCCCTCTGATCGGATCGGTCGAAACAGTTCCAGTCGTCGAAGAGGAGGATGGATCCCTCTTGCATCAGGCTCGCCAGGAACCGCAAGACGTGTACGGTGGATTCATACAAATCACAATCCACGAGGGCTACCCCGACCTGTCCGAGTGCGAGGGTGCTTTTGAGCTTCGTGGTTAGCGATTGGTCATACCAGCCCTCAACCAGGTGGATGCGTGCCCAGTCGACTCCACGCTTCTCCAACGTCGCGGTGACCTCGGCGCGGGAACAGGCGTAGTCCCCTTTTCGAAACTCGCCTGCTACGTCGACGCCAGCTGGCTCAGGAAGTCCCTGGAATGAATCGAATCCGAAGAAACGCATCTCGGGCACGAGTCGGTAGCGCCGGGCGAGCCTCTGCGCCGCAGAGAAGCTAGACCCCCGGTACAGACCAAACTCAAAGTAGTCTCCATGCAGGTCGCTGGTGCGCATCCGCCTGAGGCTCTTGGCTAGAGCCATGCGCCTATGAGGCACCAACGGGACGCTTGCCCGGAGCATCGCCAAGACGTCGGACATCATGTTCATCCAGTTCTCGTAGCCCCCTGAGGGGTACCAAAACGCCGGTTCATCATGCAGCGGCCGCGTGGTACTCGTGGATGAGGCCGGTGAGGACGTCTCGCCGACGGACGTCTTCGGTGCGAGCTGCCGATGGGTGGAGGAGACGCGCGTTCGAAGCAGTCAGATCGAGCCCGCAATGGGGACGGTGGGAGTTGTAGTGGCAGACATGGGTGGCCAAGACGCGATAATGCCGCCGGTGAAGGACGAGCGTCCAGTCGAGGAGCTCAGCTCGGACCGTTCTCACCCATCGCTCAGCGAAGGCGTTGGCCTTTGGGGATCGGACCGGGGTGAGGATCACCCGGGCCCCTTCGGTCCTGAACACCTCGTCGAAGGAGCGGGTGAACTTCTGATCGCGGTCGCGGACGAGGAAGCGCATCTGCGTCGTGGCATCGTCAAGATCGAAGGCGAGGTCCCTCGCCTGCTGGGTGACGAAGGCGCCGTCCGGGTTGGTGGTGGCGCCGGTGACGTGCACCCTTCGGGTGCCGATCTCGATGAAGAACAGAACGTAGGCCGTCTTCTTCAGGAAGACGGTCTCCACCGTGAAGAAGTCGCAGCGAGGATCCCTTCTGCCTGAGCGCGCAGGAACCCCGACCAGCTCGGGCCGTTCCTTCGGGGAGCGGGCCCGAGTCCTGACCGGCGAAGGAGCGAACGGATCGTCGTTACACCGACCCGTTTGCCGAGCCCGCGGAGCTCTCTTTGGATCCTCATGCACCCCACCGTGGGTTCTCCCTTGCCATGCGGCAGATAACTCACAGATCTCGGGATCCATCGACGGGCGACCGGTGCGCTTTGACGGGTGAGTCCACTTCCTCTTCACGAGCTCACGGTGCCACCGCAGAAGCGTCTGGAGCTCGACCATGAACGATGCCCAGCGGTCCCTCGGAAGCGTACTGGCCGCAACGGCGAGAAGCGTCCGGTCCACCGGGCGAAGCCTCGGACGGCCGATCTGTCGGCGAAGCACCTTCAGCTGGTGACGGAGTACAAGGATCTCGATGTCCTTGGAGCCCTCGTCCCCCGAGCGTGCCAGGAGGCGACCCAACGCGCGGGCGATACGGGAGAGGAGGAACAGCATCCGCGCATGCTACGGATCGGCGAGCTGGAAGAGAATCGGAGTTTCCGACCCCTGCAGGGTTTGGCTTCGTCATGAAGGATGTACTCGACGCGACACCGCTTTTCCTCCAACGAGGGGAGCGAAGCAAGGCGCCATGCCGTATCGCGAGCCGCGCGAACCGCGGGCGTTTTCCTCTCCGCTCCCGCCTGGCCCGCCCTTCGATCAGGAAGCCTTCAGCCGGCGCCACGCCGTCGACCTGCTGACGCCGTGGGCGGCCGAATAGGTTGCGATCGGTCCTCGAAGGCCGCGGAACGGGAGACGGGACATCGGGGGAGCGAGTAGTGCGCCGTTCGGCTGGTTCACGTCCGTCCGCCTCATGGCCACGCTCAAGAGGTCACCGACAATGTCTCCAAGACCCGCCGGTACTACGGAATCACGCGCCAGGCGTACTACAAGTGGCTGAGGCGCTACGAGGAGCAAGGGGGAAGAATCGTGTATCCGTGCAGAGCTAGGCCCCACGCGGGCTCACCCCGTGGGGGCCCCAATGGAAAGGGCCGTATACCACCACCTCGTATCGGCCAAGAGGGACACAGCAGACTTTTCGGGAGGGATCCATGCGAATGGCATCGCGCACCATCGCGGTCGTGCTCGCGGCCGCCCTGTTCTCTACGCTTGCAGTGACGGCCTCCGCTTCTACACCGGCAACGGACCGGCGACTGACGCATGACGCGAGCGATCCGGGATACGTAACGTCATATCTGATCGCGACGGGCGACGCCAGTTACGAAGCCCAGGACGCCACGATCCAAGAGTGTTCGCACTCGAAGGGTCGTCAGAACGAGCCGGCCGTCGGTGTCGACCCACGGAATACCGATGTGATCCTTGGTTCGTCGAACGACTACTGCGGTGTCTACAACGACGGCGTCGACACCGAGGGAGCCCCGATCCCGTCCGGACCGATCTGGCTCGGGTACTACCGG
>DATDKZ010000058.1:0-13561 GCA_036519575.1 Actinomycetota bacterium | reverse complement strand
CTCCGGTGTCCCACCGTCGCCGTGATCGGAACGGGGAAACGGACGGGCAAGACGGCGATCGGCGGCGAGGTCGCTCGAGTGGCCGAGGCGATGGGTCGCAATCCCATCGTGGTGGCCATGGGCCGCGGGGGTCCACCGGAGCCCCAGGTCGCCCGGGCCGGGACGGTCACGCTGGACGGGCTCCTCGATCTGGTCCGACGCGGTGAGCACGCCGCATCCGACTACCTCGAGGATGCCGTCACGTCTGGCGTCACGACGATCGGGGCCCGGCGGGCCGGCGGGGGGATGGCCGGGGCCCCGTTCGCCTCGAACGTGCGGGAGGCGGCCGAGCTTGCCGTGAACCTCGGCGCGGGCCTGGTCGTCCTGGAGGGGAGCGGCTCGGCCGTTCCCCCCGTGCCGTGGGACGCCGGGATCCTGGCCGTCCCGGTCTCGGCGCCACCGGAATACCTGGGCGGCTACCTGGGTCCCTATCGACTGTTGCTATCGGACTTGGTGGTGCTTACAATGGGAGGGAGCCCGATCACTGGGCCCGAGAACCTCCTCGCCCTGACATCCCACGTCCAGCGAATCCGCGGTGATGCCCGGGTCGTCGTGACGGACTTCCAACCGGTTCCGCTGGGCGACGTGCGAGGCAAGGAGGCGTTCTTCACCACCACCGCACCCCAGGCAGTCGCAGCGAAGCAGGTGGCTTCCCTGGAGGCGGGCTTCGGATGCAGGGTGGTGGGTTGGAGCGCCCGCCTGGCCGACCGGTCGGGGTTGATGGAGGACCTGGAGAGGGCAGAGGCGTACGAGGTGCTCCTCACGGAGCTGAAGGCGGCGGCCGTGGACGTGGCCTGCGAGCGGGCCACGGCACGAGGGGCCACGGTGGTCTTCGTGGACAACCGACCCCTGGCGGTCGACGCCGGGACCAACCTCCCCGACCTGCTGGCGGAGACGATGGATCTCGCGGTGAAGCGGCACGAGGCGCGATGACCAAGGACAACAAGAACCAGCCCATCCTCATCTCCGACAGGGAGGCCGGCCTTCCCTACTCCAAGGGATTGATGGCATCCCAGGTGATGGTGACCGGCCTGTCGCCGTGGCGGTCGTACCAGGTCGCGGAGGCCATCGAGGAACGCCTCCGCGAGCTGGGGTCACCTTCGGTCACCACCGAGGAGCTCGACCGGATCGCCGTTCCGGTGATCGAGGACCTAGCCGGCGAGCGCTACGCGAAGAACTACATCCGATGGCGCGAGGTCGACGCCCTGGATATCCCATTGATCGTGCTGATCGGAGGGGCCACCGGTGTGGGGAAGTCCACCATCGCCACCCAGCTCGCGACGCGCCTGGGAATCGTCCGGGTGGTGGCCACCGATGCCGTGCGCGAAGTCATGCGGGGGGTGTTCTCCAGGGAGCTCATGCCGGCCCTGTACAAGTCGTCGTTCGAGGCGGGCGACGCCCTACGGGAACCACCGACCAAGGACGCCGTCGTGGTGGGGTTCCGGGAGCAGGTGTCGGCGGTGTCGATCGGTGTCGATGCCCTACTCGAGCGGGCGGCCGTCGAGGGCATGAGCATGATCATCGAAGGTGCTCACGTGGTCCCGGGCTTCGTGGATCTCGACTCCCGGGGTGGCCGGGTCATGGCCATGCCGGTCATCGTGACGGTTGAGGACGAGGCGATGCATCGCAACCACTTCCTGGCCCGGTCGGCGGATCATGCCGGGCGTCCAGCGACGAAGTACATGGAGGGGTTCGACAAGATCCGCCGGGTCCAGCGCTACATCAAGAGCCAAGCGCTGTCGCACGGCGTGCCGGTCATCCCCAACTACAACTTCGATCAGGCCCTGGCGGCAGTCATCGACCTGGTCATGGAGACGGTGACCGAGCGCATGACCGGGTCCGCACCGCGTGACGGGGAGCGCGTTCGCCCGGCTCTCGGAAGGGAAGGAGCACATGAGGCTATTTCTTGATACGGCGAACCTCGAAGAGATCCGAGAGATCAACCGGTGGGGGGTCCTGTCCGGCATCACGACCAACCCCACCCTCGTGAGCAAGGAGCACGAGGACCCCGAGGCCCTGTGGAAGGAGATCCTGGCGGAGGTGGACGGGGACGTGTCCCTGGAGACCACCGAGCCCGACGCCGATCCGATGTACAAGCAGGGGCTGCACCTGGCCCAGATGGGCCCCAACGCCGTGGTGAAGGTCCCCATGACCCCCGACGGCCTGGAGGCGGGCAAGCGACTCGTCGCCGACGGCATCCGGATCAACGTGACACTGGTGTTTTCCCCGGGGCAGGCCATCCTGGCCGCCGAGATCGGGGCATACATCGTCTCGCCGTTCCTGGGACGGATCGACGACGCGGCCTCCGACGGGATGCATGCCCTGCGGCAGATCTGCGAGATCTATGACATCCAGGGCTACGATACGAACGTCCTCGCAGCGTCGCTCCGTCACCCGATGCATGTGGTTGAGTCGGCCATCGCCGGCGCGGATATCGCGACCATGCCGTTCGACGTGTTCGTCAAGTTGGTGAAACATCCGCTGACCGATGTGGGCTTGCAGAAGTTCGCGCAGGACTGGCAAGCCCTTCAGCGGAATCTGAAGGGAGGAGCCTAGTTGGCACCCGAAACGATGGAAAAGAGCGTCCTCGAGGGAAAGGTCGCGTCGGAGCTACACACGATCGCCGCCGGCCTGGGAATCGGGGGTCATCAGAAACTGAAGAAGGCGGAGCTGATCGCGGCCATCCTGGCCGCGGGCCAGGATGGTCACGCCGGGCGAGACACGGACCCGTCCCCGCCGCGGCCGGCGCAGAGCCCGGCGGAGGCGCCGGTGGTGGCTTCGACGGAGGTCTCGACGGAGGCCCCGATCTCCCCCGCCGAGCAAGGGACCCTGGGCTCCGACAACGGCGAGTCCGTGGCGGCTCCCATCAGCACGGAGCCGCGTGAGGGTCGCGAGCCGGGCGGACGCCCTGAGGGCAGGCCGGGGTCGGAAGTACGGCCCAGACCGGAAGGAAGGCCGGGACAGGAGGGAAGGCCCGGACCCGATGGGGGCCGGCGACGCCTGTCTCGCGAAGAGCGGCGACGGTTCCGAGAGGAACGCCGCCAGCGCGAGGTGGAGGCGCGGGAGGAGGAGATCGCCACCGCCCCTACGGCCACGGGTCTGCTGGACGTCCTGCCGGAGGGCTACGGATTCCTTCGGACGTCCGGGTATCTGCCGGGGTCCGAGGACATTTACGTGTCGCTGTCGCAGGTCCGCAGATTCATGCTCCGCAAGGGCGACGTGGTCATGGGCAAGGTCCGCCAGCCCAAGGACAGCGAGAAGTACTTCGCGCTGCTCCAGATCGAGAGCGTCAACGGAGTCGATCCCGAGACGGCCAAGCAGCGGCCGGTCTTCGAGAAGCTCACCCCACTCTTCCCTCATGAGCGGTTCCGCCTGGAGAGCTCGCCGACCGATGTGACCGCGAGGATCATCGACATGGTCGCGCCGATCGGGAAGGGTCAGCGGGGGATGGTGGTCTCGCCACCCAAGGCGGGCAAGACCACCGTGCTGAAGAACATCGCGAACGGGATCTTGACCTCCAATCCGGAGACCCACGTGATCGTGCTGCTGGTGGACGAGCGGCCCGAGGAGGTCACCGACTGGCAGCGGACGGTCCAGGCCGCCGAGGTCGTCTACTCGACCTTCGACAAGCCGCCGGACCAGCACATCCAGGTGACCGAGCTCGTCTTGGAGAGGGCCAAGCGCCTGGCCGAGATGGGCAACGACGTGGCCATCATCCTGGACTCGATCACCCGGCTGGCGCGGGCCTACAACCTGGCCGCGCCGGCATCGGGCAAGATCCTGTCGGGCGGGATCGACTCGACCGCGCTGTACCCGCCGAGGCGATTCTTCGGCGCCGCTCGCAACATCGAGGAGGGCGGATCGCTCACCATCATCGCGAGCGCACTCGTCGAGACGGGATCCCGGATGGACGAGGGCATCTTCGAGGAGTTCAAGGGCACCGGGAACATGGAGATCCGACTGGACCGTACGCTGGCCGAGAAGCGGATCTTTCCGGCCATCAACGTCGAAGCCTCCAGCACCCGCAAGGAGGAGCTGCTGATGCCTCAGGAGGAGCTGGCCCTGGTGTGGCGGCTCCGCCGGGTCCTCCATGCGCTGGAGCCGGGCGCCGCGCTCGAGCTCCTGGTGGACAAGATCCGGGCAACCAAGTCCAACGAGCAGTTCCTGAGGGAGATCGCCAAGGCGCCGGCATCGTAAGCTTGCCGGCCGAACCCACCATGAGGAGACGAGGAACCGAATGAAGCAGGGAATCCACCCCGAATACGTCATGGCCACGGTGCGCTGTTCCTGCGGGAACACGTTCACCACGCGTTCCACCAAGCCGGAGCTTCGGGTCGAGATCTGCTCGAACTGCCACCCCTTCTACACGGGGAAGCAGAAGCTGGTCGACACCGGAGGGCGCGTGGAGCGGTTCCAGCGCCGCTACGGGCAACGGTCCGTACCGCAGTCCTGATCCCCACGTCGAGGATGGGCAACGATCGCCCCGCTGCCCACCACTTCTATGGCGGTCAAGCCGTCATGGAGGGCGTCATGATGCGTGGCCGCGACGTGTGGGCCGTGGCCATTCGCAGGCCGGATCGATCGATCCACATCGAGTCGCACGATGTCCACTCCATCGCCCGGCGGTTCCGGATCCTTCGCCAGCCATTCTTCCGAGGGATCATCGCCCTGGGCCAGGCCCTGGCCATCGGGGTAAAGGCCCTGTCCATCTCGGCGAACGAGTCCTCACCCGAGGACGTGCACCTGTCGTCGCGACAGATGGCGCTGTCGATGGCGGTGGCCGTCGTGCTGTTCGTCGGCATCTTCGTCGTGGGTCCCGCCATCGCCTTCCGGTGGGTAGGCCATCGCGTCGACTCGAGCTTCCTGGTCAATGTGCTGGAGGGACTGTTCCGGGTGGCCCTGTTCCTGGGATACCTCGTGTTGATCGGGCGGGCCAAGGAGATCCGTCGGGTCTTCGAGTACCACGGGGCGGAGCACAAGACCATCGCCACCTTCGAGCACGACGAGACGCTCGTCCCCGAGAACGTGGACCGGTACTCCACGCTTCACCCCCGGTGCGGCACGAATTTTCTGCTGATCGTCATGGTGGTCGCGATCCTGGTGTTCGCGGTGTTCGGCAACCCCGGCCTCTGGTGGCGGATCGGCTCCCGCATCCTTGCCATCCCCGTCATCGCCGGGCTCGCGTTCGAGGTGCTCCGCCTGGGCGCCCGGCACGAGCGCTCACTGGTCATGCGGGCCGTGATGGCTCCCGGACTGTGGCTTCAGAAGATCACGACGAAGCCCCCGGACCGGGAGGAGATCGAGGTGGCCATCGCCTCGTTCAACGAGGTGTTGCGCCGTGAAGCGCAACTCCCGGCCACGGAAGCCTGAGGGCCCTCGGCGGGACATCTGGCCAGGTCGTTGAATCGGCGGCCCATAGCCCTAGAGTCTTCTCCGCGGTCCGCCCGAATCGAAGCGATCAGGAGGCTGTCATGTCCCCGGCCGAGCTCGATCTCCCCGTCCTGCTGACGCCGGAGCACATCCGCCGCCGCGAGTTCGTGACCACGCGACGCGGATACGACCCCGACCAGGTTCGCGACTACCTGGAGCAGCTGGCCATGCAGGTCCAGGACATGGCGGCGATGGTCCAGGAAGCCCAGCTGGAGGCCGAGTCTGCCCTGCATGCCCAGGCGTCCTGGGTCGATCCGTACGACAAATTGGCCAGTCGGGTGAGCGACCTGCTCCGCTCGGCCGATCAGGAGGCGGCCCGGATCCGGCGCGAGGCCGGCGAGGAGTCCGATCGGGTCCTGCGCGAGGCGCGCGCCGAGGCCGACCGAGTGCGGCTCGATGCGCAGACCCGGGCGGAGGAGGCGCGAGCCGAGGCCGAGCGGCACCTTCGAAGAGCCCGGGAGCGAGCCGACCGGACCATCGCCGGCCTGTCGACCCGACGCGACGAGCTCGTCCAGCAGCTGTCGCAGATGCAGGAACGCGTGATCGGCGTGGCCAAGGAGCTCGAAGACACCATCGAACGCCCCGATGCAGGCGACGACGTCCGGGAGATCCCGGATGCCGAGCCGGGCCGGCCCCCGCCCATCGCCGACACGTGGGCCGGCTGGGCCGAGCCGACGATGAAGGAGCGTGCTCAGGGCGAACCGCCTCCGCAGCCGCAGGCCGAAGAGCTCTTCACCTCCTCCGAGACGGTTGACCTCACGTTCCCCGAGATCCCCCCCCTCGATCTCGGCTGGGACGACGAGGACGACTGAACGAGGGGGCGGGCGCCCGCCCGCCCCCTCCCGTTTCGGATAATCGACTGCATGGATCTCGAGGCACGCCTGTCGGACGTCGAGCGGCGCTACGACCAGCTTTCGGAGCAGATGGCCTCGCCCGACGTGGCCGCCGATCGCGACCGCCTGCGCCGGTTGGGGAAGGACCTCGCCGAGCTCGGGGAGATCGTCGGTCCGTACCGCGAGTACAAGGAAGCCCGGCGCCAGGCTGAAGAGGCCGGGGCCATGGCCGCCTCGGAGCAGGATCCGGAGATGGCCGCGTACCTGCGGGGGGAGGCCGAGGCCGCCGAAAGCAAGGCGACGTCCCTCCAGGCCCTCCTGGAACAGCTGCTCGTCCCCAAGGACCCGAACGATGAGCGGGACGTGATCGTCGAGATCAGAGCCGGCGCGGGCGGGCAGGAAGCGGCGCTGTGGGCCGGTGAGCTGTTCGAGATGTACCGCCACTTCGCCGAGCGGCACGGGTGGAAGGCCGAGGTCCTGTCGGCCTCGCCCTCGGACCTCGGCGGGTTCAAGGAAGTGGTCTTGGAGGTCAAGGGGAAGGCTGCCTATTCACGGCTGAAGCGCGAGTCCGGCGTGCACCGGGTCCAGCGCGTCCCGGTGACCGAGTCCGGCGGCCGGATCCACACCTCCACGGCCACGGTGGCGGTCCTCCCTGAGGCGGAGGAGGTCGACCTCCAGATCCGGCCTGAGGACCTGAAGATCGACGTGTACCGTTCCTCGGGCCCCGGCGGGCAATCCGTGAACACGACAGACTCCGCCGTTCGCATCACCCACCTGCCGACCGGCATCGTCGTCGCCACACAGGAGGAGCGCTCCCAGCTCCAGAACCGGGAGAAGGCCATGCGCTATCTGCGGGCCCGGCTCCTCAGCCGTGCCCAGGAGGAAGCCCAGCAGAAGGAGGCCGCGGTACGACGAGCCCAGGTGGGGACGGGGGAACGGGCCGAGAAGATCCGCACGTACAACTTCCCCGAGAACCGGGTGACCGACCACCGGATCAAGCTCACCGTCCACCGGCTCCACGACGTCCTGGAAGGGGACATCGACGAGTTCGTCGACGCGCTCCTGGCGGCTGAACGAGCGGAACAACTCGGCGGCGACGGGCGGGGGTGATCCGATGCGACCGTCCGAGGTCCTGACCCGAGCCACGGCCTACCTGGAGCGGCATGGTGTCGACGACGCCCGGGATTCCGCCGAGGCGCTGATGATGACGATCCTCTCGACCGACCGGGCCGGTCTGTACGTGCGGACCGACGGGCTGTCGACATCCGAGGCCCGGACGTTCGGCCGGGCACTCTGTCAGCGGTGCGCCGGGACCCCGCTGCAACACATCACCGGCGAGCAGGCGTTCCGCCGGATCACGGTGACGGTGCGTCCGGGCGTGTTCATCCCTCGGCCGGAGACGGAGGTGCTCGTCGACGTGGCTCTGGAGTGGCTGGGTGAACGACGGGAATCGGTGGTCGTGGACGTGGGAACGGGGACGGGAGCCGTGGCCTTGGCCATCGCCGACGAGAGGTCGGGATCACGCGTCTTCGCCACCGACCTGTCGGCCGAGGCCGTCGAGCTCGCGCGGGAGAACGGGGCGCGCCTCGGCCTGAGCATCACGGTGCTCTCGGGCGATCTGCTCGAACCGCTGCCGATCGAGCTCCGGGGGGAAGTCGACCTCGTGGTGAGCAATCCGCCGTACGTGACCGCCGCCGAATACGAGGACCTGCCAGTCGATGTCCGGGCGGATCCTCCCCTCGCGCTCGTCGGCGGGACCCGTCTCCACGAGCGGCTGGCCGCCGAGGCCGTCGGATGGCTGCGCCCGGGCGGGGCGCTGGTCGTCGAGATCGGCGCGGAGCAGGGTCCCGAGGTGGCGAAGTTCATCGAGCGTTCCTACGAGGACGTGCGGATCGTGCCCGACCTGACCGGCCGCGATCGGATCGTCGTGGGACGCCGGCAGTGACCGATGCCGGCGTCGTGAGGGTATGCGGTGAGCGATCCCATAGGTGACGCCGCCGCGGCCGCGCTGAACGGGCGGCTCATCGTCATCCCGACGGACACGGTGTACGGGATCGGAACCAGAGCCGATGATCCGGCGGCAACCGGGGCGCTGTTCGACGCCAAAGGCCGCCCGCGTGACCTGGCGATCGCCGTCCTCGTGCCCTCCTCCGCCGCAGCTCACGAGCTCGCGGCGTTCGACGATCGGGCCGCCGCGCTGGCCGCGAGGTTCTGGCCCGGGCCGTTGACCCTGGTCCTTTCCCGGACCGAGGCAAGCCGTGGATGGGACCTGGGCAGCGATGCGCGAACGATCGGACTGCGTGTGCCGCACCACCCGCTCGTGCTCGCCGTGCTGGCGATCACCGGTCCGCTCGCGGTCACGAGCGCCAACCGGAGCGGCGAGGCGACCCCCCGAGAGTGCGACGGCCTCGCGCGCGCCTTCGGCGCGCGCGTGGCCGTGTACCTGTGCCAGGACGAACCGCTCGAGGGAGACCCCTCGACCGTAGTGGACGCGACCGAAGGGCGGCTCCGGGTCCTTCGGACCGGGTCGCTAGGTGAGGCCGAGCTCCTCGAGGCGCTCGAGTCCTAAAGACGCGTGGCCTCGGCCCGCGGATGGGCCGAGGCCCGATGCTAGACTCCCGGCTCGATCCCATGGCGCAGTTCCTCCTGGTATGCACCGGCAATATCTGCCGCTCCCCGATGGCGGAGGCCCTCCTGCGCTCGGCTCTCCAACGTCGCCTCGGTGACGCCGCGCCCGCTGTCGCGTCCGCGGGAACGATCGCCCGCGACGGCGCACCCGCGATGCCCGAGGCGGTGAAGGCGGGCGCGGAGCTCGGGGTGGACGTGTCGAGTCACTCGGCTCGCCGTCTCCGGCCCGAGGACATCCGCGATGCCGACCTGATCGTCGGGATGGCGGCGGAGCATCTCGAAGACGTCCAGGCCCTCGTCCCGGAGGCGGAGTCCAGGACATTCACGTTGAAGGAGCTGGTTCGCCTCCTCGAGGACACCGGACCGCAGCCGGTGGACGCCACGGCTTCCGACGGGGGCCTCGCGGGCGCGGTGAGCGATGCCCACCGGCGTCGCACGGGATCACCGCCCATCCCAGACGAGGACGACGTCATGGATCCGCTGGGGCTCTCCCTCCACGGCTACAGGGTCGTGGCCTCCGAGCTGGAGGACCTGTGCGACCGGCTGGCGAGCGGCCTGTACGGCGGCCGCGCCGTCGCCTCGAGGCGGGTGGGCTGAGCCGGTGCGGATCGCCATTGGCTCGGACCACGCCGGCTTCCCCCTGAAAGAGGAGCTGAAGCAGGTGCTGAAGGAGCTGGGGCACGAGGTGACCGACCTCGGGACGGACTCCGAGGAGCCGGTGGACTACCCCCTGTTCTGCGTGAAGGTGGCCCGCGCGGTCGCGGAGGGAAGATCCGAGCGCGGGATCGTGCTCGGGGGTTCGGGGCAGGGAGAGCAGATGACGGCGAACAAGGTGCAGGGGATCCGAGCGGCGCTGGCCAACGACCTGTACACGGCCCGGCTGTCTCGTCAGCACAACGACGCGAACATCCTGTCGATGGGTGCCCGGATCGTGGCCCCCACGCTGGCCCGGGAGATCATGGAGCTGTGGCTGGCCACTCCGTTCGAGGGAGGACGTCACGTGCGCCGGCTGGAGGAGATTTCGATGATCGAGCGAGGCGAGCTGTGACCCGCGATGGCTTCGTCGCCGACTGGGAGGCGCTGCGGCGCACCGACCCCGAGGTCGCCGCGGCCATCGCGGACGAGCTGAACAGGGAACGCACCACGCTCAGGCTGATCGCCTCGGAGAATTACGCGAGCCCGGCCGTGCTCGCGGCGATGGCGTCCACGATGAACAACAAGTACGCGGAGGGATATCCGGGGCGCCGGTACTACGGAGGGTGCGAGTTCGTCGACGTCTCCGAGACGCTGGCCATCGAGCGCACGAAGCAGGTGTTCGGCGCGGAGCACGCGAACGTCCAACCGCACGCAGGGGCGCAAGCGAATCTGGCCGTGTTCGGCGCGTTCCTTCGTCCGCTTTCCGACGACAAGGTCCTGGCTCTGAAGCTCTCGCACGGCGGGCATCTGACCCACGGGTCGCCCGTGAACGTCTCGGGGATGTGGTTCACCTTCGTTCCCTACGAAGTGGACCCGCAGACCGAGCTCCTGGACCTCGATCGCATCAGGGATCTCGCGATGGAGCATCGACCGAAGATCATCCTCGCCGGGTTCACCGCGTATCCGCGGGTGATCGACTTCGCCGCGTTCCGCGGGATCGCGGACGAGGTTGGAGCTCTGTTCTGGGTCGACGCGTCGCACTTCATCGGACTCGTGGCAGGCGGGGCCTACCCCAATCCCGTGCCGCACGCCGACGTGGTGACCTTCACCACGCACAAGACGCTCCGTGGTCCCCGGGGGGCGATCATCGCGTGCCGCGAGGAGCACGCGAAGGCCATCGACCGGGCCGTGTTCCCCATGATGCAGGGGGGCCCGCTCGAGAACCTCATCGCCGCCAAGGCAGTAGCCCTTCGAGAGGCCACCACGCCGGAGTTCGCCGAGTACGCGGCGCGGACCGTCCGCTCGGCCCGCGCCCTGGCCGAGGGCATGGCCGACGAGGGGATACGGATCGTCTCGGGGGGAACCGATTCCCATCTCGTCCTGGCCGACCTCCGTCCGCTGTCGATCGGTGGTGCGGAAGCGGAAGCCGCGAGCGAGGGCATCGGCATCGCCCTGAACAAGAACGCGATCCCGTTCGATCCGTCCCCCCCGGCGAAGCCCTCGGGCATCAGGGTCGGAACGCCGGGCCCGGCCACGCTGGGGATGGACGAGCCGGAGATGAAGGAGGTCGCCGGCATCCTGGGAGAAGTGCTTCGCCTCCCCGACGACGAGCGCGTCCGCTCGGCTTGCCGGGCTCGCGTCAGCGACCTAGTGCGGCGGTTCCCGGCCTACCCTGGTTGAGGCGGCGATGGGCCCCCGCTCGCGGGGGTACCATCACCGCGACGTGGTCCCTTACCTCGTTGTCTTCGCGGCCAGCTTCGTCGCGACGTTCGTGACCACCCCGGCCGTCCGAAGGCTGTCCCTTCGGCTCGGTTGGATCGATCCTCCGTCCGATCGCAAGGTGCACCCCAGGCCCACCCCGACCGCCGGTGGTATCGCGATCTTCGTCGGCCTCGCGGTGGGCCTCGCCCTATCTCGCGTCCTCCCGTTCCTGTCCGGCCTGCACGAGACGACGTCCGATCCCGATGCGGCGATCGTAGCGGGACTGGTGATCCTCGGGGTGGGCCTCCTCGACGACACGCGGGGGGTCTCCGTCCTGGGCAAGCTGGCCGGCCAGATCCTTGGAGCGGGCCTGCTGGTGCTGTTCGGCGTCCAGCTCCTGTACTTCTATTTCCCCGGACAGGGCATCCTCGTGCTGTCGCCCGACCTCGCGGTGCCGCTCACGGTGTTGTGGGTCGTGGCCATGATGAACGCGGTGAATCTGATCGACGGGCTCGACGGCCTCGCGGCGGGGATGGTGGCGATCGCCGCAGTCGCGTTCTTCGTCTACATATACCGGACGGGTGGCGGCGCGGACCCCTCGACTGCCGCGTTGATCTCGGCGGTCGTCGCGGGCTCCGCGCTCGGCTTCCTCCCATGGAACTTCCATCCGGCCAAGATCTTCATGGGGGACTCGGGGGCGATGCTGCTCGGGCTGATGCTGGGGGTGGCCACCATCTCGGGCGTGGGCAGCAATGCGAATGGGCCCAGCCGAGGGGACTTCGCCGCGCTGGCCATCCCCATCGCCGTCCCGCTGCTGGTGCTGGCCGTCCCGTTCCTCGACGTGTTGCTCGCGATCATCAGGCGCATGCGGAAAGGGCTCGGCATCACCCACGCCGACAAACAGCACATCCACCACCGCCTGCTCGACATCGGGCATTCCCACCGCGAGGCCGTGCTGCTCATGTACGTCTGGAGTGCGCTCATCTCGATCTGCGCTCTGGCAGTGGCCTTCATCAACGGACGGTTGGTGGTCGGCGGGATCGTGATCGTGGCCGTCACCGCCGCCGCCGTGTTGCCTAGGTTGATCCGCGACCGAGCTCCGAGGGGAAGCGATCCCCGACGCCAGCCACGGCGGAACGGGTGGGGGGCACGCAGGGCCAACCGGCACGCTGCGGCTACCCGGACGGTCCGGGGGACCAAGGCCCCCGAGGCCGAACGGCGCGGGTAAGGGGGGGTTCGTGACCCGGGTCCACCGGCCGGGGGAACCGCCCTACGGCCGGGGAGGGACGTTCGCGCAGCTGCCGCTGGTCCTGGAGGCCGAGGAGCTGGCCGGGGTCGACGTCGCGATCCTGGGAGCCCCGACCGACGAGCTGGTCACGAACCGTCCCGGGGCAAGGTTGGGGCCCCAGGCCATCAGGAACGCCGACTACCTCTGGGGAACCTCCCGGCCGAACATGGACGTCGGGGTTGACCCCTTCGAGATCCTGACGGTCGTGGACCACGGCGACGTCGAGGTCGTCCCGGGGTACCCCGAACTCAGCCATCGGGCCATCCGAGAGTCGGTCACGGCGATCGTCGGCGCCGGCGTGGTGCCGATCGTTTTGGGCGGCGATCACTCCATCGCCCATCCCGACGTTGGCGCGGTCGCCGGGCGGTTGCACCCCGAGCCAGTGGGGCTCATCCATTTCGACGCGCACGCCGACGACGCCTACGAGGAGCCCCGGCTGAGCCATGGGACCCCACTGCGCCTGCTTGTCGAGGAGGGGTCGGTCCGTGGCGAGCACGTGGTGCAGGCTGGGCTCCGGGGGTACTGGCCGCCACCATCGGATTTCGAATGGGCCCGCTCGCAGGGCTTCCGGTGGTTCCTGATGGACGACATCCACGCTCGTGGTATCGGGCCGGTCGTGGACGAGCTCCTGCAGCACCTGGACGGCCTGCCGCACGTATTCCTCTCTGTGGACATCGACGTCTGCGACCCGGCGTTCGCTCCGGGGACCGGAACGCCCGAGCCGGGCGGCCTCCATGCTCGCGAGCTCCTCCGGGCTGTGCGGCGGATCGCCTCCTCCGCGCCCCTCGCCGGCATCGAGGTGGTCGAGGTCTCGCCACCGTTCGACCCCGCCGGGATCACCGCCCTGCTGGCCCACCGGATCGTGCTCGAGGTGCTGTCCGGGATGGCCCTCCGGCGGTCGGGAGGACCGGCCCGGCCGGAGCGCCCATAGATCGGTCCGGGGGGCGCGCCGAGGCTGCTTGGGGTGATAATGGCGGACCTCCTGGGGCATAATCGCGCCCCGGGG
>DATDKZ010000057.1:0-53302 GCA_036519575.1 Actinomycetota bacterium | reverse complement strand
AGATGGTCATGCCAGGGGACAACATCGAGGTCACGGTGACCCTGGAGAAGCCCATCGCCATGGAGGAGGCCCTGCGGTTTGCCATCCGGGAGGGCGGACGGACCGTGGGCGCCGGGCGAGTGACCAAGATCGTGAAGTAGGGAAGGACGAGGGGGACAGTGGTCGGACCGAAGATCAGGATCAAGCTCCGAGCCTACGACCACCGGATGCTGGACGTGGCGGCTCGCGACATCGTCGAGCACGTGACTCGCACCGGCGCGAAGGTCGTCGGGCCGGTCCCGCTGCCCACCGAGCGCTCCATCTACACGGTCATCCGTTCACCGCACAAGTACAAGGACTCGCGGGAGCACTTCCAGATGCTCACGCACAAGCGACTGATCGACATCGTTGACGCCACCTCCAAGACGGTTCAGGAGCTGCAGCGCCTGAACCTGTCCGCCGGGGTCGACATCGAGATCAAGTTGTAGCCATGGCCGAGACCAAGGGAATCCTGGGGACGAAGCTGGGCATGACTCAGATCTTCGACGACACGCGGGCCATTCCCGTCACGGTGATCAAGGCCGGGCCGTGCTTCGTAGCCCAGGTCAAGACGGAGGCCACGGACGGCTACGAGGCCGTTCAGCTGGCGTTCGAGGAGCCCCGGTCCCACCAGCTCACCAAGCCCATGCAGGGGCACTTCGACAAGCACGGAGCCCCCCCGGGCCGCCACGTGGTGGAGCTCCGCACGGAGGGCGCCGCCAACTACCGGGCAGGCCAGGAGCTTCGGGCGGACCTGTTCCAGGCGGGGGAGTTGGCGGACGTGGTCGGCGTCTCGAAGGGTAAGGGCTTTGCCGGCCCCATGAAGCGACACGGCTTCAAGGGCCTCTCGAGCAGCCACGGAACGGAGCGCAAGCACCGATCGCCGGGGGCGATCGGTGCGTGCGCCACACCATCCCGCGTGTTCAAGGGGATGCCGATGGCCGGCCAGATGGGCAACCAGCGGGTGACCGTCCTGAACCTCGAGGTGGTCCAGGCCGACGCCGAGCGCAACCTGCTGCTTCTCCGAGGGGCCGTGCCCGGACCATCGGGCGGGCTGGTCATGGTCCGTTCGGCCGTGAAGGCCCCGACGGGAGGCTCGGCCTGATGCCCAAGGTCCAGGTGGTCGACGCTTCCGGCAAGAAGGTGGCCCAGCGCCAGCTGGCCCCCGAGGTCTTCGAGGCCAGAGTCAGCGTCCCGCTCATGCACCAGGTGGTCGTGGCCGGCATGGCCGCCATCCGCCGGGGTACTCATGCCACGAAGACCCGGGGCGACGTTTCCGGCGGGGGTCGCAAGCCGTGGCGCCAGAAGGGCACGGGCCGTGCTCGGCAGGGGTCGATCCGGGCTCCCCAGTGGAGCGGCGGCGGGGTGGCTCATGGCCCTCATCCTCGGGACCACTCCATGCGTGTCAACAAGAAGATGAAGCGAGGCGCGCTCCGCTCCGCGCTCACCGACGCGCTCACGTCGGGCAAGGTCTCCGTGGTGGATGAGCTCTCGTTCGACGAGCCGAAAACTCGCCGGGCGGCCGAAGTGATCGAGGCCCTCGAGCTCGAGGGTTCCGTCCTGCTCGTGCTGCCGGGACCGTCGAGCGACGGGATCGTGGAACGATCCTTCCGCAACCTCGCCTCCGTCCGTGTGGCGTACGTACCCGCGCTGGCCGTCTATGAGGTGCTCGCAGCCGACCGCGTCCTGTTCACCCAGGGGGCCCTGGACGCGCTGGAGGGCGGGACCCAGCCGGCCCACACCAGCTCGGACGAGGCTCCGCGCAAGGATGCCGGGGAGGCCGAGGCATGAAGACGCCGCGGGACGTCATCATCCGCCCGGTGGTCTCCGAGAAGTCCTACGGCGGCCTCGAGTCCAACGTGTACACGTTCCTCGTCGATCCTCGGGCGAACAAGACCGAGATCAAGGAGGCCATCCAGCAGATCTGGAACGTTCGGGTGCTCTCCGTCAACACGCTCAACCGGCAGGGAAAGGTGAAGCGTCGCCGATTCACGCAGGGCAAGCGCGCGGACCAGAAGCGCGCCATCGTCAAGCTCGCCGAAGGCGACGCCATCGAGATCTTCGAGACGGGGACGTAGCCATGGCTATCCGCAAGTACAAGCCAACGACGCCGGGCCGCCGGGGGATGACCGGTTCGACCTTCGCGGAGGTCACGCGGGACCGCCCGGAGAAGTCGCTCGTGGCCAAGGGGCGCAACAAGGCCGGCCGAAACACCCACGGCCGCGTGACCGCCCGGCATCAGGGCGGTGGCAACAAGCGGCGGTACCGGGTCATCGACTTCCGGCGGGACAAGGACGGCGTCCCGGCCAAGGTCGCGCACATCGAGTACGACCCCAACCGGACGGCACGCATCGCGTTGCTCCACTACCTCGACGGCGAGAAGCGCTACATCCTTGCGCCGCAAGGACTCGAGGTCGGTCATACCGTGGTCTCCGGGGAGGGGGCGGACGTTCGCCCCGGAAACGCACTGGCCCTTCGGAACATCCCGGTGGGGACGACGCTGCACGCCGTGGAGCTCAAGCCCGGTGCGGGCGCCCGCATGGCCCGCTCGGCGGGGACCAGCGTGCAGCTGATGGCGAAGGAGGGCCGGTACGCCACGGTTCGCTTGCCATCGGGCGAGACGCGGCTGGTCGAGGCGACGTGCAGGGCGACGGTCGGCGTCGTGGGCAACCCCGAGCACGAGCTGGTCCAGCTGGGCAAGGCCGGGCGCAACCGGTGGCGCCGCAAGCGCCCCTCGGTCCGCGGAGTGGCCATGAACCCGGTGGATCACCCGCTCGGCGGGGGCGAGGGCAAGAGCTCCGGTGGCCGCCACCCCACCTCGCCGTGGGGAAAGAAGGAAGGGCGGACGCGCAGGAAGAACAAGGCGTCGAGCAAACTCATCGTCCGTCGCCGCGGGAAGGGGCGTGGATAGACGTGCCGAGGTCGATCAAGAAGGGCCCGTTCGTGGACGACCACCTCATGGTCCGGGTCGTGGAGATGAACCGCCGCGGCGAGAAGAAGGTAGTACGGACCTGGTCTCGTCGTTCGACGATCGTCCCAGAGATGGTGGGGCACACCATCGCCGTCCATGACGGGCGAAAGCACGTGCCCATCTACGTTTCCGAGTCGATGGTCGGCCACAAGCTCGGAGAGTTCGCGCCCACCCGGACCTTCCGGTCCCACGCGCGGGCCGAGCGGAGCACGACGGTCAGGTAGGGGATGGAAGCCAAGGCGACGATCAAATACGTGCGGCTCTCGCCGATGAAGGCGCGGCGGATGGTCGACCTCATCCGGGGCCGGCAGGTCGAGGAGGCCCGCCGGATCCTGCGGTTCGCGCCCCAATCGGCGTCGCGTACCATCGAGAAGGCACTGAACTCGGCGGTGGCGAACGCCGAGCAGGGGCCGGGGGTGGCGGCCCAGAACCTGATCGTCGACCGGGCATGGGTGGACGAGGGCCCGACGCTCAAGCGCTGGCGGCCCCGAGCCTACGGCAGGGCGGCCAGGATCAGGAAGCGCACGTCGCACATCACGCTGATCGTGAAGTCGTTGGGAGAGGAAGCCTGAATGGGTCACAAGGTCAATCCGTACGGACTTCGGCTGGGGGTCATCTACACGTGGAAGTCCAACTGGTTCGGAGGCCGCGATTACGCGGACTCCCTGCACGAGGACGTGTGGATCCGCAAGCACATCCGCAGCCGCCTGTCGCGGGCCGGCATCTCCAGCATCGACATCGAGCGCAAGGGCGACCAGATCTGGGTGTTCATCCGAACAGCCCGTCCGGGCATCGTGATCGGCCGCAAGGGCGCCGAGGTCGACCGGATCCGCCGGGACATCGAGCGGGTGACCAAGAAGCGGGTCGACGTGAAGGTCGAGGACATGAACTCGGCGGCCAGCCAGCTCCGGCCGGAGACCGATGCGACGCTGCTCGCCCAGGGTGTGGCCGAACAGTTGGCCGGGCGGGTCTCGTTCCGCCGGGCCATGCGCCGGGCCGTCCAGACGGCCATGCGTGCCGGGGCGCTCGGCGTCCGGGTGCAATGCGGTGGCCGCCTCGGCGGGACCGAGATGTCGCGCCGCGAGTGGTACCGCGAGGGGCGGGTGCCGCTGCATACCCTGCGGGCCCGCATCGACTTCGGCACGGCCGAGGCGAAGACGACCTTCGGGCAGATCGGGGTGAAGGTGTGGGTGTATCACGGCGACGAGATCCCGGCTGCGGAGAAGGAGACAGAGCTGGCCCGAGCCCGGGCCCTGGCGCAGGTATCGGCCGGAGGCGCCTCCACCGGTGCCCTGATCACCGACCAGGCTGAGGCCGAGGCCATCGAGACCGAGGAGCCGGCCGTCCCCGAGCCCAGCACCGAGCGCGGTGATGAGGCCGGTGACGACGGGACGGCCCCCGAGCCCGGCGCGACCGCCGAGGAACCGCCGGCCGCCGAAGGGAGCGAGGCCTGATGCTCGCTCCGAAGAAGGTCAAGCACCGCAAGGTCCATCGGGGCCGGATGCGGGGCCGGGCCAAGGGCGGGACCGAGGTGCACTTCGGTGACTACGGCCTGGTGGCCCTCCAGCCCGCGTGGATCACCAACCGCCAGATCGAGGCGGCTCGGGTGGCCATCACCAGGCACATCCGCCGGGGTGGCAAGGTGTGGATCAACATCTTCCCCGACAAGCCGGTCACCAAGAAACCGGCCGAGACGCGGATGGGCTCTGGCAAGGGCAACCCTGAGGGGTGGGTAGCCGTGGTCAAGCCCGGCCGGGTGATGTTCGAGCTCTCGGGGGTCACCCAGCAGGTGGCCAAGGAGGCCATGAGCCGGGCAGCCCACAAGCTTCCCATCAAGACAAAGTTCATCAGCCGGGCGGGGGGATCGGAATGACCAGGGTGGCCGAGCTCCGCGAGCTCCCGGACGATCAGCTCATCGAGCGGCTGGAGTCCCACAAGGAGGAGCTGTTCAACCTGCGGTTCCAGCTGGCCACGGGGCAGCTCGACAACCCCATGCGCATCAAGGACGTGCGGCACGACGTGTCGAGGATCCTAACGGTGCTGCGCGAACGCCAGCCGGAGCAGGCGGTGGAGGAGGAACTGGCCCGGGCAGATGCCGAGGCCCTGGCCGAGTCTCGCCAGGCCCAGGCGGCCGGCAGGAAGAAGGGCGAGCCCCTCGATGTCCTGCTCGAGCCGGGCGAGGAGCTCGGCGAGGCCGAGGGATCCGAGCAGGAGACCGGGAAACGAACGAGGCGATGGCGAGCGAGCAAGAAGGAAGCGAGCGGGACGTGACCCAGTCGAGCGAACGAGGCCGGCGGAAGGCCCGCACCGGCGTGGTGGTGTCCGACGCGATGGACAAGACCGTGCTGGTGAAGATCGATCGGCAGATCCGCCATCCGCTCTATCAGAAGATCGTTCGGCGCTCGTCGCGCCTTGCGGCGCACGACGAAGCAAACGAGGCACACGTGGGCGACACCGTCCGCGTGATCGAGACCCGACCCCTGTCGAAGACCAAGCGGTGGCGGGTCGTCGAGATCGTCGAACGGGCGAAGTGAGGGAGCGGTGATCCAGCAAGAGACCCGATGCAGGGTCGCGGACAACACGGGGGCCCGGGAGGTCCTGGTGATCCGCGTCCTGGGGGGGTCCCACCGCCGCTACGCCCGGATCGGCGACGTCGTCGTGGGCTCCGTGAAGGACGCGCTCCCCGGCGGCGCCGTGAAGAAGGGCGAGGTGGTGAAGGGTGTCGTGGTGCGCACGGCCAAGGAGCGCCGCCGCCCCGACGGCTCGTACATCCGATTCGACGACAACGCCGTGGTCCTCATCAATGACCAGCGGAACCCTCGGGGGACCAGGATCTTCGGCCCGGTGGCCCGCGAGCTGCGGGAGAAGCGGTTCATGAAGATCATCTCGCTCGCACCGGAGGTGCTGTGACGATGCCAGGAGTCGACGTCAAGAAGGACGACACCGTGCAGGTGATGACGGGGAAGAGCCGCGGCCATCGGGGCCGAGTGGTCCGCGTGGTGCCCAAGGACGGGCGCATCCTGGTGGAGGGCGGGGCTATGGCCAAGAAGCATCAGCGGGCCACTGGGCGCCGGTCCACCAGCGGACAGCAGCTCCAGCAGGGCGGCATCATCGACATGGAGCTGTACGTGGACATCTCCAACGTCCAGATCGTGTGCAAGTCCTGCGGCCGGCCCACCCGAGTCGGCCACGAGGTCGGGTCGGACGGCACGAAGGTCCGGATCTGCCGCAAGTGCGAGGCGGAGCTGTGAGCGAGCGCTACGTGCCTCGGCTGAAGGTCCGGTATCGCGAGGAGGTCCTCCCGCGCCTCCGCCAGGAGCTCGGATATGCGAACGCAATGGAGGTCCCGCGGCTCCAGAAGGTCGTCATCAACATGGGCGTGGGTGACGCCCTCAAGGATGCTCGTATGCTGGAGGCGGCCACCCAGGACCTCGCCGTCATCGCCGGGCAGCGACCGGTGGTGACCAAGGCCCGGAAGTCGATCGCCGGCTTCAAGCTCCGGGAGGGCATGTCCATCGGGGCCAAGGTCACCCTTCGGGGCGACCGCATGTGGGAGTTCGTCGACCGCCTCATCACGGTGGCAATCCCCAGGATCCGAGACTTCCGGGGGCTGTCACGACGGTCGTTCGACGGCCACGGGAACTACACGCTCGGGCTGACCGAGCAGTTGATCTTCCCCGAGGTCGACTACGACAAGGTTGTGAAGGTCCGGGGGATGGACATCACCGTCGCGACGACGGCGCAGACGGACGATGAAGGCAGGGCGCTGCTGATCGCGCTGGGGTTCCCGTTCGAGGGGGCCCCGGCCGTGAGCGCGGCGGCCTCGTAACGAGAGGGCGAGATGGCAGGGAAGGCGAAGATCGAGAAGCAGCTCAAGCCGGCGAAGTTCGCTGTGCGGGAGCACACCCGGTGCCGTCGGTGCGGCCGGGCTCGTGCCGTCTACCGCAGGTTCCTGCTGTGCCGGATCTGCTTCCGCGAGCTGGCGCACATCGGTGAGCTGCCGGGGGTGACCAAGGCATCATGGTGAAGGCGCTCGTTCGGACCAACGTCACCGATCCCGTCGCGGACATGCTGACGAGGATCCGCAACGCCAACGTGGCGTACAAGGACGACTTGCTCGTGCCGGCGTCCAAGCTCAACCAGGCCATCCTCAAGATCGTTGCGGCGGAAGGGTTCGTGGACGGCTTCGAGACCGAGGGCGAGGGCGTCCACCAGGCCCTCCGGGTCCGCCTGAAGTATGGGGCGAAGCGGGAGCGGACCATCACCGGCCTGCGGCGCATCTCCACCCCGGGTCGCCGCGTGTATGCCGTGCACGACAAGCTTCCACGGGTCATGGGCGGGCTCGGCATCGCCATCCTGTCCACATCCCAGGGCGTGATCACGGACCGAGAGGCCTCTCGCCGCGGCATCGGCGGAGAGGTCCTGGCCTTCGTGTGGTGAGGACGAAGCCATGAGTCGGATCGGAAAGCAACCTATCGAGATCCCGGGCGGCGTCGAGGTGGCGATCGACGATAGTGCGACGGTGACGGTGAAGGGCCCGCGGGGAACCCTGTCCCGGCGGCTCCACCCCGAGATGCGAGTCGTTCGCGACGACGGCGTCATCCGGGTCGAGCGCCCGAGCGACGAGGGCTTCCACCGGAGCCTTCACGGCCTGACGCGCACACTCATCGCGAACATGGTCGAGGGAGTGACGAAGGGCTACGAGAAGCGCCTGCAGATCGTGGGCGTCGGTTACCGGGCATCCCTCCGGGGCAAGGACCTGGAGGTCTCCGTGGGGTACTCGCACCCGATCCCCGTCCCGTGCCCAGACGGCATCGAGTTCGAGGTCCCGGCACCCACCAGCGTGATCATCCGGGGGAACGACAAGCAGCAGGTCGGACAGGTGGCCGCGGACATCCGGCAGATCCGCAAGCCCGAGCCGTACAAGGGCAAGGGCATCCGCTACGAGGGCGAGTTCGTCCGGAAGAAGGCCGGCAAGGCGGCGAAGGGCGCGACGGCATGAGGACACTCCAGCGTGGCGACGACAAGCGCTCGGCGCGGGCGCGCCGGCGACTCCGGATCCGGCGCAAGATTTCGGGTACCGCGGCGCGCCCTCGTCTGGCCGTGTACCGATCGAACCGGCACATCTACGTCCAACTGATCGACGACGTCTCCTCTCGCACGGTTGCCTCGGCGTCCGACCGTGAGCTCGGTGGCGGCGGAACCAAGGGCGACAAGAAGGTCGTGGCCAAGGCCGTGGGGGCGCTGATCGCCGACCGGGCGAAGCAGGCCGGGGTCCAGGGCGCGGTGTTCGACCGGGGCGGCCGGCTGTATCACGGCCGGATCGCCGCGCTTGCCGAGGGAGCCAGGGAAGGGGGATTGGCGATCTGATGCGACGGTACGACGCGTCGACCGGAGAGAAGGGCATGTACGAGGAGCGGGTCATCGCGATCAACCGCGTGGCCAAGGTGGTCAAGGGCGGCCGCCGCTTCTCCTTCGCCGCGCTCGTCGTGGTCGGCGACGGCGCGGGACGCGTTGGCGTGGGGTACGGCAAGGCCAAGGAGGTCCCCGCGGCGATCGCCAAGGGGGTCGAGGAAGCCAAGCGCAAGATGTTCGAGGTTCCGATGATGGGGACCACCATTCCGCACCAGGTGACCGGGGAGGACGGCGCCGGCATCGTGCTCCTCAAGCCGGCTGCACCGGGCACCGGGGTCATCGCCGGCGGTCCGGTCCGGGCCCTGGTCGAGTGTGCGGGGATCAAGGACATCCTGTCCAAATCCCTGGGGTCGAGCAACGCAATCAACATCGTGAAGGCGGCGACGGCCGGGTTGCGCAGCCTGAAGCGGCCCGAGCAGGTGGCCAGGCTCCGCGGTCGGCAGCTAAGCGAGGTGGCGCCCAAGCCGATGCTCTCGGCCGTGGCTGCGGCGGACGAGCGGATGCAGGCGGCCCGGGCGGCCAAGCTCGAGGAGGCCTACGGTGACCAAGCTTAGGGTCACCCAGATCCGGAGTGTGATCCACCGGCCGAAGGATCAGAAGGCGACGGTCCGTCGGTTGGGGCTGCACCGCCTGGGCGACTCGGTGATCAAGGACGACCGCCCCGAGATCCGAGGCATGATCGCCAAGGTCAGCCACCTGGTGAAGGTCGAAGAGACGCCGGGTGGTCGCTCGGCGAAGAGTGGGAGGCAGGAGAAGGGATGAAGCTCCATCACCTCCGTCCCGCTTCCGGTGCCACGCGGCGGAAGCGGCGTGTCGGCCGCGGCAGGGCCGCCGGGCAGGGCAAGACGGCGGGCCGGGGGACCAAGGGCTACGGCGCACGCCACAACCCAAAACTGGGATTCGAAGGCGGCCAGATGCCGCTTCAGCGTCGCGTGCCCAAACTGAAGGGTTTCACCAACCGCAACCGGGTCGAGTACTCGGTTGTGAACGTGGAGACGCTGGCCCAGGCGTTCGAGCGCGGCGAGGTCGATCCCGCGGCCATGCTGTCGCGCGGCCTGATCCACGGGGGACGTCCGGTGAAGGTGCTGGCCCGAGGCGACATCGGACGGGCACTGACCGTCAAGGCCCACGCGTTCTCCGAGGCCGCCAAAGCCAAGATCGAGGCCGCCGGAGGCAGGACCGAGATCGTCACCTGACGGGGTAGAATCGACCTCTCGTGCTGCGCGCCTTCGTCAACGCCTTCAAGGTCCCGGACCTTCGCAAGAAGATCCTGTTCACCCTGTTCATCATCGTCATCTATCGGTTCGGTTGCCACGTGCCCGTTCCCATCATCGACCTGGACCGGTTGACGGCGGCCTTCAAATCGCAGGGCCAGGGCGGGTTCCTGTCGTTCATCGACCTGTTCTCCGGGGGAGCGCTCACCCGGATGGCCGTGTTCGGCCTGGGGATCATGCCGTACATCACGAGCTCCATCATCATGCAGCTGCTCACTGTCGTGATCCCCAAGCTCGAACAGTGGCAGAAGCAGGGCGAGACGGGCATCAAGAAGATCAACCAGTGGACCCGCTACGTGACCGTCGTCCTTGCGCTCCTCCAGTCCACGGGGCTCGTGTTCCTGTTCCACTCCGGAGCTCAGCAGTTGAACGGCGTCGACGTGTTCCGGCCTGGCACGTTCACTGCGCCGAACATCGCGTTGATCGTGCTGATCTTCACCGCCGGCACAGCTTTGATCATGTGGATGGGCGAGCTCATCACACAACGCGGGATCGGCAACGGCATGTCCGTGCTCATCTTCGCCAGCGTGATCTCCCGGCTCCCTACCGAGGGTCGCTCGATCCTGTTGCAGAGCAACGCGAAGTTCGTCGTGGTCCTATTGATCGGCCTGGCGCTGGTGGTGGCCGTGGTCTTCGTCGAGCAGGGCCAGCGGCGGATCCCGGTCCAATATGCCAAGCGCGTGGTGGGACGTCGGATGACCACCGGCGGCAGCACCTACATCCCGCTCAAGGTCAACCAGGCAGGCGTCATCCCGATCATCTTCGCCTCGTCGGTCCTGTACTTCCCGACCCTGCTTGCCAGTGTGTACCACGCCAACTGGTTCACGAACTTTGTGAACAACTACGTCACGAATCAGCGGAGCCTGGTGTACATGGCCATCTACGGCATGCTGATCGTGTTCTTCGCGTACTTCTATACGGCCATCGCGTTCAATCCGGTGGATACCGCCGATAACCTCCGGAAGTACGGAGGGTTCATCCCCGGGATCCGACCCGGCCAGCCCACGGCGAATTACCTGAACGACGTCCTGGTCCGCATCACGTTGCCCGGTTCGCTATTCCTCGCGGCCATCGCCCTCCTGCCGTCGATCGTCTTCGCGTTCTGGGTCATCCAGCAATTCCCGTTCGGCGGGACCTCGCTCCTCATCACGGTCGGCGTGGCTCTGGAGACCATGAAGCAGCTCGAGTCCCAGCTGCTCATGCGGCACTACGAAGGATTCCTGAAGTAGCCATGAGGATCGTCCTCCTCGGTCCTCCGGGGGCGGGAAAGGGCACCCAGGCCAGGAGGCTGTCGGACCGCTACGGGCTCGCTGTGATCGGGACGGGTGACATCTTCCGTAACCACGTCGCCAAGGGCACGGCCCTCGGCCTGGCGGCCAAGGAGTACATGGATCGCGGCGATTACGTTCCCGACGACATCGCGGTGAACATGGTCTTGGAGCGGCTGGACCAACCGGATACCAGGGAAGGGTTCATCCTCGACGGGTTCCCCCGCACGGTGGCCCAGGCCCAGGCGTTGGAAGGGGCCCTGGCCGCCGCGGGCCGTCCGCTCTCCGCCGTTCTGAACTTCAAGATCGGGGATGAGGTGGCGGTGAAGCGGCTGACCGGCCGGCTGGTCTGCCCGAACTGCAAGCGGGTCTACAACCTGAACTTCAAGCGTCCCCGGGTCGAGGGCATCTGCGACGTCTGCGGACACCGGCTCCAGGCGCGTTCCGACGACGATGAGGCGACCATCCGGCGCCGGCTCCAGGTGTATCGACGAGAGACCCAACCGCTCGTCCTGTACTTCTGGGAGCGGGGGCTGCTGCGGGACATCGATGCCGAGGCCCCCGAGGAGGTCGTGGCCGACCGCACCATCGAGGCCCTGTCCGACCTGCTGGACCTGGAAGCATGATCATCCTCAAGTCACCCGACGAGGTGGCCAAGATGCGGGTGGCCGGCGGCATCGTGGCAGAGACGATCGACACGGTGCTCGCGGCCGTCGAGCCCGGGGTCTCCACGGCCGACCTCGACGGGGTGGCAGAAGCGTTCATCAGGGAACGGAAGGCGACGCCCTCGTTCAAGGGGTACCGGGGGTTCGCCGCATCGATCTGCGCCTCGTTGAACCAGGAGGTCGTCCACGGGATCCCGTCGCCCAAGCGGATCCTGAAGGAGGGCGACGTGCTGTCGCTCGACTTCGGCGCCATCTGGGATGGCTATCACGCGGACTCGGCGGTCACCGTGTTCGTGGGCGAGCCACCCTCCGCGGAGGCCGAGAAGCTCGTCCGGGTGACCGAGGAGGCCCTGGAGGCCGGGATCTCCCAGATACGGCCCGGGGGTCGTCTGTCGGACATCTCCCACGCGGTGCAGCAGGTGGTGGAGGGAGCGGGCTTCTCGGTGGTCCGGGAGTACGTTGGCCACGGTGTCGGCCGGAGCCTGCACGAGGATCCCCAGATCCCGAATTACGGGCTCCCGGGCCGGGGGCCCGAGCTTCGGCCCGGGCTGGTGGTCGCGGTCGAGCCCATGGTCACGATGGGCGACTGGAAGACCCGGGTCCTGGCCGACGACTGGACCGTGGTGACCGCTGATGGGTCCCTGGCCGCGCACTTCGAACATACGATCTCGGTCACCGAGGACGGCCGGGAGGTCCTCACGGCTCGCGGCTAGCGCGAACTGCCGGGATGAGGCTACGCTCGGGCCTGCGCGGGAGGGAACTCCGCTATTTCTTGGATCCGCAGGGGGAACGATGGGTACATGGGAGCCAGATCTCTTGCCATCGGCGACCGCCGGCCGTAACCGCCAGCCGACGTTCGCCACGGTGTTTCGCGGGTATGACCCCAACCAGGTCGCCGAATACCTGAGCGGGGTCGCCGACCACGTCGAAGCTCTGGAATCAAACGTGCACCAGCTCGAGTCGGAGCTGAAGGAAGCACGTCATCAGGGCACCGCGGTGCGGGACACCGTCGGCGACCAGGATCCCTACGACGGCATCTCCCCCCGGGTGGCCGACCTCGTCAGGACGTTCGATCAAGACGTGGAGAGGCTTCGTGCCGAGGCGGAGGCGGAGGTCCAGCGCCTGCTCGCGGACGCCCGGACCGAGAGCGAGCGCCTCGTGGCCGATGCCCGGACCGACGCCGAGCGCACCCGTCTGAACGCGCAGGACGAGGCTGACCAGGCGCGTGCAGAGGCCGAGCGGACGCTTCGGGAAGCCCGGATCGCGTCCGACCAGGCGCTGTCGACCTTGGTCGCTCGCCGGGATGCCCTGGTGGACGAGCTCCGGGCCATGCGCGACAGGATGCTCGACACGGCGAAGGTTCTGGAGACGACCATCGAGGGCTCGATTGGTGATCAGGTCGTGCTCTTGCAGGAGGCCCCTGGAAGCGATGGGGGGGACGCAACGTCGGTCAACTCCTCGAATGGGCGCTCCGACCCCAACGCCTAGGCCCGATCGGCCGGAAACCGGGCAAGCAGGAAGAGGGCCGATTCACTAGGCTCACCTTGGACGAATGCCTTAGGGAGATCGACCTACACCATGCCCCCGGATGGCAGTTACCCTCGGGTTGAGGAACGACTACCGTCCGTGCATCAGTGGATTCGATAGGAGGAGACGCATGGCCACCCAGGAATCAGGGCCGGCGCCGTCGGCAACCGCCGGGTCGCTGAACCTACCAACCTTCGGGAAGGTGCGGCGTGGGTACGACCCGGATCAGGTCTTGGAGTACGTGACGCGGCTGACAGACCACCTGGATGCCCTGGAGACCGAGGTCCGGCGACTCCAGGGGGAATTGAGTCAGCGGGACGCAGACGAGCGGGCTGGCACCGCTCGAGACGAGTACGAGGGCGTGGGCGCTCGGGTGGCCGATCTGATGCGAACCTTCGATCAGGATGTCGGGAAGCTACGCCAGGATGCCGAGGCGGAAGCCGAGCGCGTCGTCGCGGAGGCGAGGATCGAGGCAGACCGAATCCAGCAAGAGGCCGAGAAGTCGCGCGGAGAGGCCGCGGCGAAGGCCGAGCGGGCCCAGGCCAAGGCCCGGGCCGAGGCCGACGAGATCCGCCTCGACGCCCAGAGCAAGGCCGAGGAGGTCCGTCTGCAGGCGACCGAGGCGCTGGCGGAGGCCAAGAGAGAGTCCGAGAGGGTCCTTTCGAGCCTGTCGTCGCGCCATGCGGCCCTGATGGAGGAGTTGCGGGTCATGCGGGACCGCATGATCGACATCACCAAGTGCATCGAGGCCACGATCGAGTCGGGATCGAGGGACCAGGTCGTGGTCGTCGGCGAGGCCGGCGGAGACGAACCCGCCGACCTCGCATCGAGCAGCAGGGCGGCTCCCGGCCCCCCCGCCTAGCTCTGCCTGGGGGCTGCTCCCGATCGTGGACGGTCTCCGGCCGGGCTCCTATACTTGAGGCCTGTCCCCGTCCGGGGGCAGTTTCGGCTCGTCCGTGGGCGGATTGGGCCTGTCCGGCGACGAGGGACACTTGGGAGAGCTTGCCGAAGAAGGACGCCATCGAGGTCGAGGGAACGGTCACCGAGCCGCTCCCCAACGCCATGTTCCGGGTGCAACTCGAAAACGGGCACAACGTTCTGGCTCACATCTCGGGAAAGATGCGGATGCACTACATCCGGATCCTCCCGGGCGACCGGGTGCTGGTGGAGCTGTCGCCGTACGACCTGACGCGCGGCAGGATCGTGTACCGCTACAAGTGAGGGAGAGGTTCGGACGATGAAGGTGCGGCCGTCGGTCAAGAAGATGTGCGAGCGGTGCAAGATCATCCGCCGCCACGGCCGCGTCCGGGTCATCTGCACGAACCCCCGACACAAGCAGCGGCAGGGGTAGGAGGGAGCGCGAGTGGCACGGATCGCAGGCGTCGACCTTCCCCGCGACAAGCGGCTGGACATCGCCCTTCGCTACATCTACGGGATCGGTCCGACCCGGGCCTTCCAGATCGTGAGGGGGACCGGCGTCGAGGGAGGACGCAAGGTTCGCGATCTCTCCGAGGAAGAGGTGGCTCGGATCCGTGAGTTCATCGACCGCACGTTCAAGGTCGAAGGGGACCTCCGCCGAGAGGTGGCGCAGGACATCAAGCGCAAGATCGAGATCGGCGCCTACCAGGGCATCCGGCACCGCCGGAGCCTCCCCGTGCACGGGCAGCGGACGCACACGAACGCCCGGACCCGCAAGGGGCCGAAGAAGACCGTCCCCGGCAGGAAGAAGCCGGCCGTCGGGAAGAAGGGGTAGGCATGGCGAAGCCCAAAGCCAAGAAGACCCGGAGGAAGGAGAAGAAGAACGTCGTCCACGGCCAGGCGCACATCAAGTCGACGTTCAACAACACCATCGTCACCATCACCGACCTTCAGGGCAACACCCTCTCGTGGGCCAGCGCGGGGAACGTCGGGTTCAAGGGCTCCCGGAAGTCCACCCCGTTCGCCGCCCAGCTCGCGGCGGAGGCCGCAGCGAGGAAGGCCCAGGAACACGGGCTGCAGAAGGTGGACGTGTTCGTGAAGGGCCCGGGCTCCGGCCGCGAGACGGCCATCCGCTCGCTCGCGGCGACCGGCCTGGAGGTCGCCGGTATCCAGGACGTCACGCCGGTTCCCCACAATGGGTGCCGGCCCAAGAAGCGCCGACGCGTATAGCGCTGAGGTGCGAAGACCGGCCCGACCAGTCGAGCGGGCCGTGATCGGCGGGGAGAAATGGATGATCCCCTGCCGGAGGAGGTAGTCAGGTGTTCACCGTCGCAAGACCACAGATCCACGAGGAGAGCGTCAGCCCGACGCGCTCCCGGTTCTCCATCGAGCCCCTCGAGCCGGGGTTCGGCTACACCGTCGGGAACTCTCTTCGCCGCACGCTGCTGTCATCGATCCCCGGGGCGGCCATCTCGTCGGTCCGGATCGAGGGCGTGCTTCATGAGTTCTCGACCATCCCAAAGGTCACGGAGGACGTGACCGACATCATCCTCAATTTGAAGGAGCTCGTGATCCGGACCGACGTCGAGGAGCCGGTCACCATGTACCTCAAGGCGAAGGGCCCGGGCGAGGTAACGGCCGGGGACGTCTCGCCGCCCGCCGGGGTAGACATCCTCAACACCGACCTGCACATCGCCACGGTCGCCAAGGGCGGGAGCCTGGAGATCGAGATGGTGGTGGAGCAGGGCGTCGGGTATCGGCCGGCCGAGCGGAACAAGAAGCCACGGGACCCGATCGGGGTCATCCCCGTGGACTCGATCTTCTCGCCGGTCCACAAGGTCTCGTACACGGTCGAGAACACCCGTGTGGAGCAGATGACCGACCGGGACCGGCTCGTTCTCGACGTGGAGACCGACGGCTCGATCAGCCCCCGCGGGGCAGTGGCATCCGCCGGCGGCACGCTCGTCGACCTCGTGCAGCTGTTCTACGACCTGGCCGAGGCTCCCAGCTTGAACGTCAAAGAGGCGGAGGACGAGTCCCTTCCTTCGGACTATGGGATCACGGTCGAAGAGCTGAACCTGTCGGTCCGGTCCTACAACTGCCTGAAACGGGAGGGAATCAACACGGTCGGCGACCTTGTCCAGAAGTCGGAGGCCGAGCTCATGGACATCCGCAACTTCGGCCAGAAGTCGATCGACGAGGTCAAGACGAAGCTGGCCGAGCTCGGCCTGTCACTGCGGGAGGAGTAGGAGCGATGCCGAGGCCCAAGCGCGGCCCCCGGCTGGGCGCCGGTCCGGCGCACCAGCGGCTCCTGCTCGCGGGTCTGGCCGCGCAGCTGTTCACGCATGAGCGGGTGAACACGACCCAGGCCAAAGCCAAGGCGGTTCGTCCGCTGGCCGAGAAGCTGATCACATCGGCGAAGCGAGGAGACCTCGCCGCTCGCCGCGAGGTCTTGAAGGTGATCCCGGACCGCGACGTCGTGCACAAGCTCTTCACCGACATCGGCCCCCGGTACGCCGAGCGGCCGGGCGGGTACACCCGGATCCTGAAGCTCGGTGCCCGTCAAGGTGACGGCGCGCCCATGGCACGTATCGAGCTCGTCGCCTCGGAGGAGTAGGCATCCGCGGCGGCCATGACGCGCGTCGTCAGGCTGACGCTCGCCTATGACGGCACGGCGTTCCACGGGTGGGCCAAGCAGCGTGAGCAGCGCACGGTTGAGGGCGTCCTCCAGACTGCGCTGGAACGGTTCCTGAGAGACCGTCCGAAGATCTCAGTGGCCGGCCGGACCGACGCCGGCGTCCACGCCCGGGGACAAGTGGTCTCGTTCCGGGCGGCCGACGTCGTCGACGTCGGCCGCCTGCAACCCGGACTGAACGCCCTTCTCGCTCCGGAGGTCGTGGTGACCGAGGCGCGGGTCGTGCCCGACGGATTCCACGCCCGACACAGCGCGACGGCGCGGGAGTATCGCTACCGGATCGAGACCGGGCCCTTTCCTGATCCGTTCACCGCGCGGTTCGTGTGGCACCGGCCCGGCGAACTCTCCCTCCCGCGGATGCGCGCGGGCGCCCGCGAGTTGGTGGGCGAGCACGACTTCGCCTCGTTCTGCCGGCTGCCCAGGGACGGATCGGCCACGATCCGGAACCTGCAGCGGCTGGTGATTACCCGGTCGGGGGGTCTGGTCGAGGTCACGGCCCGAGCCAACGCGTTCCTCCACCAGATGGTCCGGAGTCTGGTAGGAACCCTGGTCGCGGTAGGCGAGGGAAGGATCGAGCCGGACCGTATCCATGCCATCCTCGCCGCGAGGGACCGCTCGGCGGCCGCCCAGATGGCGCCCTCCCACGGCCTGACCCTCGAACGCGTCGCGTACGGCCGCCGCTGAACAGCAAGGCGTCTGTTGCCGCAAGCCGAGGTGGCCTTTGACGGAGTCGCAAAGTCGCAGGTAGCATGGGGCGTCGGCTCGTCCGGGCCGACCTTCTCACGTATGAAGACCTACACGCCGAGGCCGCGCGACATCGAACGCCGCTGGTATCTGATCGATGCCGGCGGCGTCATCCTGGGCCGCCTGGCGTCGGAGGTGGCGGCGATCCTCCGGGGTAAGCACAAGCCGATCTTCGCTCCGCACATGGACACGGGCGATCACGTCGTCGTGGTGAACGCCTCGGGCGTCCGGCTGACCGGGGGCAAGGAGGAGAAGAAGCTCGCTCGGCGCCACTCGGGATATCCGGGGGGGCTCACGGAGACCACGTACACGCGGCTCCTGGCCACAAGGCCGGCGTTCGCGGTGGAGAAGGCGGTCCGAGGGATGCTGCCCAAGAACAGCCTGGGCCGAGCCATGATCGGCAAGCTGAAGGTCTACGCGGGGCCCGAGCACCCGCATCGGGCTCAGAACCCGGAGCGGCTCGCGCTAGGTCAGGTCCCGACGTGGAGCGGGCTGCCGAAGCCGCCGCCGGTGGCGCCGACCGGCCCCCAGCCGAAGGCTCCGGCGAAGCGATCTGGCCCCAAGCCCGGCTCCGCCGGCCCGAGGGGCAAGCGGTCGGCGGCCAAGCGGACCACGGCAAAGACGACGTCGAAGGCTTCGACGGCCAAGGCGAGGACCACCTCCAAGGCGGCGACGACCAAGCGCACCACCGGCTCGGCCTCCTCCGGGGTCAAGACCCCAACGAGGAAGTCCCCGGCCAAGAGGTCTCCGGCCCGCCGGAAGAAGAAGGGGGAATAGGTGGCGCAGATCGCGACGGGACGTCGCAAGGAGGCTGTGGCCAGGGTTCGCCTGGTGGAGGGAACCGGCAGCTATCAGTTGAATGGTCGAAGCATCGACGAGTTCTTCCCCACCCGCGCCCACCGGATGATCGTCTCCTCGCCCCTTCGCCTGGCCGGCAAGGACAAGGACCTCGACGTCGTCGCCCGGATCGAGGGGGGAGGGGTCTCCGGACAGGCGGGGGCACTTCGCCTGGGGATCGCCCGCGCGCTCATCGATCTCGACCCCGAGCTCCGGCCCTTGCTGAAGAAGGAGGGGTTCCTCACGCGGGATCCGCGCGAGAAGGAGCGGAGGAAGTACGGACTGAAGAAGGCCCGCAAGGCTCCGCAGTACTCGAAGCGGTAGATCGAGCCCGGACTGCGGGTGGGTGGAGCACCCCATCGAGCCCTAGCTGTCCTTGCCCTCCGCAGTAGCTCCGAGCGACTCAAGGATCAGCCTGGCCTGGACCTCCAGGCTCCCCGGGACCCACAGGTAGGCCGGCCCGACGCGGTAGGGCCCTTCGCCCTCGCCCTTCATCAGCACCGGGATGCCTTCGGCTTCCAGGCGCCCCTTCACCAGGTAACCGTCCGTGACGCTCGCTGCGGCGTAGACCTGCACCAGCTCGTCGGAGTGGGTACTCACTTCGCCTCATTCTGTCACCCTCGGGCCAATGAGTACGCATTGACATCCATCGATCCCTGCCCTAAGCTCCTGCCTGGCTTGATCGATGAACATCGATGAAAACGGAGAGGGCCGATGACGGTGAGGGAGTTGTCGCTGAGCCAGCGTCCTGCCGAGTGCTGCGCGCCGCTTGCGGCAGCGGGGATGTCCGGCGAGGACGCGGCCACCACCGCGCAGGTCTTCAAGGCGCTGGCCGACCCGAACCGGGTCCGGATCGTGAATCTCCTGGCCAACGCCGGGGGACCGGTGTGCGTGTGCGACCTCACTCCGCAGCTGGGGCTGTCGCAGCCCACGGTGAGCTTCCACTTGAAGAAGCTGGCCACCGCTGGGCTGCTTCGGCGTGAGCAACGAGGGGTGTGGGCCTACTACTCGATCGACCGGTCAGCACTGGACCGGCTGGCGACGGTGTTCCGTCTGGAGGAGGTCCGGGCATGAGCGAGATTCGCGAGCGCGTGAGACGGACGTACGCGGAGGCCGCGCTGCACGTCGGCGTGGAAGGTTGCGGATGCGGCTCTGATGGATGCTGCGACGCCGGAACGAGTGACGCTGGCGAGCTGTACGGCGAGCAGGCGGGGGAGGTTCCGGAGGGGGCCGCGCTGGCCAGCCTGGGGTGCGGGAACCCCGTCGCCGTGGCCAAGCTCCGTCCCGGAGAGGTGGTGCTGGACCTCGGTTCCGGAGGCGGGATCGACGTGATCCTGTCCGCCAAGCGCGTGGGCCCGGACGGCCTGGCCTACGGGCTCGACATGACCGATGAGATGTTGGAGCTGGCCCGGCGGAACGCCAGTGCGGCGGCCGCGACGAACGTCCAGTTCTTGAAGGGCTACATCGAGGAGGTGCCGCTCCCCGACCGGTCCGTCGACGTCATCATCTCCAACTGCGTGATCAACCTGTCCGCCGACAAGCCCCGGGTGTTCGGAGAGATGGCTCGGGTCCTGCGGCCCGGTGGCCGGCTCGGCATCAGCGACATCGTGGCCGGCGACGACCTGACGCCGACCCAACGAGCTGAGCGCGGAAGCTGGGCTGGGTGTATCGCCGGTGCCCTGTCCTTCGGTGAGTACGAGGCCGACCTCCTCCGGGCCGGATTCATGGACGTACGGCTCACGCCCACGAACGAGGTGGCCGACGGGATCTTCTCGGCCATCGTGCAGGCCACGAAGCCGTTCGCCGAGGGTTCGTGAAGGTCCCGGGGCGGTTCCCGGTAGCCTGTCCCCTCGATGGGACGGCTCTTTGGAACAGACGGGGTTCGCGGCACCTACGGACGAGACCTCACGCCCGAGGTGGCGTTCGCCCTGGGTCGGGCGGCGGCCGTAGTCCTGCGTCGTCGTTCGGCCGGACCGCTCTCGATCGTCGTGGGCCGGGACACCAGGGCTTCGGGCGAGCCGCTGCAGGAGGCGCTGGTGGAGGGGATCCTCGGGGCGGGGGCCGACGCCGTCCTGGCGGGCGTCGTGCCCACCCCGGCGGTGGCCTTCCTCACCACCGATCTCGGCGTGAGCGCCGGCGCGGTCATCTCCGCCTCGCACAACCCAGCTGAAGACAACGGCATCAAGTTCTTCGGGGCCTCCGGGTTCAAGCTGCCCGACGAGACCGAGGACGAGATCGAGGTCGAGTATCGGCGGGAGGGACGCGGAGACCGCGACCGAGGGAGGGTCGGAGAGGTTCCCGATGGCCTGGAGCGATATCTGGGGCACGTGACCGCGGCGGTCCAGGCACCCCTCGTGGGGATGCGGATCGTCGTGGACTGCGCGAACGGAGCCGCGTATCGAGCTGCCCCGGAGGTCCTCCGGAGGCTCGGCGCCGACGTCCATCCGATGTTCGACAGGCCGGACGGCAGGAACATCAACCAGGGCTGTGGCGCCCTCCACCCCGAGGTGGTGGCGGCCGCCGTGACGGAGTCGGGTGCCGACGCCGGGATCGCGCACGACGGCGACGCCGACCGGGCCCTGTTCGCCGACGCGGAGGGACGGGTGATCGACGGAGACCAGGTCCTGGCGGCGTGCGCTCTCGCCTTGAAGGAGGATGGCCTGTTGGAGCGAAACATCGTCGTGGCCACCGTGATGGCCAATACGGGTTTCCTCCATGCCATGCGAAACGCCGGGATCGATGTCGTCGAGAGCAGGGTCGGCGACCGCTACGTCCTGGAGGAGATGCTGCGGACCGGCGCGATGCTGGGTGGTGAGCAGTCAGGCCACGTCATCTTCCGGCACTACGCGACGACGGGCGACGGGCTGCTGACGGCCGTCACCTTTCTGTCGCTCGCGGCGAAACGGGGAAGCACGGTCGCGAAGCTGGCCTCGGTCATGCGGAAGTTCCCCCAAGTGCTGCGCAATGTCCCGGTGAACCACAAGGAACGCTTGGAGTCAGCGGACGAGGTCTGGGAGGCGGTGCGAGGAGTGGAGCGCACGCTCGATGGCTCGGGCCGGGTTCTGGTCCGGGCATCCGGAACCGAGCCTCTGGTCCGCGTGATGGTGGAGGCGGAGTCCGAGGCCGACGCCGCCGCTCACGCCGATGCGCTCGCGGCGGCGGTGGAGGCGGCGCTGGGGTAGCCCGCTTCGTCGGGGATCGCCGGAGCGCTGTTACCCTCTACCCCCCATGTGCGGCATCGTCGGCTACATCGGCCGCGACCAGGCCCTTCCGATCATTCTCGAGGGACTTCGGCGTCTCGAGTACCGAGGCTACGACTCGGCCGGCGTGGCCGTGCTCGACGACCGCCTCGCGGTGGTCAAACGAGCCGGGAAGCTCGACGAACTGGTCCGGGCGTTGGAGGTCGACCGACCCTCCGGCACCGTGGGGATGGGCCACACTCGGTGGGCCACCCACGGCCAGCCGACGGATGCGAACGCCCACCCCCACCTGGATTGCGGGGGCCGGATCGCCGTCATCCACAACGGGATCATCGAGAACTTCGCCGACCTCCGGGCCGGGCTGGAGAAGCGGGGGCACACCCTCCTCTCCGAGACCGACACCGAGTGCATCGCCCATCTCATCGAGGAGCATGCCGACGGTGGGGACCTGACCGATGCCGTTCGGGCGACCGTGAAGGAGCTCGAGGGGGCCTACGCCATCGTCGTGCTCTCACTCGACGACCCCGCCCGGATCGTGGGGGCCAAGGTGTCATCGCCACTCGTGGTGGGCCTCGGTGACGGCGAGACCCTCCTCGCCTCGGACATCCCGGCGGTCCTGTCCCGGACCACATCGGTGATCCCGGTGGAGGAGGGCCAGGTCGTCGAGGTCACTGCCGACGGCGTGGCGTTCTCCGACTTCGACGGCACTCAGCTGTTTCCCAAGCCGTTCGAGGTCGAGTGGGACGTGGCGAAGGCGCAGAAGGGCGGCTTCGACGATTTCATGCTGAAGGAGATCCACGAGCAGCCCTCCGCCGTCCGCGACACCCTCGTCGGCCGAGTGCGACCGAACGGCCTCCTGTCCCTGGACGAGCTGCACATGGACGCCGATCTGTTCCGCGAGGTGGACAAGGTGTTCGTTGTGGCGTGCGGGACGGCGTTCCACGCCGGAATGGTGGCGAAGTATGCCATCGAGCACTGGACCCGCATGCCCGTCGAGATCGAGATCGCGTCGGAGTTCCGGTACCGCGATCCGGTCCTTGGGCCGGACACGCTGACGATCGCGGTCTCCCAGTCCGGCGAGACCATCGACACATTGGAGGCCGCCCGGCACGCGGCCCGGCAGGGATCCCACGTGTTGGCGGTCACGAACACGGTGGGGTCCTCGCTCGCCCGGGAGGCCCACGGCGTCCTGTACACGCATGCAGGTCCCGAGATCGGGGTTGCCGCCACGAAGACCTTCGCCACGCAGATGGTGGCGTTGTACCTCACGGCGCTGTACCTGGCACAGGTTCGGGTGGCGATGTTTCCGGAGGAGATCGCGGAGGTCGTGGAGCACATGCACGCGCTCCCCGCGCAGGTGCAAGCCACGCTGTCACTCGACCGGCAGGTCCGGGACCTTGCGGCGCGGTACCAGCACGCGCGCGACGTCCTGTTCATCGGGCGGCACACGGGCTACCCGGCCGCGCTGGAGGGGGCCTTGAAGCTGAAGGAGATCTCCTACATTCATGCGGAAGGGCATCCGGCCGGCGAGCTGAAGCACGGGTCCATCGCCCTGGTCGAGCCGGGCGTTCCGGTGGTGGCCGTCGCAACCGAGTGCCACGTGTACCCCAAGATGCTGTCGAACATCCAGGAGGTCAGGGCACGGGGCGCGGAGGTCATCGCTGTGGCCACGGAAGGGGATGCGGGCATCGGGGAGATCGCCCAGCACGTCCTGTTCGTGCCGCGAACCCCCGAGTTGCTGGCGCCAGTGGTGGTGACGGTCCCGCTGCAGCTCCTCGCGTACCACATCGCGAAGCTTCGGGGGTGCGATGTGGATCAGCCCCGCAACCTGGCCAAGTCCGTCACCGTCGAGTAGGTCCCTCGGCGGACCGGGCTACCCTATGGCTGTGGAGATCGTCGGGCTGGGCGTGGACGTGTGCGAGATCGATCGGATGGAGCGGGCCCTTGCCCACCACACGACGATGCGGGAGCGAGTGTTCACTCCCGAAGAGCGCGCGTACTGCGATGGCAAAGCCAGGCCGGCCGAGTCCTACGCGGCGCGGTTCGCGGCCCGTGAGGCCGTGATCAAGGCCCTCGGTGGTTACCGAGGCAAGCGGTGGCAGGACATCAGCGTGAGCCGGCATCCAAGCGGCGCCCCGTCGATCGTCCTCGCCGGCAATGCGAAGGTGCGAGCCGACGCCGGGGGCATCTCGCAGGTCCTCATCACCTTCACCCACGAGCGCGCGCTTGCCGTGGCGTTCGCCGTGGCGGTGGCCGGGTGAAGCCGGTCCTTACCCCGGCGGAAGCCGCGAGCCTCGATCGCGAGAGCCAGGCGCGGGGCATCGATGCAACGAGCCTGATGGAGCGGGCAGGCCGAGAGGTGGCCCGAGCGGCCACGGCGGTCGGAGGCGGCCTCTCCGGACGCCGCGCCGTCGTCGTGTGCGGCAAGGGGAACAACGGCGGCGATGGACTGGTGGCCGCGCGTCACTTGGTGAAATGGGGGGTCCGCGCAACCGTCGTGATGCTCGAGCCGCCCGATTCGCTCAGGGAACCTGCAGCGGCGAGCTTCCGGCGGCTGGGCGAGACCGATGCGCGTGTCCGGCCGTTCTCGCCGGCCACGCTGGCGCGCGAGTTGGCCCGGGCCGACGTCGCGGTTGACGCAATCTTCGGGACCGGCTTCCGTGGCTCTCCCGAGGGCGACGGGGGGCGCGCCATCGCGAGGCTGAACGATTGGGGCGGGCCCGTGGTTGCTGTGGACATCCCCTCGGGGGTGAACGGCGAGACCGGGGCGGTGTTGGGCGTCGCGGTGAAGGCCGACGTGACCGTCACCTTCGGCGCAGCCAAGCTCGGGATCGTGCTCCTCCCAGGGGCGCTGCACGCCGGCCTGGTCGAGGTGGTCGACATCGGGTTTCCGGCCGACCTCTTGCGAGCCGACGTGGGGCTGACGGAGGGCGAAGACGTTGCGGCCATGCTGCCCGCCCGGCCGCCGGACACGCACAAGCGGGACGCCGGCGTCGTGGTGGTGATCGGCGGCTCGAGGCTGATGACCGGGGCCGTGAGCCTGATGGGCGAGGCCGCGTATCGGGCCGGCGCGGGGCTGGTCAGCGTGGCCGTGCCGGAAGGCATCCTGCCGGTGATGCAGTCGGCGCTCCGGGAGGCCACGTTCATCCCCTTGCCGGCGACGGATGCGGGCACGGTGGCCGGGGCGGCCGACCGCCTGGACGAGGTGGTGCGCTCGGCCGACGCCGTCGCCATCGGTCCCGGGATGACCACGAACGAAGCGACTGCAGCGTTCATCCGGTCGTTTGTCCGGTCATGTCCGGTCACGATCGTCGTCGACGCCGACGGGCTGAACGCCTTCGCCGGCAAGACCGCGGAGCTCGCCGACCGCCGCGCGGATGCCATCCTCACGCCGCACGCGGGCGAGTTCGCCAGGCTCGCGGGGATCGGCGCCGCGGACGTTGGCGCCGACCGCGTCGGCCATGCCCGAAAGCTCGCGTCCGACGTCCAGGCCACCGTCCTGTTGAAGGGGAGCCGAACCGTGATCGCCTCGGCGGACGGCGGGGTTCGGATCAACCCGACCGGCGGGCCCTCCCTTGCCACCGGGGGGACGGGCGACGTGCTGACGGGGATGATTGCCGGGCTGGTCGCCCGGGGCCTGGCGCCTCTGGATGCGGCCACGGCCGGGGCCTACCTGCACGGGATCGCCGGGGGGCTGGCAGGAAGGGAGAAGGGCGAGGGCGCCACGGCAGGTGACGTCCTCTCGCACGTGCCCGATGCCGTCGCTGAGGTCCTCGGCCAATGATCCGGTACCGTCCGACGGTCGTCGAGGTGGACCTGGACGCCGTCCGGCACAACGTTCGGCTCCTCATGCCGCCCGGCGCCGAGCTCATGGCCGTGATCAAGGGCGACGGCTACGGCCACGGCGACACCCACGTGGCCCGGGCAGCGCTCGACGCGGGGGCCACCTGGCTCGGAGTGGCGATGGTGGAGGAGGGCCTCCGCCTCCGAGAACATGGGATCGACTCGCCCCTGCTGGTCCTCTCAGAATTCCCGTCGGGGTCGGAGAAGGAGGCGCTGGCCGCCAACCTCGTCCCCAGCCTGTACACCCTGGACGGGCTGGCGCGCGTCATCGATGCCGCCGGCGCGGTCGGGCGGCGGGTGGGGGTCCACGTGAAGGTCGACACCGGGATGCACCGGGTGGGGGTGTGGCCGGCCGCTGCCGCCGCGGGCTTCGCCCGCCAGGTGGCGGCGGCCGGCCTCGAGCTGGACGGGCTGTGGACCCATTTCGCGAGCGCCGAGGAGGACGGGGGCCTGACGCGACGCCAACTCGGCGAGCTCATCGCCGTGGACGACGAGCTTCGCGGAGCGGGCATCCGTCCACGACTCCTGCACGCCGCGAACAGTGCCGCGACGCTCTTGTATCCCGAGACGCACCTCGACATGGTTCGGCCGGGGGTGGCGATCTACGGGCTCGATCCCGGGAACGGCCTGTCGGTGAGCGCGGGGCTTCGCCCCGCCCTCACCTGGCGCTCTGCGGTGACCATGGTGAAACGACTCCCCGCCGGGGAGCCGTTGTCCTACGGGCACCGATACCGGCTCCAGGGTGACGCGAACGTGGCGACGGTACCGGTCGGCTATGAGGACGGCTACGCTCGCGCCCTCTCCTCCAGGGCCCACGTGCTGATCCGGGGCCGCCGGCACCGGGTTGCCGGAACCGTGACCATGGACCAGATCCTCGTGGACTGCGGGGACGAGGACGTGACAACAGGTGATGAGGTCGTGCTGATCGGCGAACAGGGCGACGAGCGGGTCACCGCGGAGGAGCTCGCCGGGATCATGGGGACGATCGGGTACGAGGTCGTCACGAGCATCTCCGAGCGGGTGCCGAGGGAGTACCGGGGTTGAGGCCGCCATACCGCGGAGGCTCGGAGCGAGGCGAGTGACGAAGCGCCGCGCGGCGGCCCTCACCGCCGGCATCGCCGTGAGTGCCCTGGCCGGTGGCCTCGCCGCCCGCTCGGTGCTCCGCCGGCGCCGACCGGACCAGGATGCGGACGAGGACCTTTCGGCGCTTCCTCCCGACGACCTGGGCTTCGTCGGATCATTCGACGGGACGAAGCTCGCCGTGCGTGCCGCCGGGGATCCCGCGAACCCCGTGCTGGTGTTCGTCCACGGGTTCAGCCTGGACATGACCACGTGGCACCATCAATGGACCGGCCTGTCGGACCGGTTTCGCTGTGTCCTGTTCGACCTGCGATCGCACGGCCGGTCCGAGCCGGCGGCATCGGGTGACCTGTCGCTCTCGGCGATGGGTCGCGACGTGGCCGCCGTCGTCGAGGCGACCATCGGAAGGCGCCGAGCGGTGGTGATCGGGCACAGCCTTGGAGGCATGGCGGTGCTCGCCGCTGCCGGGACACGCCCCGAGCTCTTCGGCGGCAGGGTTCGAGGCGTGGCCCTGATCGGGACGGCCGCTTCGAACCTCCTGCAGGGGGTGATGGGCTCGGTGACCGGGCTGCTCCGCCCTCGTCTCGGGTCGTTGTCGCAGGCCGCGGATCGTGTCAACCGCCTCCGACGGTTCGTCGTGGCCGGTCGAGGGGACGTGGGGGCCCTGATCGCCCGGGCAACGCAGTTCGGACCCGACCCCCCGCCGGGGGTGGTGAACCACGTGGTGGGACTGGCCGCGAGGGCGCCGTCGCAGGTGTGGACCGATGGGCTGGCGAGGCTCATGGGCGTCGACGTTCGAGACGCGCTGGCGAACGTCACAGTGCCGACCCTCGTTGCGGTCGGCGACCACGACCGGGTGACACCGCCCGCGGCGGCCATGATCCTGGTGAGTGACCTCCCCAACGCGCGTTTGGAGATCGTAGAGGGCGCGGGGCATCTGGCGATGCTGGAGCGGCCGGATGCCGTCAACGACATGCTCGCCCGGTTTTCCTCGGAGGTCCTGACCCGACGAACCACTCGGAAGCGACCGGGGACGACGACGTGATCACCGCGGTTCGGGGCATCCGGGTCGGTCACTCCACCGATCGCCACGGCCTCACGGGCTGCACGGTCGTGCTGTGCCCCCCGGGGACGGTGGGTTCGGGCGAGGTCCGCGGCGGAGCGCCGGCCACCAGGGAGACGGATCTGCTTCGGCCGGGGATGTTGGTGAACGAGGTGCACGGCGTCCTCCTCGCTGGGGGGAGCGCGTTCGGGCTGGGCGCGGCCGCGGGCGTCATGCGATACCTGGAGGAGCGCGGGATCGGGTTCGCCGCAGGGGTCGCCGTGGTGCCCATCGTCCCCGGGGCGGCCCTGTTCGACCTGGGGATCGGGGATCCGAAGGCTCGCCCCGGACCCAGCGAGGGGTATGGAGCGTGCGACGCGGCCACCGACCAGGTGGAGGAGGGAACGGTCGGGGCAGGGACCGGGGCCACGGTCGCCAAGATCCGAGGACCGGAACGGCAGGTGAAAGGAGGGATCGGCTCGGCCTCCGCCACCGAGGGTTCTGTGGTCGTCGGGGCGCTGTTCGCCGTCAACGCCGTTGGCGAGATCCTGGCGGAGGACGGCGCGGTCCTCGCAGGGGTTCGCGCCGGGGCGACCGGCGATGAGGAGGAGCTGGAGCCAACCGCGCCCTGGCCCGACGGGCCCTGGACGAACACCATCATCGGGGTGGTTGCCACCAACGCGCGCTTGTCGAAGGAACGGGCGCACCTGCTTGCGGGGTCGGCGCACGAGGCCATTTCGGACCTCGTACGCCCGGCACATACAATCTGGGACGGCGACACGGTGTTCACGCTCGCGACGGGCCAGGTGGACGCCCCGCAGGACCTGCTGGAGCAGTTGGCGAACGAAGCCGTTGCGGAGTCCATCCGTCGGGGGGTCCTTCGGGCGACGGGCGTCCCGGGAGCGCCGTCGGTGGGGGAGGCGAGATGAGGACACTTCAGGAAGCGGCGCATGAGGCCTCGGCCTGCACGAAGTGCCGATTGGCCGGGGGGCGCACCCAGGTCGTCTACGGGACGGGGAACGCCGATGCGGATCTGATGTTCATCGGAGAGGGCCCGGGCTACTACGAGGACAAGCAGGGCGAGCCGTTCGTGGGCGCCGCCGGACAGCTGCTGAACAGGATGCTGGAGGAGATCGGCGTCCGGCGTAGCGATGTCTACATCGCGAACGTCATCAAGTGCCGGCCGCCGGGCAATCGGGACCCTTTGCCCGAGGAGGTCGACGCGTGCACGCCGTGGCTCCACGAGCAGATCGCCTTGATCGAGCCCCGCGTGATCGTGACCCTCGGGAACTTCGCCACCCGGTTCATGCTGGACAAACCGGTATCGATCAGCCGGGTCCGGGGCCAGCGGTTCCCCCAGGAAGGGCGCACGATCATCCCGACGTTCCATCCTGCGGCGATCCTTCGTGGCGGCGGCGAGGCCTCGACGCAGATGGTCGCGCTCCGCTCGGACTTCCAGGAGATCAAGCGCGCGCTGGCCGAGGTACCTGAGCCGGTCGAGGAACAGCTCGGCCTGTTCTGATGCGGCTCGAGCTCACCGCCGGAGCACCGGAGGACACGATGGCGGTGGGCGAGGCCGTTGCCTCGCTCCTTCGGGACGGCGACGCTATCGCCCTCACCGGTGAGCTCGGGGCGGGCAAGACCACGTTCGTCCGGGGCGCGGCCCGCGCCCTCGGGTTCGACGGGGCGGTCGCCTCGCCCACGTTCACCCTGGTCCGCGAATACCGAGGCCGGGTGCGCATCTACCACGTCGACGTATACCGCTTGGAGCGGGTGCAGGACGTGCTGGACCTCGGGCTGGAAGAGATGGTAGCCGAGGGCGGTCTGCTGCTCGTCGAGTGGGGCGATGCGATCGAGGGCCTGCTGCCCGACGACCATCTGCTCGTGGAGATCACCCTGGTGGGCGGCGAGGACGCGCGGCGGATCGTGGTCACTGGGAAGGGCCCGTCATGGGCCACCCGATGGGAGCGCCTGGAGCGGCTCACCGAGCGGTGGGGGAGAGCCGCGTGATCGTCCTCGGCATCGAGACGTCGACCCCACAGACTTCCGTTGCCCTCGGCACCGAGCAGGGCGTGATGGCTTCCGTGCAGCTCGCGTCCCAGGCGCGGCAGGACCAGGTGGTCCCAATCCTCGAGCACCTGCTGGAATGGACGGGCGTCGACTTGTCACACGTGGGCGGTGTCGCAGTTGGCGTGGGCCCCGGCCTGTTCACCGGGCTGCGGGTGGGCGTGGCGACCGGCAAGACGCTGGCCCAGGTGCTCTCGGTCCCCATCGTGGGCATCCCCTCGCTCGACGTCCTGGCCTTCGGGGTCCGCTACACGAGCCGGCTCATCGGGGCCGCGATCGATGCCCGGCGAGGCGAGGTGTTCTACGCGCTGTACCGGGGAGTTCCGGGGGGCGTGATGCGGTTGGGCGAGTACGGGGTGGCCCCGCCCGGTCATCTGGCCGCCGAGCTGGAGGCGGCCCGGGAAGAGGTGCTGCTCGTGGGGAACGGTGCCATCCTGTATCGGAAGGAGTTCGAGGCGGTCGGGGCCGGGGTAGAGTTCGCATCGTCCCCGCAGGCCTACCCGGAGGCGTCGGAGATGGTCGAGCTGGCCGTCCCGCGCTTCATCCGGGAGGAGACCGACCGATCATTCGAGGTGTTGCCGCTCTACCTGAGGAAGTCGGATGCGGAGATCGCTTGGGATCAGCGAGCCCGAGGCGCCACGGCTTGAGGTGACCCGGATGCGCCGCCGCCATCTGCGCGGCGTGATGGCCATCGAGCGCCAGGTCTACCCTCGACCGTGGAGTCCCAACCTGTTCCTCTCGGAGATGGCCGAGACCCGGAACCGGTGCTACCTCGTGGCCCGGATGGACAAGGAGATCGTGGGGTACGGCGGCCTCATCGCGTATGGTGAAGAGGCCCACGTCACGAACATCGCCGTCGACCCCGAACACCAGCGCAACAAGATCGGGATGCGCTTGCTGCACGACCTCATCCAGAATGCGGTTGCGGCCGGCGCGCAGGCCGTCTCCCTGGAGGTCCGCGTCTCGAACTACGGCGCGCAGCGGTTATACGGAAAGTTCGGGTTCCGACCGGTCGGCGTCCGCAAGAACTACTACCAGGAGGTGAACGAGGACGCCCTCGTCATGTGGGTCGACGACGTGAACGGGCCCGAATACCAAAGGCGATTGCGAGGACTGGCCGAGCAGCTCCCAGACGGCGTTCGCCCGTGAGCGTGCGCCGGTGAGGGTCCTGGGCATCGAGACCTCGTGCGACGAGACCGCGGTCGCGGTCATCGAGGATGGCGCGATCGTCCTGGCCAACTTCGTCGCCAGCCAGACCGACCTGCATGCCAGGTTCGGCGGGGTCGTGCCCGAGGTGGCCTCCAGAGCCCACGTGCAAGCCCTGAACCCACTGATGGACGAAGCGCTCGACCGGGCGGGGTGTCGCTTCGCCGACCTGGACGGCGTGGCGGTGACGGTGGGGCCGGGATTGGTCGGCGCCCTGCTGGTGGGGGTCGCGGCCGCGAAAGCGGTCGCCGTTGCGACGGGAGCCGATCTCATCGGGGTGAATCACCTCGAGGGGCACATCTACGCGAACTTCATCGAACACGGCCCGCCGGAGCCGCCGTACATCTGTCTGGTCGTCTCGGGTGGGCACACCATGCTCGTGCACATGCCCGAGGAGCACCGCTACCGGGTACTGGGCCAGACCGTCGACGACGCCGCGGGAGAGGCGTTCGACAAGATCGCCCGATTCCTCGGCCTGGAGTTTCCGGGTGGGCCGGCCCTGGACAGGCTGGCCCGAGAGGGCGATCCCGCCGCCATCACCTTTCCCCGGGCCATGATCGACACGGGGAACTACGACTTCTCGATGTCCGGGCTGAAGACCTCCGTGCTTCGCCACGTGAAGGCCGAGAGGGCTGCCGGCCGCGAGGTCGACACCGCCGACCTCGCGGCCTCCTTTCAGGAGGCCATCGTCGATGTCCAGGTGTCGAAGACCATCGCAGCCGCCAAGGAGCATGGCGTCAAGGCCGTGCTCCTCGGGGGTGGGGTGGTGGCCAACACTCGGCTCCGGGAACGGATGGAGAAGGCCGGGGCGGAGGCTGGGATCGGCGTCCAGTTCCCGTCCCTCGAGTTGTGCACCGACAACGCCGCGATGATCGCCGTGGCCGGGGCTTCGCGCCTGGCCCGAGGCTACCGGTCCCCGTTCAACGTGGCCGCCGATCCCGGGTTGGAGCTTGCGTGATCGCCTACCTCGTCACCGGAGGAGCCGGCTTCATCGGATCGCATGTGTCGGACCGGCTCCTGGCCGAGGGCCATCGTGTGCTGGCGGTGGACGACCTCTCCGCCGGCAAGATCGCCAACCTCGCGGAGGCGCGGAGCTATGGGTCGGAGTTCACGTTCTTCAACATGGACCTGCGTTCCGACGGCCTCCTCCAGCTGTTCGAGCGGCACCAGCCGGAGGTGGTCGTGCATCTCGGGGCCCAGGCCGGCGTGCGCCGATCGCTGGAGGATCCGGCGTTCGACGCCAGCGTGAACATCATGGGCCTGCTCAACGTGATGGAGTGCTCCGTCAAGATCGGCGTGCGGAAGGTCGTGTACGCCGCCTCCGGCGGCACGCTCTACGGCGATGCCCGCCGGCTTCCGGTGAAGGAGTCCTCGGCGACGGGATCACGCCCGGGGTCGCCCTACGGGATCAGCAAGAAGGTCGGCATCGATTACCTCGAGCACTACAAGCGGTTCCGGGGGATCGACTTCGCCGCGCTCGCCCTGGCCAACGTCTACGGCCCACGGCAGGACCCCTCAGGCGAATCGGGGGTGATCTCCATCTTCGCCTCCAGGATGCTGGCCGGCGAGACGCCCACGATCTTCGGCGACGGGAACCAGACCAGGGACTACGTGTTCGTCGACGACGTCGTGCATGCCCTGGCCTTGGCCGCCGACCGGGGGAGCGGGCGGCTGGTCAATATCGGAACGGGCCTGGAGACCTCGGTGAACGGTCTCTACCGGATGCTCGCCGAGATCATCGGGTTCACAGGACAGCCCGCCAGCGGACCGCTGCCTTCTGGGGAGGTCCGGCGGAACGCGCTCGACGTCGAGCTCGCTGCCGAGGTCCTGGGGTGGCATCCCTGGACCCACCTCGTCGATGGGCTGTCCGAGACCGTGGCGTACCTGAAGGGGGTCTGAGCGACCGTCCGCTCAATCCTTCTTGCGGACGGTCGGTTCGATCGCCTCCGCGAGCTCCTCCGGTTTCTTGCCCGCCGCCGTTGCCAATACCTCGATGTCGCCCGCCCTGAGCGCGATCGTCTCCGAAGAGGCTTTTCCCCTCAACGCCTTGATCTGCCGCACGAACTCCGACAGGAGCGGGCCCTCCGCCGATCGCATCGTCTCCAGCCGCGAAAGGTCGATCTCGCGCTCGGCGCCTCCACCAACCGCGACCAGGATGTCTCCCAGCACCGCCTGTGGAGCAACGCAGTACAGAACGCAGAGCTCGCAGAAGCGCTCGACCGAGATCGTGCGCTCACCGCGCTCGTAGCCGGCCACCGAGGTGGCCTTGAACCGCCCAGCCGACTGTCGTGTGAGCTCTCGCAACGTCAACCCACGTGCTCGTCGCGCCCGGCGAAGGGCTCGGCCGATCTCGAGTGCAAGAGGATCCATCGCTCAGTTCCGGACGCCGCATTTCCACCATCGGCGGGGAGAGCGCCAGTGTAAGACTTGGGCGGGATCGGTTCCACGGCCATCTCCCGAACAGCATCGAAATTTCCTACGCTTGCCGGTCGATGCTCCAGGTGACAAGTGCACTGATATGGCAGAGACCTCCGGATCAATTGTAGCTGCGGCGAAACGGGATCTCAGGAACACGCTCAGAGTCCCAATAGCTTGCGAAGGACGCGCTATGCGTTCTAGACTGCCAGAGCCGTTGCAGGCATATGCAACGGTCCAATCGAGGGGAGCTACGCTGAGTGCACTAGCCAATGGCGAGGTCTCGCAGAGTGTCCTGATCGTGGACGGCCAGTCGCTGTTCGCCGAGGCCATCAGGTCGGCCCTGGAGGCCGCGGGGGTTGTCGTCGCCGGCGTGTCGGGGACCGCCGAAGACGCGGTCACAAGTGTGTTGCGGGAGCGTCCGGATCTGGTCCTGATGGATGTCGCTCTCCCCGATCAGAGCGGGCTGCTCGCCGGGAAGCGGATATTGCACGACTGGCCCGAAGCGAAGATCCTCGCGCTGACCGCGCTGGAGGAGCGCCGAGTTGCCGAGGAGGCGCTCCGGATCGGGTTCCGAGGGTATCTGACCAAGCGCACGCCTGTCGCACAGTTCGTGAGCTCCGTCCGCGCGGTCCTCGATGGGCAACGCATCATGCCGCACCGGCTGGGATCGGCGAGCCGCCAGGCCGCAGAGCACGAGGACGCGGAACTCCTCGCCACCCACCTCACTCCTCGCGAGCGAGAGGTGCTTGCCCTTCTTGCGCGGGGCGCGAATGGTGGGGAGATCGCGGCGGCGCTGGCGATCAGCCGGAACACCGTGAGGACCCACGTTCAGAGCATCTTGACCAAGCTGCAAGTCCATTCCCGACTGGAGGCCTCAACCTTCGCCGTGCGCCACCGATTGACGGCGCTGCCGGGGGCTGTTGCCTCGACAGGTGCCCCGCCGACCGTCGATCGATCCTCGCGAAGGGCGTTGGGCTGGAACGCTCGTCGTGACGCGGGTACTCCTTCGGACGCGCGTGGGAGGCCGAGTTCGCCAAGGAGCGTCGTCGTCTGGTCGACGGCCGGCGGGCGAAAGGGGGAGCCCGGAGTGAGTGACGCGCCGGTGCCCATCCGGGTCCTTCTCGCCGACCAGCACGCCCTGTTCCGTGAGGCTCTCAGAGCCACCTTCGACGCCGAGCCCGACCTCCTCGTGGTGGCGGAGGCGGAGTCGGGCTTCCAGGCGGTGGAGGAGGCGGGACGCGAAGAGCCGGATGTTGCCATCCTCCATGCAGGGCTCGAGGCGTGCGATGCCATCCATGTCGTCGGCCTGCTACATGAGCGGGTTCCCGGGTGTCGGCTGCTGATCCTGGCCGATGGAGAGGACCAGGGGACACTCGCGGCGGCCGTCGAGGCCGGTGCCAGCGGGTTCCACACCAAGCGAGCTCCCCTCGTGGACCTTCTGGAAGCGACCCGGGCCCTGTCGCGAGGCGAGACGGTGATCCCTCCTCGGATGCTCGGCGGACTCCTGTCTCGGCTCATCTCGCACAGGCACGAGCTTGACGTCGCTCAGGAGCGACTGGCCAGGCTGACCCGTCGAGAGCGACAGGTCCTGGCCCTGCTGGCCGAGGGCGCCGACAACGACGCCATCGCCCGGACCTTGGTCATCAGTCCGCAGACGGCCCGAACGCACATCCAGAACATCCTGAGCAAGCTCGAGGTCCATTCGCGACTCGAGGCCACGGCCTTCGTATTCTGGAACGGTAGTCTCCAGAACCTGGAGACTTCGAACGGTGCTCACCAGGTTCGGGCGACTCAGGGCGCTACCTAGACCCGTCTTTGATGACCGCGAGGGACTGAGGGCGCACCAGTAAGGACGGCTCGACATCTCGCCCGCTGGCCACCCGGGCCGTCGCCTTCGTCCCCGGCCGCCGTTGACCCCTTGCACTCCCGTGGGTATCCTGTTAGCACTCGCAAGGGGCGAGTGCTAACCGCCCCAGGACGCCACGGAGCACGGCAAGGAGGAAGGTATGGCCAAGTTCAACCTGAAGCCTCTGGAGGACAGGATCGTCGTCCAGCCCCAGGAGGAGGAGGAGACGACCGTCTCCGGCATCGTGATCCCCGATACGGCCAAGGAGAAGCCACAGGAGGGGAAGGTCGTGGCGGTGGGCCCGGGCCGGTTCGAGGAGGGCCAGCGAGTGCCGATGGACGTCAAGGCCGGCGACAGCGTCATCTACTCCAAGTACGGGGGGACCGAGGTCAAGGTCGAGGGCGAGGAGTACCTGATCCTCTCGGCACGCGACGTCCTGGCCGTCATCGACAAGAAGTAGCCAGTTCCGTTCGTCCGGGGGCTCGGGCGCGCGACGCGCCGGGCCCCCGATCCATGTGAGGAGGTTTCATTGCCAGTCAAACAACTGAAGTTCAGCGAGGACGCCCGGCGCGCCCTCGAGGCCGGGGTCAACAAGCTCGCCGATGCCGTGGTGCTGACGCTCGGTCCCAAGGGCCACAACGTGGTCCTAGACAAGAAGTGGGGAGCGCCCACCATCACCAACGACGGGGTGACCATCGCCAAGGAGGTCGAGCTGGAGGACCCGTGGGAGAACATGGGCGCCCAGCTGGCCAAGGAGGTCGCCACCAAGACGAACGACGTGGCCGGCGATGGCACCACCACGGCCACGGTGCTCGCCCGGGCCATGGTCCGCCTGGGGATGAAGAACGTCGCAGCCGGGGCCAATCCCATGGTCCTGAAGCGGGGGATCGAGAAGGCCGTGGCCTCCGCCGTCGACTCCATCAAGGACCAGGCGAAGGAGATCGAGTCGCGGGACGAGATCGCGAACATCGCAGCCATCTCGGCGGCCGACCCCGCGATCGGGGACGTACTGGCCGAGGCCCTCGACAAGGTGGGCAAGGACGGCGTCGTGACGGTCGAGGAGTCGAACACGTTCGGGATGGAGCTCGAGTTCGTCGAGGGCATGCAGTTCGACAAGGGGTACATCTCGCCCTACTTCGTCACCGACCAAGAGCGGATGGAGGGCGTCCTCGAGGATCCCTACGTCGCGGTGGTCAACAAGAAGATCGGAAGCGTGCAGGAGATGCTTCCCCTGCTGGAGAAGGTCCTGCAGTCGGGCAAGCCGCTCTTGCTGATCGCCGAGGACGTCGAGGGCGAGGCCCTGGCCACCCTGGTCGTGAACAAGATCCGAGGAACGTTCCAGGCGGTGGCGGTGAAGGCTCCAGGCTTCGGCGAGCGGCGCAAGGCCATGCTCGAGGACATCGCCGTGCTCACCGGCGCCACCGTGGTCTCCGAGGAAGTCGGGATCAAGCTGGAGAACGCGACGCTCGACCTGTTGGGCAGGGCCCGCAAGGTCGTGGTGACCAAGGACGACACGACGATCGTCGAGGGTGGTGGCAACGAGCAGGACGTGAAGGGTCGTATCGCGCAGATCAAGGCGGAGATCGACAAGACGGATTCCGACTGGGACCGCGAGAAGCTGCAGGAGCGCCTGGCCAAGCTGGCGGGCGGCGTGGCCGTGGTGAAGGTGGGCGCGGCCACCGAGGTCGAGCTGAAGGAGAAGAAGCACCGCATCGAGGACGCCCTGTCGGCCACGCGGGCCGCGATCGAGGAGGGCATCGTCCCCGGAGGTGGGGTCGCGTTGATCAGGGCCGAGGGTGCACTCGAAAAGCTGGATCTCACCGGTGATGAGGCCACCGGCGCCAAGATCGTCCGTGACGCCCTGGCCGAGCCGGCCAAGCTCATCGCCCAGAATGCGGGTCACGAGGGCGCGGTCGTCGTCGGGCACATCCGTGTGGAGGGCGACCATCGCGGTTTCGACGCTGCGACCGGCGAGTATGTCGACATGCTGAAGGCCGGCATCATCGATCCGGCCAAGGTCACGCGGTCGGCGCTCCAGAACGCCGCCTCCATCGCCGCGCTCGTGCTCACCACCGAGAGCGCCGTTGTGGAGAAGCCGGAGGAGGAAGATGAGCCCGCGGCCGCCGGAGGCGGCCACGGTCACATGCACTGAGGTAACGACGATCGCCGGAAGGAGACGGTCACCCGGGAACTAGACGGGTGACCGTTCCATCCCCACCCTGGCCAGCGCGACCACTTCCAGTGTCCCCAGGACGGCGTTTGCTCCACCGATCAGCCACCAGGGCCATGCCGCAGCGCCGGCGGGCAAACCGAGTAAGACGTTCACCGCGAAGAGCCCCGCCGTCGAAGCCTCCAGGATGACGAACGCCCACGCCCACCACCAGACCTCATCGACGTGGTGAGCGACCAGCACCATCAGGAGCGACAGGACGACGGCCATGGCTCCCATGGCTCGGAGCCAAACGTCATCGCCCACGGGCGGTTGGCTGAGGACCCGCTCGACCAGCCACCCGGGCACCGTGAACAGGACGACGCCGGAGGACGCCCACAACGCCGCCTGCCAGTACAGGACCCGCTTGAGCAGCGTCATGGCGCGCCCCATTCTCGCAGCTTGGTCGGCCCGTCCGGCCCATTGGTAGGATGCTCGCTCGGAGCTGCGGCGAAAGGCGCCGGGCTCCTTTTCGCGACCACCGACCGATCGGGTAGCCGAGGAATGACGCATGCACCGAGAGTCGCCGTCATCGGGCTCGACTGCGGCACGCCCCAGCTCCTGTTCCGCGATCTCGCCGATGAGGTCCCGAACATCCGAAAGCTGATGGAGGGTGGGATGCACGGGGACCTCGCCAGCATCACGCCGCCCATCACCATTCCGGCGTGGGCCTGCGCCATGACCGGCAAGACCCCCGGTCAGCTTGGGATCTACGGGTTCCGCAACCGGAAGGACAACTCCTACGAGAGACTGTCCATCGCGACCTCCAATGCCGTGAAGGAGCCCGCTGTGTGGGATCTCCTGGGGCAGAAGGGTTTGCGGTCGCTGCTGATCGGCGTGCCACCCTCATACCCGCCGAAGCCCATCGAGGGCTGGCGCGTCGGGTGTTTCCTCACGCCGCCCTCCAACAAGGGTTACACCCACCCCGCTGAGCTCCAGTCCGAGATCGAGGAGGAGCTGGGTGGGCCCGGTCAGTACATCTTCGACATCCCGAACTTCCGGGAGCAGGGCATGGAGCTCGTGCTCGATCAGGTGTTCAAGATGACGGAGCGGAGGTTCCGGGTTGCCCGCCGGTTGGTGACCACCAAGCCCTGGGACTACTTCATGATCGTGGAGATGGGGCCCGACCGTCTGCATCACGTGTTCTGGGAGTACTTCGATCCCCGACACCCTCGCTACGAGGCGGGCAATCGGTTCGAGACGGCCTTTCAGGACTATTACAGGTTCCTGGACAAGGAGGTCGGCTCACTTCTGGAGGTCCTCCCTGAGGACGCCGTGACGATCGTGATGTCCGACCACGGCGCTCGGCCGATGATGGGGGGCGTCTGTATCAACGACTGGCTGATGAGCCAGGGCTACCTTTCGCTCTCGGAACCGCTCACCTCCGTCACGCCGATCGCCGAGGCGCCCATCGACTGGGCCCGAACCGTGGCCTGGGGCGACGGGGGCTACTACGGGCGGCTGTTCCTCAACGTCGAGGGACGAGAGCCGAACGGGGTGGTCGAGCCTGGCCGGTACGAACAGGTTCGAGACGAGCTCATCGCCGCGCTGGAGGCGATGCCCGGACCCGACGGCGAGCCCCTCGGGACTAAGGTGTTCAGGCCGCAGGACGTGTACCCGGAGGTCCGCGGCGTGGCTCCCGACCTGATCGTGTACTTCGGCGACCTCGACTGGCGATCGGTCGGCACCGTCGGCAATCCGAGCGTCTACACGTACGAGAACGACACCGGCCCCGACGGGGCCAACCACGATCGGACCGGCGTATTCGCGCTGTCGAACCTCCCCGGCCAGCTGGTGGGAAGCGTCGAGGGGCTGAACCTCGTCGACGTCGGCCCAAGCATCCTCTCCATCTACGACATCGAGGCGCCCGAGGGCGCCGTCGGAAGGAGCTTCCTGTGATAGAGGACCGAGGGTTCTGCGTCTGGTTCACCGGGCTGTCTGGCGCCGGCAAGTCCACCATCGCCGAGCTGCTCGTACCGGCGCTCCGCCGGCGAGGCCATAAGGTTGAGCTGCTGGACGGCGACGTCGTGCGAACGCACCTGTCCAAGGGCCTGGGATTCTCCAAGGAGGATCGCGACACCAACATCCTGCGGATCGGGTTCGTCGCCAACCTGCTGGTGCGGAATGGCGTGGTCGCCGTGTGCTCCGCGATCTCGCCCTATCGGGAGATCCGCGATCGCAACCGCGAGCTCATCGGTGACTTCGTCGAGGTGTATGTCAGGGCCTCGCTCGAGGAGGTCACTCGGCGAGACGTGAAGGGTCTGTACGAGAAGGCGATCGCCGGCGAGATCTCGAACTTCACCGGGGTGTCCGATCCGTACGAGGAGCCCCAGCGACCCGAGTTGGTTATCGACACCGAGCAGTGCTCTCCCGTCGAGGCAGCGGAGATGGTCCTGGCCAAGCTGGAGGAGCTCGGTCACCTGACGTCGACACACCCCGCGAACGCCTGAGCTCGGTTGGGAGCGCCGCCTCGCTCAGCCGGCGTCGCGAGCGAGGGCCGGATCGAGGTCTCGCGTTCGGACGAACACCCACCCGGCGTGTCCCGCATCACCCAGGATCACTTCATGCTCGACGGTGCCCTTGTTCACCCACTCGAGCACCTGCTGCTCGGAGACACGGGCCAGGAAGGCGGCCTCTCGCACGGTGACCCACGTGGGGACGGGAAGCGAATCGAGGTCGATCCTGCGGGAGTCGGTGGTCGGCGAGACCGCGGGGACCTCCGTGAATCCCGTGGACCGCTCGGTGACCTTCGGGGACCGCATCGACCGCTCCTCGGCCACCCGCTTCGGCTGGGGCACCGGCTTGGCCTCGGCCGCGGGCCCGGGGCCCGAGGCCCATCCCCGATTGCCTCCCTCGCCCACTGACCATCCCTCGCGCTCGTCGAAGATGCCGGAGAGGCGGCCGCACCGCGGACAGATCGTGGTCTCCCAGCTCGCATCGCCCGGACGGGTTCGCCGGAGCTTGTCCTCCAGCCGTTCGAGCAGCTCCTCGGCCTGCGGTGTCAGCAGGCACTCCGGGCAGCGCTCTGCCGCCATGTCCCCTCCTCACGGTCCGGACCTCTTAGGTGTCGGCCGCGAGCAGGCGGTCCTTTATCTGGGAAATGGGAGATCGATCACCGGGGCGAGCGCCGGCGTCAGGAAGTCTCGCCGTTGCGTTCCCGGCTCCTGGCGAACGACCGTGAGGTCGCCGTCCTCCGTGCGAGCTGGGCATCGGCCACCCGGGCGAGCTCCCGGGCGTCCTCGAGCTCCTTGCGTGCGGTCTCCACGTCGGTCGTGAGCTGCGCGACGGTGGCGGCGGCCCTGTCGAGCTCCACCCGCGTAGCAGCCCGGTCGGTGCGACGGCCGGCGGCCTCCGACTCGGCGGGGCGAAGCCCCCCTTGGCGCTCTTCGACTTGGGCCTTGAGCGCCTCCACCTCCGCGCGAAGTTCGAGCACCAGGGCCTCGGCCGCCCGGGCCACCTCGGCCGCCCGGATGAACATCTTGTCCCGGTCGGCGAGGAGCAAGCGCACGCTCTCCGGCGTGTAGCCGAACAATCCTCGCTTGAGCCGAAGTACCTGCATCGGGAGAGTCCCCCTCACGATCGGGGAGCCGCCGAGCGATTGTCCGACGGCCGGTTGGCGAGTTCAATCATCCGAACCGACATCGGCCCGAAGCCGGGAGGGCTTGAGACGGCCACGCGCTCGTCGTCTCCGGCCGGGTCGGCTGGTACCGTTTGCGCATGTAGGACTCGGCGCCCACCCGGGATCGGGTGGGCATCCGCCTATCTGGGGGAGGCGCATGGATATCGAGATCGGCATGGGAAGGACGGCACGCCGGGCCTACGGCCTCGACGAGGTGGCCATCGTTCCGTCCCGGCGCACCCGCGACCCCGACGACGTGGACATCTCGTGGGAGATCGACGCGTTCACCTTTCCCCTGCCGGTCATGGCCGCGGCCATGGACGCCGCGGTGTCTCCCACCACCGCCGTCGAGATCGGGAAGCTCGGCGGGCTGGCCGTGCTGAACCTGGAGGGCCTGCAGACCCGATACGAGGACCCCGAGCCGGTCTTCGACGAGATCGCCGCCCTTCCCGATGACAAGGCCACCCGGCGGATGCAGGAGCTGTACCGGGAGCCGGTCAGGGAGGAGTTGATCCTCCGACGGATCCGGGAGATCAAGGAGGGTGGGGTGGTGGCGGCGGCCTCGCTCACGCCGCAGCGGGTCAGGCAGTACTCACCTCTCGTGCTGGAGGCCGAGCTGGACGTCCTGGTCGTGCAGGGCACGGTGGTCTCGGCGGAGCACGTCTCCACGCGGTCAGAGCCGCTCAACCTGAAGGAGTTCATCGCTGGGTTCGACCTCCCCGTGATCGTCGGCGGCTGCGCGTCGTACCAGACCGCGCTCCATCTCATGCGGACCGGCGCGGCGGGGGTGCTGGTGGGAGTGGGTCCGGGCAACGCCTGCACCACCAGGGGCGTCATCGGCGTCGGCGTCCCCCAGGCAACGGCCGTCGCCGACGCGGCGGCGGCCCGCTCGGAACACCAACGAGAGACCGGCCGGTACTGCCACGTGGTCGCGGACGGAGGCATGCGGACCGGTGGAGACATCGCCAAGGCCATCGCCTGCGGGGCCGACGCGGTGATGATCGGCTCCCCTCTCGCGCGCGCCTACGAGGCTCCGGGTCGGGGCCACCACTGGGGGATGGCCACGTTCCACCCGACGCTTCCGCGCGGCGCCCGGGTCAAGACCCAGCAAGTCGCCTCGCTCGCCGAGATCCTCGTCGGTCCGGCGCACGAGAACGACGGCACGCTGAACCTGTTCGGCGCGCTCGCCACATCGATGGCGACCACTGGGTACGCCACGATCAAGGAGTTCCAGAAGGCCGAGCTGGTCATGGCCCCATCCATCAAGAGCGAAGGCAAGGCGTACCAGCAGGCTCAGCACGTGGGGATGGGGCATTGAACGGATGACCGCAGAGCAGGACCCGCGTCCCGTCCTGGTGGTCGACCTGGGGGCGCAGTACGCTCAGCTCATCGCGCGGCGGGTTCGGGAGTGTCGCGTGTACTCCGAGATCGTCCCCCACGACCTGCCGGTGGCCGAGCTCATGGCCAAGCGGCCGGCGGGCCTGATCCTCTCGGGGGGGCCTGCGTCGGTGTACGAGCACGACGCGCCGTCTCTCGATCCGGATGTTCTCGGGGTCGGTCTGCCGGTGCTCGGCATCTGTTACGGCCAACAGTTCATGACCCAGGCGCTGGCCGGCGAGGTCCGGGCCACGGGCCTTCGCGAGTACGGCCGCACCGAGCTCTTCGTCGACGAGCCGGGTGTGCTCCTGGCCGATCTGCCGGCGATCGACACGGTGTGGATGAGCCACGGCGACACCGTGGTCCGGGCGCCCGATGGGTTCCGGGTCACGGCCCACACCGAGTCGACGCCGGTCGCGGCCATGGAGGACAGGGAGCGTGGCTTCTTCGGCGTGCAGTTCCATCCGGAGGTCGCCCACACGCCCCGGGGGCTCGACGTCATGAAACGGTTCCTCTACGAGGGCTGCGGCCTGCTCCCGGACTGGACCCCCGCCAACGTGATCGAACGATCCGTGGCCCACATCAGGGATCAGGTGGGCCAAGCCAAGGTGATTTGCGCCTTGTCGGGTGGCGTCGACTCCTCCGTCTCGGCGCTGCTAGTGCACCGAGCGATCGGCGACCAGCTCACCTGCGTCTTCGTCGACACCGGGCTCCTGCGCGACGGCGAGCCAGAGCAGGTGGAGGACACGTTCGCTCGTCACTTCCGGGTTCCGCTCGTCCATGTCAAGGCGGCCGACCGGTTCCTGGCCAAGCTGGCCGGCGTGACCGACCCGGAGCTGAAGCGGAAGGTGATCGGAGAGGAATTCATCCGGGTCTTCGAGGAGGCGGCAGCGCCGTTCGGCGCGAGGTTCCTGGTGCAAGGCACCCTCTACCCCGACGTCATCGAATCGGGATCGCGGACGGCGGCCAGGATCAAGAGCCACCACAACGTCGGCGGACTACCCGAGGACATGGAGTTCGAGCTGATCGAGCCGCTCCGCGACCTGTTCAAGGACGAGGTTCGCGAGGTGGGAGAGGAGCTCGGGCTGCCACAGGAGGTCGTGCGACGCCAGCCGTTCCCCGGACCCGGCCTCGCCGTGCGGATCGTCGGGGAGGTCAGGCCCGACCGAATCGCGGTCGTGCGGGCCGCGGACGCCATCGTGAACGACGAGATCCGGCGGGCCGGGCTGCACCACGAGCTATGGCAGTGCTTCGCGGTCCTCCTGGGCGATATCCGAAGCGTGGGGGTGATGGGCGACGGCAGGACCTACGAGCACCCGGTCGTGATCCGGGCGGTGACGAGCGAGGACGCCATGACCGCGGATTGGGCCCGCCTCCCTGACGAGGTGCTGGACCGGATCTCGAGCCGCGTGATCGCCGAGGTTCCGGGGGTGAACCGGGTGGCCTACGACGTGTCATCGAAGCCCCCCGCGACGATCGAGTGGGAGTAGGCCTCAATCGAGGCGACTGGCGACGACGATGAGGCGCTCGGCCGCCGAATAGCGCGGGTTGCATGTGGTGAGCACCAACGTTGGCCTCTTCGTCTGGTCGAGAACGGACGAGTCGTCGGGCGTGGTCACGAACACGCTCGTCACCATGTACCGGAAGGTCCCGTATTCCGTTTCCATGATGATGGGATCGCCTTCCTTCATCTCGTTCAGGTCGTAGAAGGGGTGCAGGTAGGTGGTGCGATGCCCAGCGATCGCCACCCGGCCGTGGTCCTGCCACGGGTACGCCGTGTCGGCGTAGTGGCCGGGACCCTTCTTGAGCGACTCCGTGTCGGTCCCCTCCACCACGACCATGTCGAGGTGGATCCGGGGGATCTTCAGGATGGCCATCGCGTTCCCGGGCACTCGGACCGCATCCGCGCCCGGATCGGTCGCGACCCTCGTCCCCAGCTTCTGCTCGAAGTTGGGACGCATCTCGGCCTGGAGGCGCTGTGTGGTGAATCCGGTCCCCCAGAGCTTCCATGCAAGATCGCCGCCGATGACGAGGCCTCCCGCGATGAACACGATGGCCATGGCTCGAAGGGCCAGGGCAACGCGCCTCCGGGACGGCGAGGAGGCTGAGCGCGGAGGCCGCGTTTCGGTGGATGCCGGCGTGGCGTCCTGCACGTTTTCAGTGTGCCAGGTTTCCAAACGAACTTGAGGGTCGCGGTCGACCCCTACAATCGTAGGCGTGGCGACGCGCTCGATCCCCCTGCTTCAGGACCTGAATCCCGTCCAGGCCGAGGCCGTTCGGCAGACCGACGGTCCCGTCCTCATCGTCGCCGGAGCCGGCTCGGGAAAGACCCGGGCCCTGACCCACCGGATCGCCTATCTCATCCGGGAACGGGAGGTCTCGCCCTACGCCATCCTGGCCATCACGTTCACGAACAAGGCCGCCCGGGAGATGGCCGCCCGGGTGGAGGGCATCCTGGGGGAGCGGATCGCCCGCGGCATGTGGATCCTCACGTTCCACTCGGCCTGCGCCCGGATCCTCCGCAGGGAGCACGAGCGCCTCGGGCTGCCGTCGTCGTTCACGATCTACGACGAGGCCGACACCGAACGGCTCCTGACCCAGGTCCTGAAGGACCTCAACATCGACAACAAGCGATTCCCCCCCCGGGCCATGTCGGCCGCCATCGGGAAGGCGAAGGATCACGTGCTGTCGGCGGACGAGTTCGTTCAGCTTGCCGGGAACTTCTACGAGCAGACCGTGGCCAAGGTGTATCAGGGGTACGAGCGGCGAAAGCTCGCGGCCGGGGCCCTCGACTTCGATGACCTCATCGCCGAGACGGTGCGGCTGTTCCGCAACCACCCTGCGGTGCTCGAGCACTATCAGGAGTGGTTCCGCTACATCCTGATCGACGAGTACCAGGACACGAACCGGGCCCAATACCAGCTTGTGAACCTGCTGGCGGCGAAGTATCGGAACGTCTGCGTGGTGGGCGACGCGGACCAGGGCGTGTATTCGTGGCGGGGCGCCACCATCCAGAACCTTCTGGACTTCGAGCGCGACTACCCGGACGCCGCCGTGTTTCTGATGGAGCAGAACTACCGGTCCACGAAGGCCATCCTGGAGGTGGCGAACGCCCTCATCTTCCACAACCTGCAACGGAAACCGAAGTCGCTGTGGACCGACGGAGCGCAGGGCGAGCTGCCGGTGCGGTTCCGGGCCGAGAACGAGCACGAGGAAGCGCTGTTCGTAGCGGAGGAGGCGGACCGCTTGGTCGAGGAGGAGGGCTACCGGTACGCCGACGTGGCCGTTTTCTACCGGACGAACGCGCAGAGCCGGGTGCTCGAGGACATCTTCATGAAGGGTGGCGTGCCGTACAAGGTCGTAGGGGGCCTGCGCTTCTACCAGCGGAAGGAGATCAAGGACGTCCTGGCGTACCTGCGCCTCCTGGTGAACCCGCAGGACGTGATCTCGGCACGGCGGGTCATCAACACGCCGAAGCGGGGGATCGGCGACCAGACCGTAGCGGTGCTCCAGTCGTTCGCCGCCGGTGAGGAGGTGCCGTTCCTCGAGGCGTGTCGTCGCGTTGAAGACATCGGGTCACTCGGGCCCCGGGCGCGAGGAGCAGTGCTCGGGTTCGTCCGGGTCGTGGACAAGCTGCGTGAGGCGTTGGAGTCGGGCGCGGGGCCCGCAAGGATGGTCGAAGCCGCCGCGACGGAATCCAGCTACCTCATGGAGCTGGAGTCCGAGCGCACGATCGAGGCCGAGGGCCGGATCGAGAACATCAAGGAGCTGACCGGCGTCGCCGCCGAGTACGAGCAGCGCCATCCCGAGGAGGGGATGGCCGGGTTCCTCGAGCAGGTCGCGCTGGTCTCCGAGCAGGACGAGTACGACGAGCAGGCCTCCGCGGTCACCCTGATGACACTCCACAACGCGAAGGGGCTGGAGTTCCCGGTGGTGTTCATCGTGGGGCTCGAGGACGGGGTCTTCCCGCATTACCGTTCGATGGGCGACTCGGCCGAGCTGGAGGAGGAGCGGCGCCTGGCCTACGTCGGCATCACCAGGGCGATGCAGCGTCTGTACCTGTGCCACGCGTGGAGCCGGTCGCTGTTCGGAACGACGTCCTACAACCCACCCTCGCGGTTCCTGTCGGAGATCCCGGCCGAGCTCTTGCGCTCGGTCGAAGGAGAGGAGGAGCCCGAGGGGACCGTGATCGGTGGCCGAGGCTCGTCGATCCGGGAGGCCGTGATGACCGGCGGGCGGGAGCCCGTGGAGGTTTCGCCGGGCGACACGGTGCTCCACGACCGGTGGGGCGAGGGCGTCGTGCTCACGGTCTCCGGCGCTGGATCAGATGCGGAGGCCACCGTGATCTTCGAGGACGAGGGGGAGAAGCGGCTGCTCCTGGCCTACGCTCCGCTCAGGCGCGTCGGTTAGGTCGTTTCCGCGAGGGGAAGGCGCCGCAGCCCGCTCGAAGGATCCCAGGTCAGTGCGTGGCCGTCGTCGCCGAACACGATGTAGCCGGCGGATTCGATGTCGAGGGCGAACAGGTGATACTCGGGCTCGTCGGGGGCCCACCCGATGCGGGCCCTGATCGCATCGCGGTAGGCCTGCCGAACCTCGGGAGAGGACATGTCGATCGCCCGGCCGTAGAGCTTGACGTCTCCTTCTGTTCCCTCCCGATCGCTGGTCACGCTGTGAACGACGATGCGCGGGTCCCGGAGCAGGTCCAGCGCCTTCCTCGACCGCCACATCATGCCGAGGAGGAGCTCACCCGCCGCGAAGTCGAGCTCGCACGGGCTGATGCGAGGCGAGCCGTCCTTCCGTAGCGTGCCCACCAGGCAGAGCCCGTCGTTCCGGAAGCGGGCTTCGGCCGGGCTCGCGAGTTCCGGCACGTCGGCCATGAACCGCTCCCAGTTCATCGAAACCTCACGGCCGAAACGCCAACCAGGATCCCCATGGTCATCTGGCTCGAGCTCAGCGGAACAACGCGAGGGAGCCAGCGACGACGATGACGATGGCCACGACCAGCGGCGCGATCACCCACGCCAGGCCCAGCCGGCCCCGGTACGGGCCGAGCGTACCGACCTTCGTCGTGGGCTTCAGGCCGGGCGGTCGGAACCGGAATCGCCTTCTGGCCACACGCCGAGTATCGCAGGTGGGCTGGAGGGTCTTCCGAACGGAACGAAGCAGGGCGTTCGCTATGATGGCCGCCGATGCCCGAGAAGTACCGGATCGTCGTGGCCAAGCCCGGCCTCGATGGGCATGACCGCGGCGCGAAGGTCGTCGCGCGTGCCCTCCGTGATGCCGGGTTCGAGGTCATCTACACGGGCCTGCACCAGACCCCGGAGCAGATCGCCGAGACGGCGATCCAGGAAGACGCCGACGGCGTGGGTCTGTCGTGCCATTCGGGGGCGCACATGACGCTTTTCCCCAAAGTGGTGAAGCTCCTGCGGGAACGGGGCGCGGGTGATGTGGTCGTGTTCGGCGGCGGCATCGTCCCCAAGGACGACATCCCCAAGCTCGAAGCCGAGGGGATCGAGCGCATCTTCACCCCCGGGGCGGCCACGGGGGAGATCGTGGCCTGGCTCCGAGAGCGGCTGCCGGCCAGGCAAGCCAGCTGATGGACCTGTACGAGCACCAGGGAAAGGAGCTGTTCGCCCGGCACGGCATTCCTCTGGTCGAAGGCTCCATGGCCGAGTCGGCGAAACAGTCCCGACAATTCGCCGAGCGCCTGGGAGGGAAGGTGGCGGTGAAGGTCCAGGTCCAGATCGGAGGGCGAGGAAAGGGTGGGGGCATCGCCCTGGTCGGGTCTCCCGAGGAGGCCGAGGCCGCCGCCGCCAGGATGCTCTCGGAGGGATTCCGGGGAACGAAGGTCACCCGGGTCCTCGTCGAGCGGCTGGTCGACATCTCGGAGCAGTTCTATGCGGCGATCTCGCTCGACCGGAGCGCCGGCGCCTACCTGGCGATCGTCTCCTCGGAGGGCGGCATGGACATCGAGGAGGTGGCGCGGGAACGGCCAGAGGCGTTGCGCCGAGTTCGCATCGATCCCCGCCTGGGAATGCACCCCTATCAGGTGCGCTACGGGGTGGGGCATCTCCCCCTGCGAGCGCGGGAGGGGGCGGGGGCGGTGCTGGCCAAGATGTACGAGGTCCTCGCAGCGAACGACGCGACGCTCGTCGAGGTCAACCCGCTGGCCCTCCTGGCCGACGGCCGGGTGGTCGCCCTGGACTCGAAGGTCACGATCGACGACAACGCGCTGTGGCGCCATCCTGAGCTCGAATCCCTTCGTGCAACCTTCCCCATCGATCCGGTGGAGGCCCGGGCCAGGGAGGCGGACCTCCAATACGTGAAGCTCGACGGCGAGGTGGGGATCATCGGCAACGGCGCCGGCCTGGTGATGGCGACCCTCGACGTCGTGGAGCTGGCCGGGGCGAAGCCGGCCAACTTCCTCGACGTCGGCGGCGGTGCAAGCGCGGAGGTGATGGCCGTCTCGCTCGAGGTGATCCTGTCGGACCCGAGCGTGCGGTCGACCCTGGTGAACATCTTCGGGGGCATCACTCGAGGCGACGTCGTGGCCCGGGGGATCCTGGAGGCCCTCCAGCGGGTCACCCCCACCGTCCAGATCGTGGTTCGCCTGGACGGCACGAATGCATCGGAAGGCCGCACCATCCTGGCCGAGGCGAACCACCCCCGGATCGTGCCGGCCGAGACGATGCTCGAGGCGGCACAACTGGCCGCCGAGCTGGCGAGGGCGGCCTGATGGCGATCCTCGTCGACGACGCAACCCGCGTCGTGGTGCAGGGACTGACCGGCCGTGAGGGCACGTTCCACGGGCTGCGCAACCGGGCGTACGGCACCAAGGTGGTGGCCGGAGTCACCCCCGGCAAATCCGGCCTGGACGTGGAGGGCATCCCGGTCTTCGACACGGTGGCGGAGGCGGTGACCGAGACCGGCGCGAACACCTCCCTCATCTTCGTACCGCCGCGATTCGCCGCGGAGGCCATCTACGAGGCGACCGATTCCGATCTTCGACTCATCGTGTGCATCACCGAGGGCATCCCCGTCCGGGACATGGCGCAGGTGGTGGGATACCTGCAGGGCAAGCCGTCCACGCTGGTTGGACCGAACTGCCCCGGCGTCATCTCGCCTGGGAAGTCGAACGTCGGGATCATCCCCTGGGAGATCTGCGTGGCCGGGCCGGTGGGCCTGGTCTCGCGTTCGGGTACCCTCACCTACCAGATCGTGTACGAGCTGACGGAACGCGGTGTGGGGCAATCCACGTGCGTGGGGATGGGAGGCGACCCCGTGCACGGCATCGGTTTCATCGGCTCCCTCGAGCTGTTCGAGATGGACCCCCAGACCGATCTCGTGGTGCTGATCGGGGAGATCGGGGGCGATGACGAGGAGCATGCCGCAGCGTTCATCGCGGAGCGGATGCAGAAGCCGGTTGTCGGCTACATCGCCGGGTTCACCGCGCCGCCCGGCAAACGCATGGGCCATGCAGGCGCCATCGTCACGGGCTCGAGTGGGACGGCCCAGGCCAAGGCCGAGGCGCTCGAGGCCGCGGGCGTGAAGGTCGGTCGGACGCCCACCGAGGTTGCCGAACTCGTCGAAGGAGCTATGGCATGAGCGACGTTCCTCCACCTCCTACTCCTACCGCGCCGGTCTCGCCTTCCGGTCCCGGCGTCGCCGCCCCACCGCCCATCGTGGACGACATCACGCGCGGGTGGTCGACGGCGCTCGTTCGAGGCCTCGTGGCATTCGTCGTCATGGCCGGCCTAGGACAGGCGGCGGCGTTCGTCGTCTATTTCGTGAGCGACCAGCCAGGCTCGGCGGGGACCTTCGCCCGGCTGGGCTGGTTCTACTTCGATTGGTTCCATCACATCGCGTTGACCGCGAGCGTGCCCGACATCTCGATCCCAGACACCGGTGGCCTGCTGCCGGGCGGGGCGTCCATCCGCGCGCATCTGGGACTGGCCCTGATGCTCGGGACGTTCCTCGCCATCTGGCTCCTGTACGGCGCCGGCAAGGCCGTCGCCGACCGGGCCGAGGGGGGTGGCCTCGCCCGGGTCCTCCACGGCCTGAAGGTCGCGCCCGTGTATGCGCTCCCGTGCCTCCTGGTCTCGCTGCTGGTGAAATTGGAGATCAGCGTTCCGTCGGGCGCCTTCGCGTCGGGATCCGTGGAATTGAAGTCCTCCGCGGCCCAGTCCTTCCTGATCCCCTTCCTCATCGCGGCTGCCGCCGGAGCTGCCGGTGGTATGCGGTCTGGTCGCTACGAGCTCCTCAGCCGAGGCCCCTGGGGCCGGCGGGTGTCCGGGGCGTTCGCTGGTGGGTTCAGGATGCTCGCGCTCGGCATCGTGCTCTCGTTCGTGGGACTCCTGGTCCTTGCGGTGGTTCACCCCGACGCCACACGGGCGTACTTCCGCACCGTGTCGGAACCGCCCATCGACGAGACGGTCCTGATCATCGGGCACCACGTCCTGGTGCTGCCGAACCAATCGATGTGGGTGCTCGTCCCATCGATGGGCGGATGCGACGGCGTGTACGGGTCCGGCGAGTCCAGGACGTTCCTGTGTTACTGGAAGTATCCGACTCAGGTCTCAGTCTCTACGGGCCCAGGGTCGCCGGGGAGCGTCCTCTCGGGGCTGCCGCAGGTTCGGACGGAGTACGGCACCGCACCCACCGGCTACTTCCTGTTCCTCCTGGTTCCCGCGATCTCCGTGTTGCTGGGTGGGCGACACGCGGTCAAGAAGCGGGCCACCTTCAGGTACGAGGCCGCCGCGCTGGGGGCGGCGGCCGGCGTCGTCTTCGGCATCCTAGTGGCGGTGGCGTCCTGGTTCGCGTCGCTGTCCGTCGGCGTGTCGGGCAGCATCGCCGGCGTCTCCTCGAACTTCTCAGCGAGGATCGGGCCCGGCGTGGTGATCGGAGGACTCATCGCGCTCGGGTGGGGCATCGTCGGCGGAGGTATCGGCGGATGGTGGGCGGGGCGGGAGCTCCCGGCCCGCGCTCCGCTCCGCGCGCCCTGAGGTCCGGTGGACGAGCCATGCGGAAGGCCCGGCGTGTCGGCCGGGCCCTCCGACCGTCCCGGCGCTATCCGAGGCCCGTGCCGCTCGACGGAGGCGAATGGGTCGAGGCCGGTTCGCTGTAGAGCATGTATGCGCCGTACGCCCACACCAGGTTCAACGCGAGTCCCACGAAGAACCCCCATGACACGGACGTGCTGACTCCCGAATCGGATGGTTTCAACACCAATCCGATGAGCGTGAACAGGAGGGCGAGGCCGGCGACTGCGATGTGCAACATACCTCGCTGCACGGGCACCTTGAGCTCCGAGCCGATGACCTTGGTCACGACGATCTCCGCGATCGCAACCAGCGCAAGGAACCACGAGAGTATCAACGTACCGTGGAATCCGTTGAGCCCGCCGCCGGGCACCGTCACGCCAAGGGCCGTGCAGCAGCTGTACCAGACGGGTAGGAACGTCCAGATGGCGAACCCGATCGTCCCACCGAGGATGATCTTGTCCGCCGTAGAGACGTTGGACAGATCGAACCCTTGACCTTGCCGTGCCATCGCTCTCCTTTCATCCCCAGAGCGTCGTGGCCGCGCAGCCTGGGCTATCCAATACCGGGCCACAAAGCGAGTCAACCATGCGGCGCGTGCGGCTCTCGCGCCCGAGCCATCGTGATCAGGGCTGCCGCGCAGGCCACGATCCCCGCGGGGAGGGCGATCCAGGGCCCGAGCCATGGCCGTGTGAACGCGGGAGGGCGAATCGTGCTCAGGGTTGCGCCAACGGTCACCGCCGCGCCGAGCAGGCTCTCCACGATCGCCCACGGCTGATGAGGGCGGATGCGCAGTCCTCGCATCATCAGCCAGACCGCCAGACCGAGCCCGGCGCCGATCGCGGCGAGAACCGACCACTGTGCCGTCCGGCCCCAGGCTCCCAAGGGATGCGAGCCTTCCCCGAATCGGGTCCATGGCAGGAGCGTCGCGCCGACGCCCACCGCGAAAGCCAACCCAACGATCGTCCATGGAATGGTCCACCGCTCCGTCGTAGGGAGCACGTCCGTCGGGAGACCGGGCCCAAGGGCCGCCTCCAGGCATTCGACGCCGAGGACTCGTCCTCGCACCGGTACGGCGCAAGCGAGGCAGAGGGGCCGTCCGCAACTCTCGCAGCGGGCCACCGAGGTGCTCGCCGGGTGGAGGTCGCAGCGATCGTCGCTCTTCGTGCTCTTCTCGTCGAGTGGCACGGCCCAAATCCTAGCGTTGGGGTTCGGGCGATCATGTTTGACACTCGTGACCGCCGGTTCATACCGTGCGGGCGTGAAAGCGCGGGTGGCAGTGCTGGCCTCGGGCCGGGGGACCAATCTCCAGGCGCTCCTGGACGATCCGGTCGTCGGATCCTGGATCGTTCTCGTGATCTCGGACCGGAACGACGCGTTCGCACTGGAGCGAGCCCGAACGAGGGACGTGAAGGCCGTTGTCCTGGATCCCGCGTCGCACGCGGACCGTGCGGCGTACGATCACGCGCTTCGAGAGATGCTTGAGTCGGAACGGATCGACTACGTGGCGCTTGCCGGGTTCATGCGGATCGTCGGGCGGGAGACCGTGGACGCCTTCCGCGGCCGCATCCTGAACGTCCATCCGGCCCTCCTGCCATCGTTCGCAGGGGCTCACGCGGTGGCGGACGCACTCGCGTGGGGAGTCAAGGTCACCGGCGTCACCGTCCACCTGGTAGACGATGAGGTGGATCACGGGCCGATCGTGGCGCAGGAGCCCGTTGCGGTGCGAACCGACGATGACTGGGACACGCTGGAGTCACGAATCCACGGGGCGGAGCATCGCTTGCTCCCTGCTGCGGTCCGCGCGCTGGTCGAGGGTCGGATCAAGGTCGAGGGCCGGGTGGTGCACGTACTGGGGGAGCCGAGCCTTGGCTGAGGTGCGACCGGTCCGCCGGGCGCTGCTCGCCGTCTACGACAAGACGGGCATCGTCGGGTTGGCGAAGGAACTGACGGACCAGGGTGTCGCGCTCGTGTCGTCCGGCGGAACCGCGCAGACCCTTCGCGACGCGGGGATCGCGGTCACGC
>DATDKZ010000056.1:0-9200 GCA_036519575.1 Actinomycetota bacterium | reverse complement strand
AGAAGGCGGCGCGCGGCCCCGTCCATGGAACGGCGCCCAACGATCGCGCGAGCTCCTCAGGCCTCCAACGACCTGAGGATGTGACGGGCGATCACCACGCGCTGGATCTGGTTCGTCCCCTCGTAGATCTGCGTGATCTTGGCGTCGCGCATCATCCGCTCCACCGGATATTCGCGGATGTAGCCGTATCCGCCCAGGATCTGCACCGCGTCGGTGGTGATTTCCATAGCCGCATCCGAGGCGAAGCACTTCGCTGTAGCCGAGAAATACGGCATCCGCGGATCGGCCGAGTCACACATGGCGAGCGCCCGATAGACCAGCAACCGGGAGGCCTCGATCTTCATCGCCATGTCCGCCAGCATGAACTGGATGGCTTCGAAGTCGGCGATCCGCTGCCCGAACTGCTGCCGCTCCATCGCGTACCTCGACGAGACCTCGAACGCGCCCTGGGCGATGCCCAGGGCCTGGGCCGCGATGGCGGGCCGCGAATAGTCGAGGGTTCTCATCGCGTAGGTGAAGCCCTCGCCCTCCGCGCCGATCAGCCGGTCGGCGGGGATCCGGCAGTCCTCGAGGATCACCTCGCGGGTCGGCGATCCACGGATCCCCATCTTGTCCTCCTTCCGGCCGAAGGAGACGCCGGGGTCGTCCCGCATCACGAGGAACGCTGAGACGCCCTTCGCTCTCCGGGAGGGGTCCGCGGTGGCGAAGACGATATAGGCGTGGGACACGCCGGCTCCGGTGATGAACCGCTTGGTCCCCGACAGGACGAACGCATCGCCGTCGAGCACGTACCGCGTGGTCATCGCGGCGGGGTCCGAGCCCGCCCCCGGCTCGGTCAGCGCGTAGGACATCAGGATGTCGCCGCGACAGATCCCCTCGGTCATCGAGCGTTCCTTATCGCGGTCGCCGGCAACCCTCAAGGGGACAACGCCGAGCTTGCACACGCCCGGTATGAGCGCAACGCCGGCCGATACCCGAGCGAGCTCCTCGATCAGCAGGCCGAACGCGAGCGAGCCGCCGCCCGAACCGCCGAGCTCCTCGGGATATCCCACCGCCATGAGGTCGTTGTCGACCAGCACCTTGTACACGTCCTCGGGCCACTCGTCGGTCTCGTCGATCTCGGCGGCTCTGGGTGCGATCCGCTCCTCGGCGATCTGCCGGACGATGCCGCGGAACTCCTCGAGCTCTTGCGGCAACTCGAAGCGGGCCTCGGCCATACGACCGGAACCTATGCCGACCGCCGGATGACCAGGGCGTCGCCCTGGCCCCCGCCGCCACAGATGGTCGCGCCGCCGAGGTCCACCCCGCGTCGGCGCATCTCGTTGGCGAGCGTGAGGACGATCCGGGCGCCGCTCATGCCGATGGGATGGCCGAGGGCCACGGCACCGCCGTTCACGTTCACGATGTCGTCCGAAACCCCGAGCACCTTCGTCACGTTCAGGGCGACGGCGGCGAATGCCTCGTTCACCTCGATCAACCCGAGGTCGTGGACGTCGAGCCCCGCCTTCTTCAGCGCGTGCTGGAGCGCGATGGCCGGCACCGAGTGCAGGTACGCGAATCTCTCGGCCGCCATGCCGTGGGCCACGATCTCGGCGAGCGGCGACAGGCCGAGCTCCTCGGCCTTCTCGCGGCTGGTCACGACGACCGCAGCCCCGCCGTCGGAGATCTGCGACGCGTTGCCGGCCGTGATCGTCCCGGCCTCGCCGAAGGCCGGCGGCAGTGCCGCCAGGGACTCGGGCGTCGTGTCGGGCCGGATGCCCTCGTCGTGCGCCACGACGATCGGCCCGCCCGTTCCCCCTTGGACTTCGACCGCCACGACCTCCTCGCCCAAGCGGCCATCCTCCCAGGCGGCGTGGGCACGCCGGTGCGACCGGGCGGCCCACGCGTCCTGCTCATCGCGCGTGATGCCGAGGTCCGCGTTCACCCGATCTGAAGATTCGCCCATGGTCATCCCGGTGAACGTTGACCACAGCCCGTCGTGGATCATCGAGTCGACCAGCTCGGTGTGTCCCAGGCGCTGGCCTTCTCGAGCTCGGGGCAGCAGGTACGGCGCCTGTGTCATCGACTCCATGCCGCCGGCCACCACGATCTCGACCTCCCCGGCTCGGATCAGCTGGTCGGCGAGGGCGATGGCGGTCAGGGCGGAGGGGCACACCTTGTTGATGGTGATGGCCGGGACCTCTTTGGGGATACCGGCGGCCACGGCGGCCTGCCGGGCGGTGATCTGACCCGTCCCGGCCTGGATCACGTGGCCCATGATCACGTAGTCGACCCGTTCGGGGGCCACACCCGATCGATTCAGCGCCTCGCGGATGGCGGTGGCGCCGAGGTCGGCCGCGGAGACGCCGGCCAGCGATCCCCGGAGCTTACCGATGGGGGTCCGGGCACCCGCGAGGATCACCGACGGGACCACGTCATCAGTCTACGACCGGCCGTTCACCCGCCTCGCCGAGCCTAGACTCGGTGGGCGTGGATCTCTCCTTCGGCGTCACGGTCATCCCGTCGGTCTCCCAGCGATCCGACCCCGTGGCCGAGGCCCGGCACGCCGAGGAGCTCGGGTACGACCTCGTGACGGTGTGGGATCACCTCCACGGCGACCGCCCGTCATTCGAGACGTGGACCCTGCTCACGTGGATCGCTGCCACGACGTCCCGCATCTCCGTGGGGCCCAACGTCCTCGGCCTGCCGTACCGCAATCCCGCGGTCACGGCGAAGATGGCGGAGTCGCTGGACCGGCTGTCCGGCGGGCGGCTGGTCCTTGGTCTGGGCGCCGGTGGGAACGATCGGGAGTTTGAGGCGTTTGGGCTGCCGGTCCGCTCTCCCCGGGAGAAGATCGAGTCGCTGGAGGAGGCGGTCACCATCATCCGCGGCGTGTGGTTCGCACCGTCGTTCTCTTTCCAGGGCCGCCATTACCGAACGGTCGGCGCCGAGGTCGAGCCCAAGCCGTCGAGGGCCATCCCGATCTGGCTCGGGACCTACGGGCGCCAAGCGCTCGAGTTGACGGGGCGGACGGCCGACGGCTGGCTCCCGTCGATGGCGTATGCGCCGCCGGACGTCGCTCGGGAGAAGCTGAAAGCGGTGAAGGAGTCGGCCGAACGAGTCGGGCGCGACCCGGACAGGCTTACCTGCGCCTACAACGTGTCGGTGCGGGTGGGCGGCGGCCCCCCTCCTGATCCCGACCGGATGGTCGCCGGCGAGCCCGGCGCCGTCGCCGAGCGACTGGCCGGGCTCGCGGCTGACGGCTTCACATACTTCAACGTCTGGCTCTCGGGGGACCGGTGGGAACAACGTGAACGGCTGATGAAGGACGTGGTCCCGGCCGTTCGCGAGCTGGCGAGATGAGCGGAGCCTAGCTCCGGTTGGCCAGCGCCTTCTCGATGACCGTGGTGATCTCCTCGCCCACGAGCTCGTCGCGCTCCGTAAGCGCATCCCGAAGAGCCCCGACCACATCCCGGTTCTCGTCGAGGACCGCGAAAACGCGCGCCTTCTGTTCCGCCAGGATGTCCTCGACCCTGGCCTTGCCGTCCCGATCAGCCAGGACCTTTCCCACCAGGTTCTTGCTCCCGATGGGACCCTCGGCGATGGCGTCGTACGAGATGAGCGAGCCGGCCATCCCGAACGAACCGACCATCTGGGCGGCGAGCTGCGTCGCCCCCGCCAGGTCCGACGCGGGGCCGGTCCCCGACTCACCCAAGAAGAGCTCCTCCGACACCAGGCCACCGAGCGCGATGGCCACGTGTGCCTCGATCTCCGAGCGGGACCTGGTGAAGCGCTCCTCCTCATCCCCGTGGGCCAGCAGCCCGAGGGACTGGCGACGCTTGATGATCGACAGGACCTCCAGCCGTCGGCCTTTGCCGAAGAAGTACGCCACGGTGGCGTGCCCGGCCTCGTGCGTCGCCACCGCAAGCCGCTCGCCGTCCGTGTAGGTGACCGGCTGTTTGATGCCGATCTCTTCCGTGAGCTTCGCCTCATACACGTCGTCGACGTTCATCTGGCGCCGCCCCTCCCGGAGGGCAACCAGGAGGGATTCATCGAAGAGGTGCTCGATCATGACCGGTGTGTAGCCGAACGTGTCGTGGGCCAGACGCTCGCGAGCCGAATCGCTGTCCATCTGCGAATGGTGAGCCTTCCGATCCATGAAGAAGTCGACCAGTTCACGACGGCCCTGCTTCGTCGGCAGGTCGAAATAGAGCCTTCGGTCGAACCGACCTGGCCGAAGGAGCGCGGGGTCCAGGTGATCGGAGCGGTTGGTCGCGGCGATCAACAGGATGTTGTTGTACCCGGGCTTCCCCGCGGCGAACCGATGCTGGGGCGGGAGGAAGCCGTTGATCCATTCGATCACGCTCCCCTTCACGCGCTTGAGGAACGGAGGTGTGTCGAACGACTGCATCTGGACGAGCAGCTCGTTCACCATCCCCGAGCCGCCGGGACCGATCATCCGGTTGGTTGCGCGGGCCAGGCCCGTCGGATCGGGGGAGGCCGAGAACCCACCCCGATCGCCCCCGATGGCGTCGATCTCCTCGATGAAGCCGATCGCCCCACCCTCCTTGCGCGCCAGCTTGCGGAGCCGCTTGAAGAAGGATCGGATGCGAGAGCCGGTCATCCCGAACCACATCGACTGAAACGCTGGTGCAGAGATGAACAGGAACGGCACCCCGGCCTGCTTGGCCATGGCTTTGGCCAGGTACGTCTTGCCCGTCCCCGGCGGCCCCTCGAACAGGATCCCCCGCCGGGGGTTGCCTCCCAACTCGTCGCGGAAGGTGGCGTAGCCCAGGAACACGTCGAGGGTCCGCACGACCTCGTCAACCTGGCCGTCGAGTCCGCGGACCTCGGTCAGGCCGACCTCGATCTCCTCAGGTCGGACCACGAGGTGAGGCGAGCGCCCGCTGAGGAATGGCATGGCCATCATCAGGAAGATGGCGATGAAGATCAGGAACACAGGCAGGAACAGGAACCAGTTCGCACCCAGGGTCGGGAGCCGCAAGGGGTTGTCGCTGAGGTAGCGGTACCACAGGTACGCGTCGACCGCTCCCAGGATCACGATCATCCGCCGCACGCGCTTTCGACGGGTCCGCTCCCTGATCCGGAAGACGTCCGCCTTTCCCGCGCGCAGGATCTGCGACCCCTCGAGCGAAGCTGCGACCGATCGTTCCTTCATCCCGAGCATCCCCTTCTTGGCCGACGCCTGGCCCCGAGTATCGTACGAAGGCTCCCCAGGATGTGCATCCGTCCTTTGCCCTACCTGGCCGTCGAAGGGCCTACGCATCTCCCTGCCGGGATCCGGGCCGAACGGCTATGGTGCCTGCTCGCTTCGACTCGGAGGACGCCCGTGCCCAGGAAGAAGCAGATCCCGCTCGGGCCGGCCCGACGGCTCAAGCCCGCGTCGGAGCGGAGGGGTGAGCCGGTCATGCTGAACGGGATCGACCACGTGGGGATCGCGGTCGAGGACCTCGACGCGGCGGTGGAGCTCTACCGCCGTACGCTCGGGTTGGAGCCTGCCCATCGAGACGTCGTGGAGTCACAGGGCGTCGAAGAGGTGCTATTCGAGGTGGGCCATTCGCGCATCCAGCTGGTCGGCGCGCTCGGCCCAGACACACCCGTAGGACGATTCCTGGCCAAGCGCGGTCCGGGCCTGCACCATCTGGGGCTCGGGGTCGACGACGTCGCGGCCACCCTCCAGACGTTGCGCGCAGCGGGGGTTCCCCTCGTCGACCAGTCGCCTCGCTCCGGCTCGCGGGGCACCACGGTCGCGTTCGTCCACCCGGCGGGGATGGGCGGCGTCCTGGTCGAGCTGGTCCAGGAAGCCCGTTAGGGCAGGTCGGTCAAACCCGTTGACGGCGCGTTGACCAGGACGGCCACGTTGCCCTCGGGGAGCTTGCCATCGGCCATCAACTGGTGGACCTGGCCCGTGTCCTCGTACGGGTAGGTGTGGCCGAGGGTCGTCTGGATCTGCCCGCCACGGACCAGGTCGTTGAACGCGGCGGCCTGCTCGTCGTTGAACAGGTGGGAACCTTGATACCGCTTCTGCAAGTACCACAGATACCGGACGTCCACCATGGTGTCGTACCCGCTCGTGCCGGCGCAGATCACGACCATGCCGCCCCTGTCGCACACGAAGATCGAGGTGGGGACGGTGTCCTGGGCCGGATGCTCGAACACGATCCGCGGGCTCCGCCGCTCCCCCAGAGCGTCCCAGACCGCCTTCCCGAAGGCCTTGGCCCCGTCGAACCATTCCTTCCACTCCGGCGAGTCCCACCGGGGGGGAACCCCCCAGTGGCTGAAGTTCGCTCGATTGACGTAGCCGACCGCGCCAAGGCTCTTGCAGTACTCCCCCTTTTCCTCTGAGGAGACCACAGCGACCGCCCTACCGCCTGCGAGTGTGACGAGCTGGATTGCCAGTGAGCCGAGGCCGCCCGACCCGCCCCACACCAACACGACGTCCCCCTCCTCGACCGTGTGCGGCGGCCAGCCGTGCAGCATGCGGTACGCGGTTGAGCCCGTGAGCGTGGGAGCGGCCGCCTCCTCCCACGAAAGGCCGGCAGCCTTCGGCAGGCACTGGTGGGCCTGGACCTTGGTGAACTGGGCGAACGATCCCCAGCAGGTGTCGTAGCCCCACACCCGAAAGCTCGCCGCGAGGCCCGGGTCCTTCCCCTCGAGGACCCCGGGGTCGTCGGGATCCCACTGGCCTGCATGTACGACGACGCGGTCACCGACCGCGAGGTTCGACACCCCGTCGCCGACAACGGTGACCACACCGGACGCGTCCGAACCAACGATGTGGAAGTCGGTCGGCTCGCCCCATCGTGCCTGCGTCTTCGTGACGTCGATGGGGACCCCCCGAGCCGCCCACACGTTGTTGAAGTTGACCCCGGCGGCCATGACCATGACCAGGGCTTCGCCCGCCTCGATCGCCGGAACGTCGATCACTTCGTCCTGAATGGATTTCTCCGGCTCCCCGTACCGGTCGGGCCGCACCAGCTGGGCGTGCATCCGTGTGGGGACCTCCCCCACCGGGGGGATCTCGCCGATCTCGTAGAACTCCTTGGCCATGGCCCACCTCGCCCGTCGGGTCGCGGAGGCCCGACGATAGGCGAGGGGCCCGCCCCGCGACAACGTCGGTGGACGGGAGAAGGACGCGATCCCCTCGGCGTCTCAGTCGATGGTCGAGAACGCTTCGGGCGGGGTGGGCTCGCGCTCGGGCGGAAAAGCGCTCACTGGGCACACCCCCGCCCGAGGACACCATCGGCAATAGGGCCCGGGGGCTAGGTCGAGCTCGCGCCCGGCCTCCGATGCCGCCGCGGTACGAACGGCCCCGATCACGCGTTCGGCCGCCCGGTCGAGGATCCGTTGGTCCACGTCCTCCGCCTGCCACTCGCCCGAATCCAGGTACAGGGTGGCCACCCGATACGGGGGCACGCCGAACCGCAGGGCGAGCAACAGGGCGTAGAAGCGCATGTCCTCGGCGTGCTCGGGCCATGCCCGACCGGTCTTGAGGTCGATGGCCAGGCGCGTGGCTCGTCCCGGCTCCGCGGGCCATCCCGAGCCGAGCACAAGGTCCATCGTTCCGCTCAGAACCACGGCCCCGCCGAGCAGCTCGACCCGGACGTGCCACTCGGTGGACGGTGCGAGCTCTCGCCGCATCCGTCGCAGCGGCGGCATGGTGGAGCGGAAGAGTTCGAGGGTCTTGGCCGCGTCCATCATCGTCTCGTCCCGCCGGAGGCCATCGAGGCCATCCCAGAATCCCCGGAACGCCTCGTCGTCGACCAGCCGATCCACCGCTTCCTCGACCAAGCCGTGAGGGTCTCTGTCCACCCGCCCGGCGACCTCGAGCTCCACCGCCTTGTGGGCCAGCCGCCCCGCCGCGAATCGGGGGGTGAACGAGAAGGGCCCGCGCTCGCCCGCTCGGATGGCGTCGAACAGCCCGGCGCACCGGGCCAGATCGTTCAGGCTCGACTTGCCGAGCCACAGCGGCTCGGGGAGCTCGACCGCTCGAACGGCTTCCTCGATGCGATCCCGTAGATGCGACACGACGTCGGCGGGGAAGAGCGGGCGTTCGCCAGGCCCGATGAGCCGCTCGAAGGTCCGGCGCTGCGAGGCGGTGAGCTCTCCGGTGACCTCCACGGGCCGATCGTAGGAGCCCCCACTGACACACGCGGCCGTTGACCAGCCCTCCAGGCCGAGCCGGACGCTGGTCGGGCGCTACACTCCGGGGACCATGGCCAAGACCGAGGAGCGTCCCCAGATTCCGGTCCGGACGGTCGACGAGCGTATCGAGGAGCTCCGCAAGCGCAAGACGGCCATGCTCGACGCCCACCGCAAGGAAGCCGTCCGCAAGCAGCACGAACGGGGCAAGCTGTCAGCCCGGGAACGCCTGGAGCTCCTGCTCGACGCGAGGTCGTTCCAGGAGACCGACCCGTTCGCCGTCCACTCGTCTCACGACTTCGGGATGGAGCGCAACCGTCCCGCGGGGGACGGCGTGGTCACGGGCCATGGGACGATCGACGGGCGAAAGGTGTTCGTCGCATCCCAGGACTTCACGGTGTTCGGGGGCTCGCTCGGCGAGGTGCACGCCCAGAAGATCTGCAAGGTCCTGGACCTGGCGATGTCGACGGGCGCGCCGTTCATCCAGCTGAACGACTCGGGCGGGGCTCGGATCCAGGAGGGCGCCGCATCACTGGCGGGATACGGGTACATCTTCGAGCGGAACGTCCGGGCCTCGGGGGTGATCCCCCAGATCAGCGCGATACTGGGTCCCTGCGCCGGCGGTGCCGTCTACTCGCCGGCCGTCACAGATTTCACGTTGATGGTGCGAGAGACCTCGCACATGTTCATCACCGGTCCCGATGTGATCAAGGCCGTGACCGGCGAGGAAGTGTCGTTCGAGGAGCTGGGCGGGGCCATGACCCACGCCTCCCGTTCCGGCGTGGCCTCGTTCGTGGCCCAGGACGAGGAGGAGAGCCTTGCCATGGTGCGGCACCTGCTCTCGTTCCTCCCGTCGAACAACCTGGAGGACCCGCCGTCGTATGCCCCGGTCGACGACCCCGAGCGCCGGGACGAAGGCCTCACCCGTCTCATCCCCGACTCTGCCCGTGAACCGTACGATATGCACGAGGTCATCAGGCGCGTCGTGGACGACGGCGAGTTCCTGGAGGTCTTTCCCTACTGGGCCATGAATATCGTGGTCGGGTTCGCCCGTCTGG
>DATDKZ010000055.1:0-4395 GCA_036519575.1 Actinomycetota bacterium | reverse complement strand
GGGCTCGAGGTCATCGGCCCGTGCCACATCCGCCGCATCGAGGGGGGCATCCTCGCCTTCGGCGCGGACATGTGGTACGAGAACAACCCCTTCGAGGTGGGCTACCACTACACGTGGATGGTCGACCTTGACCAGGAGGCCGACTTCATGGGCAAGGAGGCCCTCCGCCGGATCAAGCAGGAGGGCGTGAAACAGAAGCTCGTCGGGGTGGACATCGGAGGGAAGCCGCTCGGCACCTACATCGATAACGAGATGATCGATTTCTTCCCCGCGTACGCCGGCGGTCAACTGGTGGGGCGGGTCACCTCCGCCTGTTACTCGCCGCGCCTGGAGAAGAACATCGGGTTCGCCATGGTGCCGCTCGAGTTCGCCGAGCGCGGGACGGAGCTCCAGGTGGACACCCCGAAGTCGGGACGGGTGAGCGCGACGGTCGTCACCATGCCGCATTTCGACCCGACGAAGGAGATCCCAAAGCAGTGAGCGCGTTGCCGGATCGGGCGGGCGTCGTCGTCATCGGCGCAGGCATCGTGGGCAACAGCGTCGCGTACCACCTGGCCCGGCTTGGATGGAGAGACATCGTCCAGGTGGACAAGGGCCCCCTCCCCAACCCCGGCGGATCGACCGGCCACGCCTCGAACTTCATCTTCCTGGTGGACCACTCCAAGGAGATGACCGAGATCACGCTCGACAGCGTGCGCCAATACAAGGAGCTGGGCGTGTTCACCGAGAGCGGAGGCATCGAGGTGGCACGGACCCCCGAGCGGATGGAGGAGCTCAAGCGCCGCATGGCCTCCGCGAAGTCCTGGGGGATCGAGCCCGCCGAGCTGCTGTCCCCGTCCGAGGTGAAGGAGGTCCTCCCGTTCATCGACGAGAACGTCATCCTCGGAGGCTTCCACTGTCCGGGGATCGGGGTGGTCGATTCGCTTCGCGCCGGCACCCTCATGCGGGAGGAGGCCGAGAGGCTGGGCGCCATCACCATCAGCGCGAAGACCGAGGTGCTGGGGATCGACGTGGCGGGTGGCCGGGTCCGCGGCGTCCGGACCGACGCCGGCGACATCCGAACGGACGTCGTGGCCGTGTGCTGCGGGGTGTGGAGCCCCCGGATTGCCCTGATGGCCGGGGCGTCGATCCCGCTCACGCCCGCGGTCCACCAGATGATCGACATCGGGCCGGTGCCGTTGTTCGAGAAGACCGTGGGCGAGATCGAGTACCCGATCGTGCGCGACATGGACACGAACATGTACGAGCGCCAGCACGGGAGCGAGTTCGAGATCGGGTCCTACGCCCACCGGCCGATCCTCCTCGAGCCGGACGGCATCCCTTCGATCGAGCAGGCGGCGCAGTCCCCTACCGAGCTGCCGTTCACCAAGGACGACTTCGATCCGCAGATGGAGGACGCCTTGACCCTCTTCCCCGAGATCGTTGCCGACGAGCGGGTGGGGGTGAAATACGCGGTCAACGGGCTGATCTCGCTCACACCGGACGGCATGCCGATCGTGGGGGAGACCCCCGAGGTCCGGGGACTGTGGTCCGTGGCGGCCATCTGGGTGAAGGAGGGACCCGGGTTCGGCCGCACCGTGGCGGAGTGGATGACGGATGGATGCCCGGAGATCGACCCGCATTCCTCCGACATCGCCCGGTTCCACGACCACCAACGGACGAAGCGCCACATCCTGGCCCGGTCCGCTGAGGGCTACAACAAGACCTACGGCGTCGTCCACCCCATGGAGCAGTGGGCCTCCAACCGGGACGTGCGGCTGTCGCCGTTCAACGGCCGCGAGCGAGACCTCGGCGCGGTGTTCTACGAGACCGCCGGATGGGAGCGCCCGTTCTGGTACGAGTCCAACCGGCCGCTGCTCGACGAGTACGGCGACCGCGTGATGCCCCGCCAGGCGGAATGGGAGGCACGCTGGTGGTCTCCGATCATCAACGCGGAGCACCTGGCCATGCGGGATCGGGTGGCCATGGTCGATCTGTCCGCCTTCGCCATCATCGACATCGGCGGCCCCGCGGCGCTCGACGTCGTGCAGCGGATGGCCGTGAAGCAGATGGACGTGCCCGTGGGACGCGTGGTGTACACGCCGCTCCTGAACCCCGCGGGGGGCGTGAAGGCCGACCTTACGATCATGCGCCTGTCCGACGACCGGTTCCGCGTGGTGACCGGGGGGTTCTCCGGGATGGCCGACCGGAAGTGGTTCGCCTCGCACCTTCCCGATGACGGCTCGGCCCAGCTCCACGACCAGACATCGGCGTTGTGCACGCTCGGACTGTGGGGCCCGCGTGCCCGAGAGGTGCTGGCCGCGGTCACCGAGGATGACGTCTCGCACGAGGGGTTCGCGTTCGCCGCCTGCCGATGGATCCAGGTGGACACGCTCTCCGTCCTGGCCTCGCGCATCTCGTATGTGGGGGAGCTCGGCTGGGAGCTGTACGTCCCCATGGAGCAGGGGGTGCGTCTGTGGGACGTGCTGTGGGAGGCGGGGGAGCCTCACGGAGTGCTCCCCGTTGGGATCGGCGTCTATGCCACCACGGCCCGCCTGGAGAAGTCCTACCGGGCCCACGGGAATGAGCTCGACCTCGAGTACGACCTGGTGGAGGCGGGCATGGCCGGACGGGCGGTCAAGGACGACGACTTCATCGGCAGGAACGCATATTTGAAGCAACGAGCCGAGGAGCCCGCCGCCGTGCTGTGCACGCTCACGGTGGACGACCCGACGTCCGCGTCCGGAGTCGAGCGATACATGCTCGGGCGCGAGCCGGTCCTCTCTCGGGACGGCGAGCCGCTCGTGGACGCGAAGGGCCGGCGCTCCCACGTGACCAGTGCTGGATCGGGACCGTCGGTCGGCAAGCACATCCTCATGGCCTACCTCCCGCCGGATCGGGCGGAGGTCGGCGGGGGGCTCGCCGTCGAGTACTTCGGCGAGCGGTATCCGGTGACCGTTGCCGCCGTGGGGAGCACGCCCCTGTTCGACCCCACGAACGAGCGGCTCAAGCGCTAGCTCATCGATGGACGTCATGGTCTGTGTGAAGCGGGTCCCGGTGACGGGTGGGCGCATCAGCCTCACCGATGACGAGCAGGAGATCGACACGCGATACCTGGGCTTCACGGTGAGCCCGCATGAGGAGTGCGCGGTCGAGGAGGCCGTTCGGTTGGTCGAGTCCCATGGAGGCTCGAGCACCGTCCTGACACTCGGACCCGCGGTCGCCGAGGATCAGCTTCGGGACGCCATGGCCATGGGTGTGAACCGTGGCGTCCTGATCGAGGCCGAGGGCCCGGAGTGGGACGCGGGGGCCACGGCCGGCGCCATCGCCCGGGCGATCGCGGAGCATCGCGACGCCGGCGTGAGATACGACCTCCTTCTTTTCGGCAACGAGTCAGCAGACGCAGGCGGCTACCAGGTCGGGATCCGGGTGGCCCACCTGCTCGACGTGCCCTGCATGACCGGCGTGAAGCACCTGGAGATCCAGGATGGAAGGGCCGTGGCCCGGCGGGAGGGTCCCGGCGGCTTCGAGATCTACGAGGTTCCCCTCCCCGCGGTGATCACCGTGAAGGAGGGGATCAACCTGCCTCGGTACCCATCGATCCCCGGGAGGTTGCGGGCCAAGAAGGCCACGGTCGAGCGGCTGCATCCGGATGCACCGCAACCGGGCCTGGAGAAGGTTCGGTTGCGGCTCCCCCAGGGGCGCGACAAGCAGGTTGAGATCCTGGGGGAGGGGGCCGCCGGGATCGAGCGGGCGGTCGAGGTCCTCCAGCACATCGGCGTGATGCCGTCGTGATCCTCGGCCTGATCGAACACGATGGCGGCGTTGTCTCGGAACCGTCGCTCCAGATGCTGACGCTGGGGCGACGCCTGGCGGAGCGGCTCGGCGAGCCGCTCGCCGCGCTCGTCATCGGACCGGACGCGGGGCCCGTGATAGACGGCCTCGCCGCCTACGGCGTCGAAGCCGTCCACCACGCCGTGGACGATCGGCTCGATCGATACGCGCCGGAGGCGTGGGCGGCCTGTCTCCTGGACCTGATGGGAAGGACCGCCCCGAGCGTGGTCCTGGCCGCCGGGACCGATCGGGGGAACGAGGTCATGGCCCACGTCGGCGCCCGAGCGGGGCTGCCGATGGCCGCCAACTGCACCGACGTGGAGCCGGGCGAGCCGGGCACCCCCTACCTGGTCTCCAGGCTCCGATGGGGCGGCAGCCTCCTCGAGGATGCCCGTCTGCACGGGGAGGTCAAGCTGCTGACGGTCGCCCCCCACGCCATCTGGGCGGAGGAAGGGCCCGCGGCCGGCGGCTGGTCCGTGGAGGAGTTCACGCCGAAACTCCAGGACGCCGACTTCCGAGTGCAGGTGGCCCGGCAGGAGGGACGGCCGGCGGGCAAGATCTCGCTCCCGGAGGCCCGTGTGG
>DATDKZ010000054.1:0-25940 GCA_036519575.1 Actinomycetota bacterium | reverse complement strand
CGATCCGCGAGGCGGGCCGGAAGATCGGAAAGGTCACGTCGGCCATCTACTCTCCGCGTCTGCTGAAGAATCTCGGGTACGCGTGGCTCCCGGCGGAGCGCTCCACGGAAGGCGCCACCGTCACCGTGGAGACCGAGTGGGGAGAGCGGAAGGCCACGGTCGTGCCGATGCCCTTCGTCGACCCCGAGAATCGCATCCCGGTCTCCTAGCTCGGCGACCGGTTGCCACCCAGCGCGAGTTTGAACGATGATTCAACCCAATTGAGGGGCTGGCTCCGTGCCGTCCCCAGCCGGAAGGGGAGACGACCACATGACCAACGAGCGCCAGGAGATGCTGGAGCAGAGCGCGACGATCTACTTCGGCCCGTGGTACCGGCGTTCCCCCTTCTTCGACGCGACCAGACGTGCCGGATGCACCGCGTACGACGTCTACAACCACATGCTGCTCCCGGCGTACTTCGACGATCCGGATAAGGAGTACTGGGCGCTGTTGAACGACGTGGTCGTGTGGGATGTTGCCGTGGAACGTACCGTTGAGATCTCCGGGCCCGATGCCGACCGGCTGGTGAACATGCTCACCTGCCGAGACCTGACGAAGTGCGCCGTCAAGCAGGGGAAGTACATGATCGTCACCGCGCCCGACGGCGGCATCCTGAACGATCCCGTTCTGCTCCACGTCGACCAGGACCGGTGGTGGATGCAGCTCGCCGATTCCGACGCGGGCCTGTACGCGCTTGGGGTGGCCTCGCAGGCCGGGGTGGATGTCGACGTCTCCTACCCGGACGCTTACCCCATGCAGGTGCAGGGAGCGAAGGCCGGGAAGACGGTGGAGAAGCTCGTCGGCCCGGCGCTCTACGACCTGAAGTACTACTGGTGTGACTGGTTCGACATCGAGGGCATCCCGGTCCTCATCAGCCGAACGGGATGGACCGCGGTACAAGGGTTCGAGATCAACCTGCTCGACCCGTCCAGGGGGGACGATCTCTGGGAGCTGGTGATGGCGGCGGGGGAGGAGTTCGGCATCCGGCCCACGGCACCCGTGGAGGCCCGTCGCATCGAGGCCGGGATCATGAACTACAACTCGGACATGACCCACGAGAACAACCCGTTCGAGATCATGGGGCTCGAGCACCTGGTCGAGGAGCAGCCGCAGGACTACATCGGCAAGGACGCACTGGAGCGCGTGCGTCGCGAAGGCGTGCAGCGCAAGCTGGTCGGGATCGAGTTCACTGGGGACGCCCTTCGCGCCGAGCTGTCGTGGTTCTGGCCGGTCGCGGTGGACGGCGAGGTGGTCGGCAAGGTGACCGACGCCATCTGGTCCCCTCGACTGGAGAGGAACATCGGCTACGTATGGGTCCCCGCCGAGCTCTCCCGGCCGGGGACCGCCCTGGAGGTCCGGTCGGAGACCGGACCATTGACCGGCCGGACGGCTGACATCCCGTTCATCGACCCCAAGAAGGAGGTCCCGGCCGCGCCCCTCGAGAGGTAGAGATGACCACGAAGTTCGACCGCAGGCCTCCGGCGTCGGCCCCCAGAGCACGGGGGTTCCGTAGGGCCCTCCTCCTGGTGGAGCGGAGTACGAAGGAGGCCATCTGGGATTGCCGGATGTGCGGGCAATGCATCCTTCATTCCACTGGTCTGTCGTGTCCGATGCGCTGCCCCAAGTCGCTGCGCAACGGCCCGTGCGGTGGGGTCCTGCAGAACGGCAATTGCGAGGTGCTCCCGGACCAGCCGTGCGTCTGGGTCAAGGCCTGGGAGGGGTCGAGGCGCCTTCCGCTCTGGCGTGACCACATGGAGCACGTGCAGAAGCCGGTGGACTGGCGGCTCCAGGAGACCTCATCGTGGGAGAACCTGCTCACCGGCCGGGACCGCCACGTGCCCGCCGGCTGGCACGCCGGGGGCCGGGAGGATCGGGAGCGGTGAGCCGGGAGCCGCCCCGCAGCCACCTCCATCGATTGCTCGCGTCGGGAGCGTTTGTCGTGACGGCGGAGCTCCAGGCTACGGACAGCCCGGACCCCGAGTCCGTCTACCGGCTGGCGGACCTCCTCCGCGGCTCCGTGGACGCGGTGAACTGCACCGACAACAGCGCGGCGCATCCCCACATCGGACCCCTGGCCGCGGCGCACCTATTGCTGGACCGGGGCGTGGAACCGATCGTCCAACTCGCCTGCCGGGACCGGAATCGCCTGGCCCTCCAGGCCGACCTGGTGGGCGCGGCCGCGCTCGGGGCTCGAAACGTCTGCCTGATGACCGGCGACGACGTCACGGCCGGAGATCATCCGGAGGCCAAGCCGATCTACGACATCGACGCCGTCCACGCCATCCACATCGCGCGGGGCATGCGCGACCAAGGTTTGTACGTGAGCGGCCGGAACCTGGACGAGCCCCTCCCGTTGTTCATCGGCGCGGTCGAAAACCCGTTCGCACCGCCTCACGACTTCCGGCCCATGCGCTTGGGGAAGAAGGTCGAGGCCGGTGCTGAGTTCGTACAGACCCAGATCGTGTTCAACCTGGCAACGATGCGCGGGTTCATGGCCAGGTGCGAGGAGCTCGGGCTCCTGGATCACGTGTTCATCCTGGCGTCGGTCTACGTGTGCCGCTCGGCCGGCAGTGCCCGGTACCTGCGGGACATGGTCCCCGGCATCGACGTGCCGGACCCGATCATCGATCGGATGGAGGGCGTCCCCTCCGATCGCCAGGCGGACGAGGGCATCCGCATCGCGCTTGAGATCGTGGAGGAGCTTCGGGGGATGCGCGGGGTGGCCGGTGTCCACCTCATCTCGATCAGAGGGGACGAATCGATCGTCCGCCTGGTGGAGGAGGCCGGATTGTTGCCCCGTCCCGCGGCGGTCGAAGCCGCCCCCGCGGGCTAGGCTCGGGAGACCGGGCATTCGGTGAACGCCGGGCCGAACGGCGCCGAATAGCTTCCAGCTCATCCCAGAGACGAAAGCCGAGGCCATCGATGAAACGCTCCCTTTTCCCCGTGATGGCCGTCGCCGCCCTGGCCGTGACGGCCTGCACACGAACCGTGATCGAGCGGGTCCCGGTCCGGAGCTCGCCGGCGACCGTCGACGTCGGGGCGGCCGATCCGTCCATGGATCCCATCGTGCGGGTGGTCGAGGCGGTCCGCCCGGCGGTCGTCAACGTCACGACCAACCTGTTCCAACCCAATCCCCTCGGTGGGGAGTCTGGCCGGGGCGTCGGCACCGGATTCGTCATTCGGTCCGACGGGATCGTGGTGACTAACTTCCACGTCGTCGAGCACGCCCAGCGGATCACGGTCATCACCCCGCCACCGGATTCCACGCGCTACACGGCCAGGGTGATCGGGGGCGACCAGAACGCCGACCTCGCCGTGCTCAAGATCCAAGCGAGTGGCCTCCACTCGGTGCCGCTCGGCAACTCCGGCCGGCTCGAGCTGGGGGAGCGCGTCGTTGCATTGGGCTACGCCCTCGCTCTGCCGGGCGGGCCAACCGTCACCTCGGGGATCGTCTCCGCGCTCGGCCGCACGATCCAGGCCCAGGACCCGAACTGCGACACGTGCAAGAACGGCGTGCGGACTTACACCGGCGTGGTTCAGACCGACGCCGCGATCAACCCGGGCAACTCGGGAGGACCGCTCGTGAACCTGTCCGGGCAGGTGGTCGGCATCAACACTGCCGGGGCGAACCAGGCGGAGAACATCGGTTTCGCCATCGCCACCAACGCAGCCAGGTCGATCATCGACGAGGCCGCAACCAACCCTTCGGCTCCGGTCGCCTATCTCGGTATCACCACGCAGGACGTCAGCCCGAGCCTTGCCCTCCAGTTCGGACTCCCGGTGCAGAGTGGCGCGCTCGTGCTCGATGTCGTACCGGGAGGGCCGGCCGACAGGGCTGGCATCAACCACGGCGACGTGATCGTCGGCCTGGACGGCGAGGACGTGATCGACTCGACCTCGCTCCGCGAGCTCCTCCTGTCGCACCAGCCCGGCGACCGAGTCGCGATCGGCGTGGTCACCGAGGGTGGTCAGAAGGAGACGATCACCGCGACCCTCGGCGTCAACCCGCTCCCGCAGACCTGAGCCGGGTGGTCACACTTCGCGGGTAAGCTCCCCGGCGTGAGCGCAACGCCGTTCGAGCCGGGGGAACGGGCCTTGCTGATCGACGACCGTGGGCGGCGGTATCTCGTGCGCCTTCGCCCCGGCGGGACGTGGCATTCCCACGGGGGGGCCGTCCCCCACGACGCGATCCTGGGGTCGAACGAGGGCGCGCGCGTGCGATCGACGGGCGGGATGGCCTTCGTGTGCTTCCGGCCGCGACTGGCGGACTTCGTCCTCAAGATGCCCCGTGGCGCTCAGGTCGTCTATCCCAAGGACATCGGTGCCATCCTCATCGAGGCCGATATCCACCCCGGCGCGAGGGTCCTGGAGGCCGGCACCGGATCCGGCGCGTTGACCTTGGCGCTGTCGAGGTCCGTCGGCACCGACGGACGCGTCGTGTCGTACGAGCTCCGTCCGGAGTTCCACGCCAAAGCCGTGCAGAACCTCGAGGCCTTCTTCGGGAAGCTCCCGGCGTGGGTGGACCTCCGGGAGGGAGACGTCACAGAGGTGGTGGAGACGGGGGAGATCTTCGACCGGGTGGTGCTGGACATGCCGGAACCGTGGGGCCCCCTCCCCGCCGTGCTGCGGATCCTGGAACCGGGAGGCGTCCTGTGCACGTACCTGCCTACGATCGTCCAGGTGCAGACCGCCGTGCTGGCGCTCCAATCGCGCGGGTTCGAGCAGGTGACCACGTTCGAGGTCCTGCACCGCCCCTGGCATGTCACCGAACGAAGCGTGCGTCCGGATCACCGCATGGTGGCCCACACCGGATTCATCACCGTGGCCCGCCGCGGCGGCGACGCAGAATGATTGTCCGAAGGGCCTAAGGCCAACCCCCCTCCGGGACGACAACGTATCAGTGGGCGTAGGACGCCCCGGCCGACTTCTCGGTTGACGAGGGGACGGGACGTATACTCGCTTGCCTGGAGGTGAGGGATGTCCGGGCCGTTTGATTCACGCGAAGAGCAGGAGCTCCACGAGAAGCAGGTGCACGAGCTCCAGACCCAAGTGAAGTTCTTGGAGGACGAGGTCGCGCTGCTTCGCCGCCGGCTCACGAACGCCCCTCGCCAGGTGAAGATCCTCGAGGAGAAGCTCCTCGAGACGAAGAGCGACCTCTCGCGCGCCCTGACACAGAACGAGAGGGTCACGTCCGCGCTGAAGTCCGAGCGCGACAAGATCGAGGCGCTCCGCGAGGAGGTCGAGAAACTCAGTCAGCCACCCGCAACGTTCGGCGTGTACCTCGCGACGAACGAGGACGGCTCGGTCGACGTGTTCACTGCTGGTCGAAAGATGCGGGTGAACGTGACGCCGGAGCTGGATCTGGCGGGACTCACCCGGGGAGCCGAAGTCATCCTGAACGAGGCGTTGAACGTCGTCGAGGTCCTCCATCCCGATGTCGCCGGTGAGGTCATGAAGGTCAAGGACAAGCTCGGTGAGGACCGGGTCATCGTCATCGGGCACGGCGACGAGGAGCTGGTAGCCACGCTGGGGCACGCGCTCCGCGAGGAACCCATCCGGGCGGGCGACCCGCTCCTGATCGACCGGCGGTCCAACGTGGCCCTGGAGCGGCTGCCCAAGGAGGAGGTCGAGGAGCTCGTCCTGGAAGAGATCCCCGATGTCTCCTACGAGGACATCGGCGGGCTGGAGACGCAGATCGAGGCCATCCGCGACGCCGTCGAGCTCCCCTTCCTGTATTCGGAGCTGTTCAAGGAGCATCAGCTGGAGCCGCCGAAGGGCGTGCTCCTGTACGGCCCACCGGGCTGCGGGAAGACCCTCATCGCCAAGGCCGTGGCCAAATCGCTCGCGGACAAGGTCAGGGAACGGACCGGCCGGCCCGACGTCCACTCGTACTTCCTGAACATCAAGGGCCCCGAGCTGCTGAACAAGTATGTCGGGGAGACCGAGCGCCAGATCCGTCAGATCTTCCAGCGGGCCAAGGAGCGGAGCGAGGAGGGCCTGCCGGTCATCGTGTTCTTCGACGAGATGGACTCGATCTTCCGGACCCGCGGGTCCGGCATCTCATCCGACGTGGAGAGCACGATCGTCCCGCAGCTCCTTTCGGAGCTGGACGGCGTCGAGACCCTGAAGAACGTGATCGTGATCGGCGCGTCCAACCGCGAGGACCTCATCGACCCGGCGATCCTGCGCCCGGGCCGACTGGACGTGAAGATCAAGATCGAGCGGCCGAGCGCCGCGCAGGCCAGTGACATCATGTCCAAGTACCTGACCGGCGATGTGCCCATCCATCCCGAGGAGATCGGCCGCGCCAGCGGTAACGCCGGCGCGGCCGTCCGCCGGATGGTCCAGATCACCGTGGACCGGATGTATGCCTCCTCCGACGACAACCGGTTCCTGGAGGTCACGTACGCTTCCGGGGACAAGGAGGTCCTGTACTTCAAGGACTTCAACTCGGGCGCGATGATCGAGAACATCGTCCGCCGGTCGAAGAAGGAGGCCATCAAGCGGTTCCTGTCCACCGGCGAGAAGGGCATCAGGACCGAGGACCTGCTGAACGCTATCCGGGACGAGTTCAAGGAGAACGAGGACCTCCCGAACACCACGAACCCCGATGACTGGGCTCGCATCTCCGGCAAGAAGGGTGAGCGGATCGTCTACGTTCGAACCCTGCTCGGCGACGGTGGCGCGGAGGGCCGACAGGTCGAGCGCGTGGCCGCGGGCCAATACCTGTAAGCTCACCGGATGGCCATCCCCAAGGTCATCGGGACGGAGACCGAGTACGGCATCTCCGCGGTCGGTGCCCCCGATTTCAACCCGGTCTTGTCTTCATCGCTCCTCATCAGCACGTATGCCGGCGCATTGCGCCGCATCCGGTGGGACTACGAGCAGGAGTCACCGCTCCGCGACGCCCGCGGCTTCGAGCCGGTGCAGATCCGGGAGCCCGCGGAGGAGGACCTCGGCCTGGCCAATGTGATCCTGCCGAACGGCGCCCGGTATTACGTGGACCACGCGCACCCTGAGTACTCGACACCCGAGTGCGCCAGCCCGCGCCAGCTGGTCGTCCACGACAAGGCAGGGGAGCGCGTGCTCGAGCGATCGCTGACCGAGCTCCACCACGTCCTTCCGCCGGGCCAGCGCATCGCGATCTACAAGAACAACAGCGACGGCAAGGGGAACTCCTACGGTACCCACGAGAACTTCCTGGTCGATCGGGGCACGCCGTTCGGCATCATCGTGCGGGACCTGACCCCGTTCCTGGTCTCCCGGCAGATCTACACGGGGGCCGGCAAGCTGGGAGGGGAGGCACCGTCGGACGACCGGGACCGCCATCGCTACCAGCTCAGCCAGCGGGCGGACTTCTTCGAGGCCGAAGTGGGCCTGGAGACGACGCTCAAGCGACCGATCATCAACACGCGCGACGAGCCCCACGCCGATCCCGACAAGTACCGGCGGCTCCACGTGATCGTCGGTGACGCCAACATGAGCGAGGTGGCGACCTACCTGAAGCTCGGGACCACCTCGATCGTCCTGAAGATGATCGAGGACGAGTACCTGCCCGACCTTACGATGGCCAATCCCGTGGCCGCGCTCCACGAGATTTCCCGCGACCTGTCGTGCACCGCGCGGCTTCACCTGGCCGACGGCCGGCGGCTGAAGGCCGTGGAGATCCAGTGGGAGTACTTGGAGCGGGCCCGCAAGTACGTCGAGCAGGAGGACGACACGCCGGACAATCGCGACGTGCTTCAGCGATGGGAGAACGTCCTGTCCGCCCTGGAGAGCGACCCCCTCTCGCTCCAACGTGAGCTGGACTGGGTGGCGAAGTACCGGCTCCTGGAGAGCTATCGGGAGCGAGATGGCCTGGCCTGGTCCGACCCGAGGCTGCGGCTGATCGACCTGCAGTACCACGACGTCCGAACCGACAAGGGCTTGTACTACCGGATGGCCGCAACGGGCAAGGTGGACCGCCTGGTGAGCGACCGGGAGATCGAGCAGGCCGTCATGGAGCCCCCGGAGGACACCCGCGCGTACTTCCGCGGCCGGTGCATCGCCCGCTACCCCGACGCCATCGCCGCAGCCTCGTGGGACTCGATGATCTTCGATACCGGCAAGGAAGCCCTCCAGCGCATCCCCATGCGCGAGCCCCTGCGCGGCACGCGCGAGCACGTGGCCGGCCTGCTCGACCGGGCGCCCGACGCGGCGAGCCTGGTCGACCTGCTCCAGTCCTGACCCGGCCTGGCATCGCGGGCCGTTCCCCCGCCACGCCGTGGCCCCCCGGTAGAATGGCGTGGCCGGCCCCAACCGGACCCGAGGGGGAATGCGAGTCGTGCCGCAGGAGCAGGAGCAGAAGAGGACCCAGCGTAAGGGCGGCAACGAGGGAGGCGGCGAGGCCGACGCCGGTCAGGTGCAGTCCGTCTCCAAGGCCGAGGAGCTCAAGGAGGAGATGGACGAGATCCTCGACGAGATCGACTCGGTCCTCGAGGAGAACGCCGAGGAGTTCATCAAGAGCTACGTCCAGAAGGGCGGGGAATGACGGACGACCCCGCCGGCTCCCCGCTCGGCGCGGGAGGCCCTATCGGCGCGAACCCCAGTTTCTTCGACCTGGTCTCGAGAAACCGTCCTGAGGCGGTGAGGGGCCTCTCTGGACCCCACGGCGGGGCGGACATGGCCCACCCTCACGGCACCACCGTTCTCGGCTTGAAGTACGAGGGCGGGGTGGTGTTCGCCGGTGACACCCGAGCGACCGAGGGCTTCACCATCGCCGACGACAAGATGGAGAAGGTCTTCGCCGCCGACGACTACTCCGCGATCGCCATCGCCGGGGTCGCCGGACAGGCCATCGAGATCGTCAAGCTCTTCCAGCTCGAGCTGGAGCACTACGAGAAGATCACCGGCGACCGCCTGTCGCTCGAGGGCAAGGCCAACCGCCTGGCCCAGATGATCCGGGGCAACTTCCCCTTGGCCCTCCAGGGCCTGGTCGTCGTGCCGCTGTTCGGCGGGTTCGACGAGCATCGGAACGAGGGCCGGATCTTCTACTACGACGCCACAGGAGGCCGGTGGGAAGAAGACGACTACCGGGCCACCGGGTCCGGCCAAAATCCGGCCAAGGGCTCGCTCAAGAAGCGGTGGCGGCCTGGGCTGTCCCGGGACGAAGCCATCCGGGTGGCGGTGGAGGCCCTGGTGGATGCGGCCGAGGAGGATGCGGCGACCGGCGGGCCCGATCCGGCGCGGGGTATCTTCCCGACGATCCTGGTCGTGGCGGCCGAAGGTGTCTCCACGGTTCCGGACGACGAGGTCCGCTCGGCCTACGAAGCGGTGGTGGGAGCCAGGTCCTGATGGCGTTCATGCCGTACGTACCTCCCGAGCAGCTCATGAAGGACCGCTCGGACTTCGCCCACAAGGGCATCGCCCGGGGCAAGTCCGTAGTGGGCCTCGAATACGTGGACGGGGTCCTGTTCATCGCGGAGAACCCAAGCTCCACGCTGCACAAGATTTCGGAGATCTACGACCGGATCGCCTTCGCCGGCGTGGGGAAGTACAGCGAGTTCGAGGACCTTCGGATCGCGGGGGTGCGCCTCGCCGATCTCCGGGGCTACTCGTACGGGCGGGAGGACGTCCGGGCCCGGGACATCGCGAACGGGTATTCCCAGGCCCTGTCCACCATCTTCACGCAGCAGATGAAGCCGTACGAGGTGGAGATCCTGGTGGCGGAGGTGGCAAGCGACTACGGACGGAACGAGATCTACCACATCCTGTTCGACGGGACCGTCACCGACGAGCACGGGTTCGTCGGGATCGGCGGCCACGCCGAGACCCTGACCGAGGCGCTCAAGGGGACGTTTCAGGAGGCGTGGGACTTGGCCACTGCCGTGAAGGAAGCCGTGAAGGCGCTCTCCAGCGCGGAGGGCCGCGAGATCGAGCCGGCGTCGATCGAGGCTGGTGTCCTGGACCGGACCCGGCCCCAGCGCAGGAAGTTCCGCCGTCTCTCCGACGTCGAGGTGGCGCGGATCCTGTCCGGCTAGTCGGACCCTCGCGTTTCGTCCGGCACGACCTACACTCATCGTGTGGATCGGCGGATCTTCGGCCTGGAGAACGAATACGGCGTGACCTGCACGTTCCGTGGCCAGCGGCGGCTCTCACCCGACGAGGTGGCCCGATACCTGTTCCGCCGGGTGGTGCATTGGGGCAGGTCGTCGAACGTGTTCCTGGAGAACGGCGCCCGGTTGTACCTCGACGTGGGCTCCCACCCCGAGTACGCCACGCCCGAGTGCGACGCCATCGCCGACCTCGTGGCCCACGACAAGGCGGGGGAGCGGATCCTCGAAGCGCTGCTCGCCGCGGCCGAGGTGCGCCTGCACGAGGAGGGCATCTCCGGCCAGGTCTACCTGTTCAAGAACAACACCGACTCGGCGGGGAACTCCTACGGCTGTCACGAGAACTACCTGGTCGCCCGGCAGGGCGAGTTCGCCAGGATGGCCGACATCCTGATCCCGTTCTTCGTCACACGGCAGATCTACTGCGGGGCGGGGAAGGTGCTCCACGGACCCCGGGGGGCACAGTTCTGCATCGCCCAGCGGGCCGAGCACATCTGGGAGGGTGTGTCGTCGGCCACGACGAGGTCGCGCCCCATCATCAACACCCGCGACGAGCCCCATGCCGACGCCGAGCGGTTCCGTCGCCTCCACGTGATCGTGGGGGACTCGAACATGAACGAGTGGACCACGTTCCTGAAGGTAGGCATCACCGACCTGGTGTTGCGGATGGTCGAGGCCAACACGGTGATGCGGGACCTCACGCTGGAGAACCCCATCCGGGCCATCCGAGAGATCTCGCACGACATCGCGGGCAAGAAGCGGGTGCGGCTGGCCAACGGCCGGGAGCTCACCGCCATCGAGATCCAGGACGAGTACTACGAGCGAACGGCCAAGTTCGTCGAGCGTCGTGGGGGCGACCCCCAGACCAAGCAGCTGCTGCTGGAGTGGCGGGACGCGCTCGACGCGCTGGCCTCCCGGCAGCCGGAGGTCCTGGCCCGGAAGGTGGATTGGGTGGCCAAGATGCTGATGATCGATCGGTACCGGAGTAAGCATCAGCTCCCGCTCTCGTCACCGAAGGTGGCGCTGCTCGACCTGGCGTACCACGACGTCAACCGGAGTCGTGGGCTGTACTACCTGATGGAGCGGTCCGGGAAAGCCGAGCGGATGGTCAGCGAGAAGGACATCTCCCGTGGCATGCGCGAGCCCCCGCAGACCACCCGGGCCAAGCTCCGTGGCGACTTCATCAAGCACGCCAAGCAGAAGCGCCGCGACTACACGGTGGATTGGGTCCACCTGAAGCTGAACGACCAGGCCCAGCGCACCGTGCTGTGCAAGGATCCGTTCCGTTCGGTCGACGACCGGGTGGAACAGCTCATCGCCCACATGTGAGGGTCCTGGGCGCCTCCTGAGCGTTCGCCAAGAGTCTCGTGCCGCGGTCATCCGCCTATCGAATGCCTCCGTAGTACCTGCGTATGCAGGAATCAGCCGTGGAGACGGAAAGGAGCTGGGAGATGGCAGACAAGGCGACGGGCTATGGGGGAAAGTGGAAAAGGTGGTTGGCGATCTACGCGGTGGTGGGTGTCATCGCGTACCTGATCATCTACCTCGTGTTCTTCCACCACGGCGGGTCCGGCGGAGGTCTCTACTAGGGCTCGCGCACACTGGCTCGCCATCGGCGAGACGAGGCGGCAATGCGGCCGGCGAGGACGCCGGCCGCGCCCGCCGCCAGGAAGAACGCCGGGTCGTCCTTCGCAGTCCGTCCCATGGACTCGATCTCGAGATCCAGATCTTCGAGGCGGTCGAGGGCCGGACGGCCGTCGACCTCGACCAGCTGATGTCGCTCCTCGAGCTTTCGGGCCCGGAGCGCCTCCCACACCGCGTCACGCTCGCGAGCGTCATCGAGGACGGGTACCGCGACGTTCGCCCCGGGCGTACAGACCTTCTCCAGGATCGTCAGCGAATGGTGCGACACGACCCGGTGCCGCTCCCGTCGTTCCTCGAAGGACACGCGGAGCGCCGCCACGGGACTGCCGCCGAGGGCCTCGGCGGCGTTCAGCGCATGTCCGCTCCCGAGCGCGCTCACTCCCCACGTCGTGTCCGTCCCCAGGTTCCCGGGGCCGTCTGCCACGACCACCACGTCCGCCTCCAGCACCTCCACTGCCGCCAGGAGCCCGGTCCAGATGGTCACGGCTTCCAGCTCCCCGCCAAACGCCTGCCCGCAGGTGATGAAGCCGTCGAGCAGCCGGGCGTGGCGCAACCTCGGCACGAGCCGGGAGAACGAGCCGGGAAGCGCCGCCCCATCCGTCATGACGTAGGCGACGCGCGCGACCCCGGATGCCTTCGCCCCCGCGGCGACCGGCCCGATCATCGAGTGCAACGGCGCGGCCACGACCGGGGTACCCCGGAGCCCGCGCGAGCCCTCCAACGCGTCGCGATGGGTCTCCTCCACAGACCGAACGGCCACCTGCTGTGGCGTGTACCGGGCTTTCATCACCCGGCCGCGGTGGGCGATCTCGGTGGCTCGGTCACCTTCCACGGCGATCACCAGGTGGAACCCTCCGGTGCCCAGGCCCAGCGCCACCGCGGTCGTGTTGAGCAGCACGACGTCCCCCACGCCCACCGATCCGGTGAGGTCCGGGTAGGCCAGCGCCGGGGCCCGCTCGCCCTCCACCTCCACCACCAGCTCGATCGCCCCCGGGCGTGACCCGCCCACCGACACGACCACGCCGCGACGCAGCCTGATGCCGGCCCGTTCGCCACCCATGGCCCGAGTATCATGCCCGACCGATGCACCCGCTCGAGCGTCTGGTGAACCTGGTCGCGCTCCTGCTGGAGTCGCGGCGTCCCCTCACCTTCGAACAGATCCGGGCGAAGATGCCCGAGGGCTACGGCCAGGACGACGTCCAGTCGGCCAAGCGGATGTTCGAACGCGACAAAGACGTCCTTCGCGACGTCGGGGTCCCCATCGAGGTCATCGCCACCGACGCGTGGGACGTCGAGCAGGGCTACGCCATCCCCAAGGACCGGTACTACCTGCCGGAGATCGACTTCACCCCGGAGGAGATCTCGGCCCTGTTCGTGGCGGCACATGCCGGCGGGCCCGACGATGCGGCCGAACAGGCCGTGCGCAAGCTGCTGTACGGCACCGACGGCGGGCTGGTGGCCGGGGTGCCCTCGGCGCCCCTGGCCGCCGAGGCGGGGGCCGTCGACGCTCGCCTGACCGCCGCGGCCGAGGCCATCGCGGAGCGACGGAGCGTTCGGTTCGCCTACCGGACCTCGCGGGGCGTCGAATCCGAACGCCACGTCGATCCGTGGGGCTTGGTGTTCCGGGCCGGGCACTGGTACCTCGTCGGCCTGGACCGGGAACGACAGGAGATCCGGGCGTTCCGCCTGTCGAGAGCCGGCGGGGAGCTCCGGCTCGACGGGGAAGCCGGCCGGCCGCCGGATGGGTTCCGGGCGGCGGACCACGTGATCGGCGGGCCGTTCGGCCCGGGGGAGCCCGAGGAGCGGGCCACGGTGGCCTTCTCGCCGGACGTCGCGTGGTGGGCGACCCGCGGAGTCCAGGGTGCCGTGATCGAGGACACCCGGAAGAACGGCTGGGTCCAGGTCAGCCTCCCGGCGGCCCCGGGCGACGCCCTGGCGTCGTGGATCCTGTCGTTCGGCCCGGACGCCGTGGCCGTGGCGCCCGAGGCCCTTCGCGCCGAGATCGTTCGCCGGCTGGAGGCCGCGCTTCGATGACCGGTCGTTCTCGCTCCGCGGCGACGTCACGGGCCTCCGACCGGTTGCGGCGGTTGCTCGTGCTCGTGCCGTACCTGGTCAGGCATCCGGGGACGGAGCTTGCGGAGATCACGCGACTGTTCGGGGTTCGCCACGACGAGCTGACCTCGGACCTGAACCTGCTGTTCGTCTCGGGACTGCCACCGTACGGACCGGGTGACCTGATCGGCGTGGCCATCGAGGACGAACGGGTGTGGATCGACATGGCCGACTACTTCTCCCGGCCGCTCCGCCTGACCCGGGCCGAGGCGCTCGCCCTGTACCTTCGGGGGACCGCCCTGGCCGTGACGCCTGGCCTCCGCGAAGCCACGGCCCTGGCCTCGGCACTGCGAAAGCTCGAGGAGCGCCTTGGCCCCGAAACTCTCGGCGAGCTGGCGGAGCGGGTGGAGGCCGCCGAGAGCGGGAAGCCCGCCGAGACCTTGGATGCCCTTCGGAAGGCCGTCGCCGGCAACGAGCGAGTGAGGATCGAGTACTACGCGGCCTCCTCCGCCGAGACCACGGCTCGGGAGGTCGACCCCGAGGAGGTGTTCTTCGCCATCGGGAACTGGTACGTGGCCGCCTTCGACCATCGCTCGGGGGAGGAGCGGCTGTTCCGGGCGGACCGGATCCGCTCAGTGGAGCCGACGGGCGAGACCTTCGAGCCCCGAGGCCTGGCCGGCGCGGGGCGCGCTCTGTATACCCCCACGGAACGGGATGTGCCGGTTCGGCTGCTGCTGCACCCGGCGGCCCGGTGGGTGGGCGAGTACTACGAGGTTGACGCTGAGACCGAGACGCCCGCCGGCGACCTCGAGGTGCAGCTCCCGGCGAGCCGCCTTGAATGGGTGGCCCGGCTGGTCCTCCGCCTCGGGGGAGAAGCGGAAGTGTTGAGCCCACCCCGGCTGAAAGTCCGGGTCCGAGAGCTGGCCGGGCGGACGAAAGAATTGTACGAATAGAGTAGTCCCTTCCGGCCTCCTGACGCTAAACCGTTTCGATTGCCGGACCGATACTGGTCCTGACATGACCACCATCCGAACCACCTGCCCCCGCTGCGGCGAAGTGGACATGGGCCCCGAGGCCATCCTCCTCTCGGTCCTCCAAGGCGGGCGGGAGGGCACCTACCGGTTCACCTGCCCCACCTGCCTGGACGGGGTGGAGAAGCGGGCCGACCGCAAGATCGTGGCGCTCCTGGTCTCGGCCGGCGTGGACGTGTCGGGCCGGGGCGAGGCCGAGGAGCACACCATGCCCATGTTCGACGAGGAGTCCGAGGAGCGGGTGGACCCCCGCGGCCGGCTCCCCGAAGGCCCGGCGTTCACCGTCGACGACCTCATCGACTTCCACTTCACCCTCCAGGACGACCGGCTCATCCGGGAGTTCCTGGCCGGTCAGCACTGAGCCCACCGCTCGGCTAGCATCCTCCCCGTGACCACCCCGGCGGCCGTCTGGATCATCGTCGGCGTGGTGAGCACCTTGGCCATCGCCGTCGTGCTGGTGGGGCTGGTTCGTCACGTGCTTCTGCTCGGCCGGACCCTCCGCAGGTTCCAAGAGGAGGTGCAGCCCATCGCCGAGGACATCGCGGCGGAGGGGGAGCGGGCGTCGTCGAGGGCCGGGGGCCTTCCAACGGGGGAGCCCCGGTAGGCGCGGGGCCCTTCTCGAACCTCGCGCAGTAGAATCGCCCCGGGCGCCTGCCCACCTGACGAGATGTTCAACATCGGCCCTCTCGAGCTCATGGTCATTCTGGTCATCGCCCTGCTCGTCGTCGGCCCTCACCGGCTGCCTGAGGTCGGGCGGTCCATCGGCCGCGGCATCCGCGAGTTCCGGAAGGCGCAGGACGAGGTCCAGAAGACCATCCAGTCCGCGCTCAACGAGCCGGCACCCACGGCTCGGCCCATGCCCCGCGCCGACGCAGCGCCGCGGCCCGAAGGGAAAATGGTGACCGACGGCACCGATGGCACCGACGCCACCGATGCCACCGATGCCACCGATGGGAAGGACGTCGTCCGCCACGTCGGCAAGGGGCTGGCCGAGCTCCGCAAGGCCAGGGACGAGATCCAGCGCAGCTTGCGCGTGGACCTGGACGACGAGGGCGACGGCGGCCGGTCCACGGCGGGGTAGGCCGATCCTCGTCGATCGCCGATGAAGCTGATCCCCGAACGGCTCCGACGTCCTCCCCGCGATCCCGAGGGGACGATGACCCTCGTCGAGCACCTCGAGGAGCTTCGGAGCCGGCTGTTCCTGGCCCTGGGGGCCATCGGCCTGGGCTCGATCATCGGGTGGTTCCTGTACGGGCCGGTCCTTCAACTGCTTCAGAACCCCTACTGCGAGACGATCGAGAACCTGCCTGCCGGGAACCGTCCCCCAACCGGCTGCAAGTTCGTGTTCACCGGGGTCCTCGAGCCGGTGATCATCAAGCTCAAGGTGGTCGTGTTCCTGGGGCTGTTCATCGCGCTGCCCGTCGTCCTTTGGCAGCTGTGGGCGTTCGTCGTGCCCGGCCTCACCCGTCGGGAGCGGCGGCTTGCCGTGCCCTTCGTGGCCTCGTCCGTGATCCTGTTCGCTCTGGGCGCCGTCATCGCCTACTTCACCTTGCCGAAGGGACTCGGCTTCCTGCTGGGATTCGCCGGCTCGGGGTTCGTGCCGCTGCTCACCGGCGACCGGTTCCTGGGTTTCGTGATGCTGCTCGCGCTGTCCTTCGGGATCTCCTTCGAGTTCCCATTGGTCCTGGTCTTTCTCTCGATCGTGGGCGTGATCTCCAGCCAGCAGCTGCGCCAGTGGCGCCGAGGGGCCATCTTGTTCATCGCGATCTTCGCTGCGGTGATCACGCCGAGCTCGGACCCCTACACGATGACCGCGATGATGGTTCCCATGGTCCTGTTCTACGAGGGCGCTATCATCGTGGCCCGCCTGATGAACCGGTAGGAAGCCCATGGCCATCAAGGGAAAGAGCAAGCCGCGGAGCCGAAGGGTCGTGACCCCTGGGCCCCGGCCCTCGTACACGCCGGTGAAGAAGCCCCTCCTCGCCAGGCGGGGATTCCGCATCGGTCTGCTGGCGTTCGTGGTGGCCGCCTCGATCGGGGGCATCGTGTACGGGCTGGCCCGAGAGCGGACCCAGGACCGCGAGCGGACCCTGGCGGAACGGGAGCGCACCGCCGCTATCACGTTCCGCGGAAAGGTCCAGGGAGCGATCGCCTCGGCCGGGCAGCCGGCGCCCCCCGACGGTTTCACCGCCTTCCCCGCCCTCACCACCGACGTCGACGGCCTGCAGAAGGGCACGGTCAAGCCCCAGACGGTGCGGACCGACGCAAAGGCCGCCCGGAAGGCGGCCAAGGGCGCGTGGCAGGCCATGGACGGGATCGACGTCCTGCCGATCACGGCGAACAAGGGCTTCGACGCTGCGTTCGTGAACTACTTCTTCAACGCCAAGGAGAAGATGCAGGACGGGCTCAAGCTGTACGAGCACGCGGCGCTCCTGGTAGAGCGGGCGGCGGCGGCCACCGGGGACGAGCGCACCGAGCTCCTGGAGAGCGCGGGGGGGATCCTCGACGTCGCGGCCGATCTCATGAACGGGGGCTACAGCGACTTCATCCAGGTCCAGCAAGAGGCCGGCATCTTCCAGCCGTCGCTGCCGTCGGTCCCCGCCGGGTCGTGACTGACGGCCTGGTCCTGCTCCACGCCTTCCCGCTCGACGCGAGGATGTGGGAAGCCCAGCTCTCGGCCTTCTCCGGCGTCCTGCCGGTGATCGCCCCGCATCTTCCCGGCTTCGGGGGCACCGAGCCCGCGGGCGAGGTGATGACGATGGGCGCGGCCGCCGACCGGGTGCTGGCCGAGCTCGACCGCGCCGGTGTGGACCGGGCCGTCGTCTGCGGCCTGTCGATGGGCGGCTACGTCGCATTCGAGCTGTGGCGACGGGCGCGACACCGGTTCGCCGGCCTCGTCCTGGCCAACACGCGAGCGGAACAGGACACTGATGAGGGAGCCGCCGGCCGCCGGGCCCTCGCCGAACGACTGCGGCGCGAGGGGAATGGCTTCTTGGTGGAGACGCCACCCCCGCTCTTGTCGCAGGGGGCCCCCGAGGAGCTCTGGGCGTACGTCCGCCGGCTGATCGCCGATCAGCCCGCGGACGCCATCGCCGCGGCGTCCCTCGGCATGGCCGAGCGACCGGACTCTCGCCCCGATCTCCCGGGGATCGATGTCCCCACCCTGGTGATCACCTCGACGGACGACACGCTCATCCCGTCGGCGGTGTCCGCGCCCGTGGCCCACGCCATCCCCGGAGCCACTCTCCTGGTGATCGAGGGCGCAGGCCATCTGTCCAACCTGGAACAACCGGATACGTTCTCCGGCGCGGTCGAGGAGCTCGTGGAGCGGGGAGGCCTTCGAGGGTAAGGCAGCGTCACCCGTAGACTTGGCGATGTGACCGATCCCAAACGTTTCGCCGCCCGGTACCCGTTCGAGCTGGACGATTTCCAGGTCGAAGCCATCGAGGCATTGGACTCCGGCGAGTCCGTGCTGGTCGCGGCCCCCACCGGCTCGGGGAAGACCGTGGTCGCCGAGTTCGCGGTGGAGCGGGCCCTGGACCTGGGGAGCAAGGCCTTCTACACGACGCCGCTCAAGGCGTTGTCGAACCAGAAGTTCGGTGACCTGGTGGCCCGGTACGGCGCCGCAAAAGTGGGGCTGCTCACCGGGGACAACTCGATCAACTCCGAGGCCCCGGTGGTCGTGATGACCACCGAGGTACTCCGCAACATGCTCTACGAGAAGAGCCCGACGCTCCTCGGCCTGTCCTGTGTGGTCCTGGACGAGGTCCACTACCTCCAGGACCCATACCGCGGCGCCGTGTGGGAGGAGGTCCTGATCCACCTTCCGCTGTCGGTCCCAGTCGTGTGCCTATCGGCCACGATCTCCAACGCGGAGGAGTTCGGCGAATGGATCGGAACCCTCCGTGGCCCGACCAGGGTGGTCATCGAGGAACGGCGACCGGTGCCGCTCGAGCACCACTACCTGATCGGCCACGAGCTGCACCCGATGCATGTGCAGCAGGACGGCGAGGCGCTGCCCAACCCGTACATCGTCTCTCTGGACCAGCAGGAGGTCCGGTACCACACGTACTACCGGCGGTCCTCGGGCGCGGCGCAGCACCAACGCATCCCCCGGCCTCGTGAGGGCCACCGGCGTGTGTATGTGCCTCGCCGAGAGGAGGTCGTGGAGGTCCTGGACCAGAACGAGATGCTGCCGGCCATCTACTTCGTCTTCAGCCGGGCGGGCTGCGACCGGAGCGTGGAGTGGCTGATGGACGCGGGGATCCGCCTGACCACGCGAGAGGAGGCCGACCGGATCCGGGAGTTCGCCGACATGCGGGTGGCCTGGATGGCAGAGGAGGACCTGGAGACGCTGGGGTTCTACGAGTTCCGCGAGGCCCTGTCGGCCGGGATCGCAGCCCACCACGCGGGGATGCTGCCGGTGTTCAAGGAGACCGTGGAGGAGCTGTTCAAGGCGGGAGAGGTGAAGGTGGTGTTCGCCACGGAAACCCTGTCGCTCGGGATCAACATGCCGGCCAAGACGGTGGTCATCGAAGACCTGTGGAAGTTCTCGGGGGAACGGCACGAGCTCCTCACGCCTGGGGAGTACACGCAACTCACGGGGCGGGCCGGCCGGAGGGGGATCGACGAGATCGGGCATGCCGTGGTGGTGTTCCAGCGGCAGGTGCCTTTTGAGCGCGTGGCCTCGCTCGCGAGCACGCGAACGTACGAGCTCTCGTCGTCGTTCCGGCCCTCGTACAACATGGCGGTGAACCTCGTCCGCAACTACACGAGGGAGCAGGCCCATCGCCTGCTGAACTCCTCCTTCGCCCAGTTCCTGGCGGACCGGGGGGTAGTCGCCATGGAGCGTGAGATCGAGCGAGACACCGCCGACCTGGCCGGGTATCGCGAGCAGATGCACTGCCATCTGGGCGACTTCGCCGAGTACTGGCGGCTCCGGGAGAAGGCCGAGCAGATCCGGGAAGAGGCCCACAAGGGCCGAGAGCGCGTCCGCACCGACGCGGTCCGCCACGCCCTGGCGGCCCTCCGGCCGGGCGACGTGATCTTCGTCGCTCGCGCCAGGCGCCGCGGTCTGGCCGTCGTGCTGTCCTCACGCGAGGGCCGGCCGACCGTCCTGGCCCAGGACCGGAAGTTCTTCCGGTTGTCCGTCCGCGACTTCGAGGAGCCCCCGATCGTCTTGACGAAGATCCCGCTGCCGCGTTCGGGGAGCGCCCGGAGCGCCCGGTTCCGCCGTGACCTGGCGGCGCGCCTCGTGGCCCTGGACGTTCGGCCGCCGAAGCAGCGGAGAGACCGCCTGGACGCACGGGCCCAGCGCGAGGCGGCCCGGCTGGAGGAGCTGGCGTCCCGGCACCCCTGCCACGCCTGCCCCGACCGGCCGACCCACGAGCGGTGGGCAGTTCGGGCCAGCCAGGTCGAGCAGCGGCTGCGGGGGATCGAACGACGGGTCAAGACACGGACCGAGACGCTCGCGCGGCAGTTCGAGCGGGTGCTCGGGGTCCTTGAAGAGCTGGGCTACGTGAGGGATTTCGCCATCCTTCCCAAGGGCGATGTCCTCTCCCGCATCTACGGCGAGGGCGACATCCTGGTGGCCGAAGCGCTGGGCGAGGGGCTTGTCACCAGCCTGTCGCCCGCGGAGACGGCAGCGCTGGTTTCCACGGTGGTGTACGAGTCGCGGGAACGCGTGCCGCGGCAGGCGGACATGCCGACCGCCGACACGGCGGAGCGGTACCAACGGTTGGATCGGCTTTGGCGTCGCATCCGGCGGTCGGAGGACTCGCACCACGTCGAGTTGTGTCGGGAGCTCGAGGCGGGCTTCGCTACTTCGGTCTTCCAGTGGGCAGAGGGCAAGCCCCTCCAGGACGTGCTGGCGGAGACCGGGTTGGCGCCCGGCGACTTCGTGCGCAACTGCAAACAATTGCTGGACCTCCTCCGCCAGATCGAGGAGGTGGCCTCCGCCCGGACCGCCGAGCTTGCCCACCAGGCCATCGAATCGGTGAATCGCGGCGTCGTCTCGTACACCGGCGTCTGACGCGTAGAGGTCGTGCCCGATCCAGACGGGCCGGTGGGCCCGGTGGGTAGGATGCACCAGCCATGGGGAGCCCCTTCGGAGAGCTCACGGTCATCGTGAACCCTCACGCGGGCCGGCGGCGCGTGGGTCAGGAGATCCCCGAGCTCGAGCGCACGCTCCAGGCCCGGGGGCTCGCGTACCGGCTCCTGCGAACCGAGGGGCCAGGTGATGCCACCCGGTTCGCCCGTGAGGCCCTGTCGAGCGGCGGCCGATTCGTCGTCGCGGTGGGAGGCGACGGAACGGTGCACGAGGTCGTGAATGGGATGTTCGGCCAGGACGGGACCACCATCGTGCCGCAGCCGGTGCTCGGCGTGGTCGCCGCCGGCTCGGGGTGCGACTTCGTGCGGACGTTCGGCCTCCCCGGCGATGTCACCCGGTCGTGCCATCACCTGCTGGGGGAGAACACGTATCCCCTCGATGTGGGCAAGATCACGTATGTGGGCTCCTCGAACGGGGAGCGACAGGTTCGGTACTTCCCCAATGTTGCGGAGGCCGGGCTGGGGGCGGCGGTGGCTGCCCGGGCCGACCGGCTTCCCGTCTCACTCGGCCAAGCGAAGTACTTCTTCGGGTTCTGGCTGACGCTTCCCCGGTTCAACCTGGCCAAGCTGAAGGTCCGAGCCGACCAGAAGGACTACGAGGGGCCCGGCCTCATGGTGATCGTTGGCAACTGCCAGTACTACGGGGGAGGGATGAAGATCTCACCTCGCTCATACCCCGGCGACGGCGTCCTCGACGTGTTGATCTTCAAGGGACCGAAGTCGGACTCGTTCACTCTCCTGCCGAAGGTCTACCGGGGGGAGCACCTCCCGCACCCTCGGGTCGCGGAGTTCCGGGTGAAGGAGGCTCTCGAAGTGGACGCGGACAGGCCGCTTCCCATCGAGGCCGACGGGGAGGTCCTGGGATCCACCCCGGCGACGTTCGAGGTCGTCCCGCAGGCCCTCCTGATGAAGCTGTGACCGGCGGCACGGGCGCAGGTCGCCACGCCGAGCGGCTGGACCGCGCGGCGCGGGTGACAGGTGAAGCCGGCCTGGGCGCGCTGCTGGTCACGCCGGGACCGGATCTCTTCTACCTGACGGGCCACGCGCCGCCTCCCCTCGAGCGGCTCACCCTGCTGGTGATCGCGCCGGGGCGCGACCCGGTCCTGCTCGTGCCGCTCCTGGAGCGGCCGGCGGCGCTGGCGTCGCCGGCCGCCGACCAGATCGAGGTTCTCGGCTGGGCCGACGCCGAGGACCCGTATGCGGTTGGGGCCGGGCTCCTCCCGCCGGGCCGGCTGGCCGTCACTGACCAAACGTGGGCCTCACACGTCCTTGGCCTCCAGGAGTCGTCGGCGGGCCGTACGTTCGTCGCCGCTGGCCGGGCCATGTCGCCGCTCCGTGCGGTGAAAGACGAGGAGGAGCTCGCGTCGCTGGCGAAGGCGGCGTCGGCCGCCGACGCCGCCTTCGCCGACATCGTTCTCGTGCAGTTCACCGGCCGCCGGGAGGCCGAGGTCGCGGCGGACCTGGCCGAAGCCCTCCGCCGGCACGGCCACCGAACCGCTGACTTCACCATCGTGGCCTCGGGTCCGAACGGCGCGTCACCCCATCACGAGGCGGGGGAGCGGGTCATGGCGAATGGCGATGCGGTGGTGCTGGATTTCGGGGGGCGCCTCGACGGCTACTTCTCGGACATCACGCGGACCGTGATCGTCGGCGAGCCGCCGAACGAGTTCGATCTGGTTCACGACGTCGTCGGGCGGGCCCAGCAGGCGGCGTTCGACGCTGTGCGCCCGGGTGCCCGGGCCGAGGAGGTCGACCGGGCAGCCCGCGACGTGATCGACGACGCAGGCTACGGCCAGTGGTTCATCCACCGAACCGGTCACGGGATCGGCCTGGAACTCCACGAGCCCCCGTACATCGTCACCGGCAATCGAACGAAGCTCGAGGCCGGAATGACCTTCTCGATCGAACCGGGCATCTACCTCCCGGACCGGTTCGGCGTGCGGATCGAGGACATCGTCGCGGTCACCGCCGACGGTGCGAGGCGATTGAACGACGCGCCGCGGTCGCCCCTGACCGTGCGGTAGCCCTCTCGCAGCCGTGGGGTGAAGGCCCGGGGCCGCGGGCGGCTGGACCTTTGGGCAGCCTCAGATCCGAGGGCGGACTCGGGTGCCCTCCGGAGTGTCCATGACCTCCAGGCCAAGTTCCTGGAGCCGGTCGCGAACCCGATCGGCGGTGGCGAAGTCCTTGCTGGCCCTGGCGGTGTCCCGCTCGGCGACGAGTGCCGCGACCTCGTCGCTCGGCTGCCACCCCGCGCGAGCGTCCCGCTCCGCGTCGAGACCCATCACCTGGTCCCACGACGAGACCAACGAGTACTTCTCCGGGTCGGGAACGGCCTGTGACGACGCCAGCTCGTTCAGGATCACCAGGGCCCTCGGCATGTCCAGGTCGTCGCCAACCGCGTCGCGGAACCGCTCGTCGAACGTCTTGGCCACCGAGCCCAGGCGCTCGGCGGGGCCGCCCCAGTCGGCCATCCGCTGTCGCAAGCGCTTGACCGTGGTGTCGGCCGCCCGGAGCGCGTCTTCGGAGAAGTCCATCTCCCTTCGATACCGGGTCTCGAACGTGAGGTACCGGAAGGATAGGGGGTCGATATCCAGCGCCTCGAGGTCCCCGATCCGAATGATGTTGCCCGAGGACTTGGCCATCTTCTGTTCCTTCAATCGGAGGAACCCCCCGTGGACCCATGTCGAGATCACCTCGTGGCCCACGGCGCCCTCCGATTGGGCGATCTCGTCCTCGTGATGGGGGAAGATCAGATCGACCCCACCGGTGTGGATGTCGAACCGCTCGCCCAGGTACTTCATGGACATGGCCGAGCACTCGATGTGCCATCCGGGGAACCCCTCGCCCCATGGGCTGTCCCACTTCATCAGCCGGCTGGGCCCAGCCTTCTTCCACAGGGCGAAGTCCTCCGGGTGGCGCTTGTTCGGGTCGACCTCCAGATCCTGGCGATGGCCCGCCCGGAGCTTGTCGAGCGTGTTGCCGGAGAGCTTGCCGTATTCGGGGAACGATCGGACATCGTAGTAGACCGTCCCGTCGACCTCGTAGGCGTGGCCGTGGTGAATCAGGCGCTCCGTGAGCTCGATCATCTCGGGGATGTGCTCGGTGGCCGCGGGGTAGAGGTGGACCCCCTTGATGCCGATGGCCTCAGTGTCGTCCAGGAACGCCTGGGTGTATTTCTGGGCGATCTCCTTGGGGGACAGGCCCTCGTCGGCGACGGCCAGGTCCATCTTGTCGCGACCGGCATCGGAGACTTCATCGGTCATGTGCCCCACGTCGGTGATGTTCATGACCTGGTTGACCTCGTAGCCCTCGAACTCCAGGGCTCGGCGGAGCAGGTCCGCCAACAGGAAGGTCCGAAGGTTACCGATGTGGACGTACCGATAAACGGTGGGGCCGCACGAATACATGCCGATCTTGCGGTCGTCGATGGGCACGATCTCGTCGACGCGGCGAGTCAGCGTGTTGTACAGGCGCACGGGTGCCAGCATAACCGTGGCACCCGAGCTGGGATGCTCCGCTACGGCAGGTCGGGTCGGGGCGGCGCCTGGCCGGTGGGCCCGTTGCCCGAGGGCCCCGGTGCTTGTCCGTCGCCATCGCCAACGCCCGATCCGATGGCCGCCGGCCGGCCGAACTGCTGCCCGTTCCCGGTCAGGACTCCGACGGGGATCTCGATGGGCTCGCGCTCGCCGAGCTCGGCCATGAGGGCCTCGATCTCGTCGCCGATCAGCTCCTCGCGCTCGATCAGCGCGTCGCGAACGCCTTCCACCGCGTGCCGCTTTTGAAGGAGTACCTTCTTGACCCTTCCCCGGCAGTCGTCGAGGAGCGCGTCCATCTCCTTCCTGCGCTCGGGATCGGACAGGATGGCGCGAATGGGGTCCCCGTCCATCATGGTAGGGGGCATCGCGGCCACCGAGATGAGGCTCTTGCCCATGCCGTATAGCCCGACGTAGGCCGCCGCATTCCGGGTCGCGTTGGCCAGGTCAGCGCTCGGACCCGTCGTGGTCTGACCGATCCAGATCTCCTCGGCGACCAGACCGGCCAGAGAGACCTGGATGTCAGCCAGGATCTGACGCTGGGTCTTGCTATAGAGCTCCTCGATCTCCTGCCCGTGGACCAGGCCCAGAGCGTGCTCGCGCTTCTGGATGGTGATGACCTGGATCTGGAATTCGCCCTTCTCCAACGTGTACGAGGCGACCGCGTGTCCCGCCTCGTGGACCGCGGTCATCTCCTTCTCCCGAGGTGTCAGCTTCACTGGTTGCTTGAGGCCGATCTCCTCGACGAGCTTGGCCTGCCACAAGTCGTCCCACCGCAACGCATCGCGACTGTCCTGGAGGGCGAAGATCAGCGCCTCGTTCACGATGTTCTGGATCATCGCCGGTGAGTAGCCTTTGGTCATGCGCCCCAGCTTCTTGACGTCCGTGGGCTCGTGGCGCACCTTCGCCAGGTAGTACTGGGCGATATCCTCGCGACCGTCGCCGTCGGGAAGACCGACGTGGATCTTCCGATCGAACCGCCCCGGCCGAAGGAGCGCGGGGTCGAGCGAGAGGGCGCGGTTGGTGGCTCCGATGACGAGGATGTTGTAGAAGGGGACCTTCGGCCGGCCGAGACCGAGGATCCGGCGGACGTGCCGCCACAGGCCCCTCGGCGCCACGAACCCGTCCATGTTGACCAGCAGCTCGTTCACGATGCCCATGCCCCCACCGCCCATCCCCATACCGGCGATGACCTTGTGCGGCCCGGACGGCCTGTCGTATTCCACGGACTGTTGTGAGATGCCTCCTCGGGTGCCGCCGAGAGCATCGAGCTCGTCGACGAAGATCACGCAGCCACCGTACTTGTCTGACATAGCCCGGGCTCGCGAGAACATCCGCCGAACCTTCATGTTCCCGATTCCGAAGAACATCGCTTGGAACCGGCTCCCGTCGGCGACCAGGATCGGCACACTGGAGGCACCGGCGATGGCCTTGGCCATCAG
>DATDKZ010000053.1:0-8166 GCA_036519575.1 Actinomycetota bacterium | reverse complement strand
CCCGTCGTGCTCGATGGCCCGGGGAAACTGGAGGAGTACCTGGTGCATCGTACGGACCGGGAAGATCAAGTCCTCGCCGCGCTTGCTGCCGGGCTGCGCACGCCGGAGGAGATCGTCCCGGCGATCTACGGCGACCACCCTGTCGAATTGCACGAACTGGCGGCCCGGTCGGTCCTGGCCCACCTGCTCAAGCTGGAGAACGAGGGACGTGCCGAGCGGCGAACCGCGATGGGCTCGGTCCGGTGGACCCTGCTCGAGCCCCGGACCTGCGTGCGGTGTGGGCGACCGGTGAAGGGTCGTGGACTCCTGTGCGGACCGTGCAGCCTCGCCGTGCTCCAGGAGTCTGGCTAGGCCGGCGCTCGTTCGTACACGGAGACGTGCCTCCCCTCCCCCGTGAACGGCTCGCGGTTCCAGTCCCCCCAGCGCTCCCGAAGCCGAAGCCCGGCCAGCTCGGCCATGAGATCGAGCTCGGAGGGCCAGATGTAGCGGAGCTCGACGGGGAACATCCGAAACCCGGTCTCCTCGAACACGACGAGCTGAACGCTGACCCGTTGGTGTTCCGGATCATGCATCGACGCGTCGATGAACAGCCGGCCTGGCTCCACCCGGTGCGTCTGGACTCGTTGACCCCGGTCGAAGCGGGCGACGTCGGCCACGAATGCCTCGACCACGAAGACGCCGTCGTCGGTGAGGTGGTCGGCCACGTTCCGCAGGCATCGTCGTTGATCGGCCTGCGTGAGCAATGCGAACAGGGTGTTGAACACCACGAACACCAGCCGGAACCGGCCCTCCACCGCGACGTCGGCGAAGTCGCCCATCGTGACGGGGATGTCCGCCCCCCCAGGCTTCTCGCGGAGCTTGTCCACCATGGCCGTGGACGCGTCGATCCCCCGGATCTCGACTCCCCGCGTGGAGAGCGGAAGGGCGATGCGTCCCGTGCCGATGGCCAGCTCGAGCGCTGGACCCGAGCCGGCGAGCTCCGCGAGGAAGTCGACCGCTGCGGCCGGATCCGACGGCGGATGGAACCATGCGTCGTACACATCGGCGATGCGATCGCCGTACGTGGAGGGCCCGTAGTCGTCCATGCCCAAGCTCATCAAGGCGGCCCGGCCCTGTCAAGCCGTCGTCATCGTCTTCCGATCCATTGCTCTGGCCAGGGCGTCCACGTCGGGGATGACGTAGCGACGGCCCTCGGTTCGGATGAGCTTGCGAGCCGAAAGCGTGGCCAGGGTCCGGTTCACCGTCTCTCGGGATGCGCCGATCATCCGCCCCAGGTCCTCTTGCGTGATCGGAAGGGCCAGCCGCACGCCGCGTCCGTCGCGCACGCCGTGCCGACCGGCCAACTCGCACAGCGTTCGGCACAGGCGCGTGGGGACGTCCTGGGCCAGCGCCTCTTCCAGCGCGCCCGTGGTTCGGTGCAGCCGGGAGGCCAGCAATCGCAGGAGCTCGGTGGCGGTGCCGGGGCTGCGCTCCAGCACCGCCTGGAGGGCAGTCAGCGGCACGGCCTCCACCTCCACGGGGCAGGCCGCTCGAGCCTCGACCGGGGAGGGGTCCCCGAGGAGCGCGCATTCCCCGAACACGTCGCCGGCTCCGAGCATGCCCACGACCACCTCGTGTCCTGTCGGTAGGGCGGCCGCCAGTCGCACCACTCCGGCCCGCACCAGGAACAGGCAGTCCGGGACCTGGCCCTGGCGCACGAGCGCCTGACCGTGGGCGAACCGGCGAGCGGGGGAGGCTACATCGACGATGCGGGCCTCCATGTCCGGACCCTAGCGCGAGCCGGTGACATCCCGGCCGCTTCGACATCGCCGCGGCCGCCGGAGTAGGCTGACCCGTCGACCGGATCGTTGCGAGGGAGTCCGACGCGGTGGCAAAGCGAGAGCAGGAAGCGCTGGCTCGGGTCCCGCTGTTCTCCGGCCTCTCGTCGCGCCACTTGCGGCGCCTCGCCGACTCCATGCAAGAGGTCCGATACATGGAAGGGGCCTCGGTAGTGAAGGAGGGAGACGAGGGCGACAGCTTCTTCGTCATCCTCCAGGGTGAGGCGAAGGTGGTCGGCCCGGGGGGAACGGAAGTCAACCGGCTGCGGCCCGGGGACTTCTTCGGGGAGATCTCCCTCCTCGACGGGGGAGCCAGGACCGCGACCGTCGTCACGGAGACACCCATGACGATGTTGGAGCTCAAGCGGACGGAGTTCCTGCGAATGGTGGAGGATGAGCCCGACGTCGCGGTGAAACTCCTCTCGCACACCGCATCCCTGCTTCGACGCGTTGAACGTTCACTGGCCGGATAGGCCGACCCCGTGCGCGCGGAGCTCCACCGACCCGATGCCCCCGATGCGGTCGTCGCCATCGCGACGTGGGATGGCGCGCAGGCCCGGCTGGACATGAAGGATCCATCGGTCCCCGGTCTCGACGGGATCTTGCGGGCCACGCCGATCGCGAGCGACGACCCGTCGCTCCGGCATCCAGGCACCTCCGGGCCCGTCGTCCTCCAGCCGGGTGACCTCGAGTGGTTCCGGGCCGCGCTCCTCGCGCGAGCTCCTGAGCTCGGGCTGACCGTGCGCTTCGTCTCGGAGGCCGTGGTGGGCGGGTACGATCCCGCGTCGCAATACCGGAGCTTCGAGGAGCAGGTGGAACGGCTGTCGAGTTAGCCTGGCCTCAAGTCTGGGTCTGGCCCACGAACGCCTTCCCCGGGTCGCAGAAGGACAGGAAATCGCACCACCGGCAGTGCTCGCCGGGCGTGGGCTCGAACCGGCCGGCCCCGATCGCCGAGAGCCACGCACGCACCCGATCGCGGATGGCTTCGGCGTCCTCGACGGCGAACGTCACCTCGTCGCCGGTGGCCAGGTACAGATAGGTGAGCGTCAGCTCCTCGGGCCGCTTGCGCCAGACGTCGATGCAGGCAAGCGCGTAGACGTCGAGCTGAACGCGAGACAGGGGATCGTCCACGGGCTTTCGGCCGGTCTTGTAGTCGACCACCTCCCATGGCCCCTCGGGAACCCCGTAGATCGCATCGATCCGGCCACTCACCGTGAAGCCCGCCAGGGACAACAGGAAGGCGCGCTCGGCGTGGAGCGGGGTCATGTCGGCGAACCGGCTGGCCAGGAACATGTCCCGCAGCTGTTTGACCTTGCCGGGCTGGCCGGCGAGCTCCTCCGCGGTGAGGTCGGGCTCTTCCTCCAGCTCGATCAGGGTGGTCTGTCCGGACGACTGGCGCTCGATCCACGCGTGGACGTCGGTCCCGATCCGGGCCGCCGGACCCGAGAACCGCGGCAGGGGCCGGACCGCGCTCCAGTAGAAGCGTTTGGGACACCGTCCGTAGTCCACGATCCCGCCGACCGAGACGGTGGCCGGGATCCCGATCTCGTCCTTCGTCGCCGCCTCCCGTTCCAGGAGATGCCCGGCCAGCGTTCGCCGATGTGCCGCGAGGTCCTCGAACCGGGCGCGCTCCGCCGGGTCCAGGGTAGCGAGGGCACTACCTCTGATCTCGCCCGCCGCGGCGGCCTCCAGTGCGGCTCGTCGCCACCCTCCGGGGAACAGGGCGTCCGCCTCGTCCGGCCCGGCCGGCCCGGGCCAGGGTCGGACGAAACGCTGCCGGAACCCCGCGAGTGGGTTCTCCTCCCTTTCCTCACCCTCGATGTGGGTATCGGCGAGCTGTGTTCGGCGGGCCCACATCATGAGCTCGGTGAAGAACCTGCCGACCGTCTTCGCGTTGATGTTCTCGCCGTACCAGATGGCGGAGGACAGGAACAGGCGGCGCTTCGCTCTGGTGAGCGCGACGTACGCGGTGCGGCGCTCCTCGAACACCTCCTGGTCGCGAAGCGCATCGACGAAGCGGTTCATCACCCCCTCGAATCGGGGGAGGAGATCGCGGTCGCGACGGAGCTCGATGTCGAGCGAGCTCCCCTTCCGCATGGGGTTCTGCTGGATCCGCGCATTGGGGAACAGGTCCTTGGCCAGGCCCGGGACGAACACCGTGTCGAACTCCAGGCCCTTGGCCGCGTGGACCGTCATGACCTTGACGGTGTCGTCCTGGCTCGGCTGCACCGGCGACCATTCGCGGTCGTCCTCGATCGAATCCACGTAGTCGAGGAATGCGCGAAGCGTGAGCTCGCCCTCGACGGGTTGGAAGGCATGCACCTGGTCGAGGAACGCCGCGAGATTGCGCCGCCGGGCGGTCGATGCGGCGACGTCGACCTGCGCGTCGAGCTCGGCGAGGAGCCCGCTTCGACGGATGACCTCGGCGAGGAACTCGCCCACCGGACGCCGGGCCGCGTCTCGCAGCTCCGCCAGCTCGGCGGCAAACTGCTCAAGGCGAGCGCGTCCCTCGTCGGAGAGGCCTTCGATTTCGGCGAGGTGCTCGAGGGCCTCCGCGATGAGGAACGGCTGGTCCTCCAGGATGTCCTCGTCCTCCGCCAGCCGCTCGCTGAGTCGGTCGAGGAAGGCGAAGCCGCTCACGCGGGTCCAAGCCGCCACCCGCGCCAGGTCGCCGGGGCCGACCCGGTACCGCGGCCCGGTCAGGATGCGGGCCAGCGCGACGCCGCCGCCGGGGTCGGCGGCGGCGCGCGCGTACGCCAGGACCTCGACGACCTCCGGGAGCTTGATCAGGCCTGCGAGGCCGATGAACTCGGCCGGGATGCCACGATCGGCGAACGCCAACTGGAGCGGCTCGAACAGCCGATGGGTCCGGCACAGCACGGCGCAGTCCCGCCACGACACCCCGTCCTCGTGCAGCGCAAGGATATGGTCCGCAACGGCCTGCATCTCCGCGATCTCGTGCTCGTACTGCGCCACCCGAACGAACCCGAGGCCGTTCGGCGGATGTGGGCGCAGCTCCTTGTCGGGATCGGGGCGCTGGTTCGCCGGGAGCGGCCCGATGACCTCGTCGGCCGCGCCGAGGATGCGAGCGCCTGAGCGGAAGTTCGTGTACAGGGGAAGCTTGTCGGAAGGCGTTCCGTCGGCATTCGGGAACTGCGTCGGGAACTGCAGGAGGTTGTGCAGGCTGGCCCCTCGCCAGCCGTAGATGTTCTGGTCGGGGTCGCCAACCGCGGTGACGGGATGGCCACGCCCGAAGATCCCCTCCATCAGCACGGCCTGTGCATGGTTCGTGTCCTGGTACTCGTCGAGGAGGACGGCCTGGAACCGGGACCGATAGTCCTCGGCCACTTCCGGATGCTCCCGAACGATCCGAACGGCGAGGCCGATCTGGTCACCGAAGTCGATGACCCCGAGCTCGCGCTTCAGCCGGCGGAGCTCCTCGACGGCCCCCGCCAGCTCGATCCGCTCGAGCGCCGCTCGATGGGGGTCGGGGGACTTGGCCGTCTTCAACCGCTCCAGGTTCGTGCGGTTGAAATCCACGACCTCCTGGGGTTCCACGACGTGGTTCTGCAGCTGCTCATCCAGCGAGAGGATGTTGGCGACGATGGTCGGCTGCCAACGCGTAGTGAGGTGATCGAACGTCATCCGGTCCAGGACCCGAGCCACGAGCTCCGCACGTTGGGCCGGCGTGATGACTCGCTGACCGGGTTCGATCCCGATCAGCATGCCGTGGCGATCGAGGACCTCGGCGGCGAACCCGTGGTAGTTGAGGATCTCAGGCTCCTCACCCTCCTCCAAGTGGAGCGTGCGGAGCGCCCGCCTGATCCGGAGCAGGAGGTGCTCGGTGGCCTTGTTGGTGAAGGTGAGGCACAGCACGTTGCCGGGCATGGCCCCGTCGTGGCCGGCGTCGAGGAGACCCGTAGCCGCCATGCCCAGGTAGATGACCCGAGCGGCCATGACCGACGTCTTGCCCGAGCCGGCCCCCGCCACCAGGACGTAGGGCACCAGCGGCATGGAGATGGCGCGCCACTGCTCAGGGGTGGGTTCTGCTTCCAGGAAGTCCACGATGGCCTTGGGGAAGCCGGTCATCGGTTGGCGTCCGCGGCTGCGTTCAGTGCGACCCGCGAGGTGACGGGGAAGACCTCGCCCCCTTCGGGATAGCGAGAGCACATCGTCTGGAACCGGCAGAAGAAGCAGTTGGCTGTGGTGCTCGGCGCGGAGCGTCCCTCCCGGTCCAGCCGCCGGACCGATTCGATGAGGCCGGACAGGCGCTCTCGCATGGCGCCCTTGTACCTCTCCTCTGCGCCCGAGACCTGCCACGACAGCGGGACGAGCTCCCACTTGCCCTTCTTGCCCGGCAGGTAGGCGAGTTCCACGGCGTCGACCGGTCGGTAGGGCGCCAGGTCGTCGCACTCGTTCACGGCCAGGTAATAGATCCCCAGCTGCAAGCTCTCGGCCGGCCTGTCGGCGTTGTCGGCGGCGCCGGTCTTGTAGTCGGTGATCCTGCGACCGCCTTCGGGCACCGGTCCGATCCGATCGATCTTCCCCTTGATCACCGCGCCCTCGTATTCGAAGCGGAAGGCCTGTTCTGTGACTTCGGCCGGCAGGTCGGCGTAGCGCTGGAACCAGTTGGGGATCAGCACCCGGATGGCGTGGCGGCGTTCGGCCTCGGACACCGCGTACGAGGGGAACCGGGCCTCCTGCCATCGCTCGTTCAACGCCTCGATGAAGGCCGCCTGGGTCCGATCGACCTTGCCGTTCTCGACGTCCTCGATGAGCTGATGGATCAGGCGGCCCACCCAGGCCTGGTACCCCCCGCCGGGGTCCAGGCCGAGCTCATCGCCCAACACGAACTGGAGCTCGCAGTTCTCCAGGCGATCCAGGCGCGAGAACGAGAGGGACAGATGTTCCTTCGGCGGGACATCCCGGGCCGTCCACTCCCGCTGGAACCACCAGCGGCCGGGATCTTCGCCGAGGGCGAGGACCCCGGCCATCGCCGCGAACCGCTCCGGCGCTTCGACCGTTGGATCGCCCAGGGTGCGACGCCATTCCGCGGCCGCCTCCGACACCGACACCGGATCCGTACCCATGCGGATGGGGCCCTGGGTCCACGCCACGCCGAGCTCGTCGACGAAGCGGGACGCCACGGCCTCCTCGGACTCCATCCCATGTGGATCGCTGGCGGTCAGCACGACCCGACGCCGAGCGCGTGCGACGGCCGAGCGGAACAGCCGACGCTCGTCCGCCAGGCGAAGCCGATTGACCTCGGACCGAGAGCGGATGCCCTGAAGGGCGGAAAGGTCGAACATGGGCTCGGGACGGGTCAGGCTGGGGAAGTCGCCCTCGACCGCGCCGGCCACCATCACCGTGTCGAACTCCAGCCCCACCGCGGCGTGCGCGGTGAGCACGCGGACCTCGTCCCGTGCACGGTCCCCTTCAGCGCCGGCCGGGGCTCCCTCGCTCACCTCGGCGAGCTCCAGGAACTCCTCGATCGAGGGGCTGGAGGAGGTGCCGACCTCTGCGACCAGCCGAGAGAAGGCCAGGACCGCCGCCAGGTCCACCCGAGCCTGCATCGAGGTCTCGGCCGCGGCGACCAGTCGCCGCGAATACGAAAGGCCTCGCCACAGCACGCCGAACGCATCGAGGACCGATCTGCGCCGTTCGCTCGCCTGCCGGAGGGTCGCGCGCAGTTCCGCCAACGCATTCCGTTCGGGATCGCCGAGCCCCTCGTCGATCTCCAGAGCGTGAGCCGGTGGGTGCCCTCCGGCCCTGGCCAGGCGCAGAAGCGAGCGCGCGGCAGCGGGGGAGATGCCACCGAGCTCGGACGTGAGGAGGGCTTCGACCATGTCGTCCCGGCGACCCGCGTCGGCCACGACCCAGCGCAGGGCGAGGATGTACGGGAAGGTCGCCGGCGCCGCGGATGCGGAGAGCCCGGCGCCGGCCTGGCTGCGCGGGATGCCCGCGTCGTCGAGGGCCCGCACGAGCCCGCCGATATGCGGCCCGTTCCGGCGAACGATCACGGCCAGCTGATTCCACGAGATGCCCTCGGTCACATGGATCCGCCGAAGCTCCCGCGCTACCGCCGCGTGCTCCTCCGACGTGTGCGGCAGCCGCCAGGCATCGATGGAGGGGACGCCTCGATGGCGGTTCGGGAGGCGTACCAGACCTGCCCCGAATCGCTCGACGAAACGACCGATGGGCGCGTCGGTCATGCCCTGGAAGGAGAAGACGTGGGCCTGTGGGTCCCCCGCCACCACCAGGGTGAGCGGCGAGAGCCGGCCCAGCAGTCGTTCCGCGGCCACGGTCGTGTCCTGGAAGTCGTCCACCAGAACGTGATCGAACGGCCGGT
>DATDKZ010000052.1:0-7575 GCA_036519575.1 Actinomycetota bacterium | reverse complement strand
TCGTCGAGCGACAGGTCGAACAGGTTCCGATCAACCACGACCAGGTCCGCTTCTTTGCCCACCTCGATCGAGCCCGTCATTTCGTCCAGGTGGTTCACGTACGCCGAGCCCATGGTGAAGGCGCGGATGGCCGTGGCCAGGTCGATGCGCTCGTCCGGGAGGAAGACTTCGTTCGTCGCTCGTTCGCCGACCATGTCCGCGTAACGACGCGGCTCCTTGCGGTGGACGGCGATGGCCATCTCCCACATCGGGTTGGGGCTCGACACGGACCAATCGCTCCCGAAGGCGAGCCTGGCACCCGACCGGACCAGGGTGGCGAAGGGATACTGCCACCCGCTCCGCTCCGGGCCGAGGAACGGGATCGTGAGGTTCACCATCTGGCCCTCGAGCGTCGCCCACAGCGGCTGGGCGTTCGCCACCACCCCGAGCTGGTGGAACCGGGGGATGTCGTCCGGGTGGACCACCTGGATGTGGGCGATGTGGTGGCGATGATCGTTCGCCCCGTTCGCGGCCCGCGCCGCCTCCAGGGCGTCCAACGCCTCTCGCACGGCCCGCTCCCCGATCGCGTGGATGTGGACCTGGAACCCCTGGGCGTCCAGTCTGGTCACCGAGGCCTTCAGCAGTTGGGGGTCGACGAAGGACATGCCGCGGTTGAAGGTCGGCGTGCCGTCGGGGCCCAGATACGGTTCAAGGACCCCCGCCGTGAAGTCCTCGATCACGCCGTCCTGCATGATCTTCACCGTGGTGGCCCGGAACCGGCCCACCGAGCTGCGTGCTCGTTTCGCCACCAGCTCGTCGATCTGCTCCTCGCCACGGTGCCGGTCCCACCACAGGGAGCCGATGACCCTGGCCGTGAGCGCGTCCCGGCCGGCCATCGTGGTGTAGGCACCGAGCGTGTCGTACGGGCCGCCGACGATGGCATCCTGCCACGCGGTGATGCCGAGTGAGTGCAGGTACGGCTGGGCCACCCGGAGCCCCTCCTCCCACTCCGCCTCCGTGACCGGGGGCATGAGCTTGTCCACCAGGTCCATGGCCCCCTCGTGGAGGGTGCCCGAGGGCTCGCCGGCGTCATCCCGTTCGATCCGTCCGTCGGGAGGATCGGGGGTCTCCCGGGTGATGTCGGCCAGCTCCAGGGCTCGAGAGTTCACCCAGGCCCCGTGACCATCACGGTTCGGCAGGTACACCGGCCGGTCGGGGACGATGCGGTCGAGGACTTCTTTGGTCGGGGTCCCGCCGGGGAACGAGTCCATGGACCACCCCCCGCCCCGGATCCACTCCACGTCGGGATGCTCGCTCGCGTAGTCGGCCACGATCCGTTCGTAGCCCTCTCGTGTGTACGCCTCGTTCAGATTGCACTCCAGCATCTCCAGCCCGCCCGAAGGGGGATGGACGTGGGCGTCCTGGAACCCTGGGAGCAGCATCCTGCCGCGCAAATCGTGGACCTCCGTCTTCGGCCCGATGAGGTCGGCGACCGACTGGTCGGTCCCCACCGAGACGATGCGTCCGCCCTTCACCGCGACGGCCTGTGCCCAGGTGCGTGGGGGGTCGACCGTGTACACGGCGCCTCCTCTGAAGACCACGTCGGCCGGGCCGTCGGGATGCGTTTCGCTCACGTGCGTCGCCCCATCGGGGATCGAAGGGCGCCGAGCATATCGGCTTCGGTCAGGCCAGCGCCACGAGCTCGAGCAGGTCGTCGCTCCAGTAGTCGAGCGTCCCCTCGGGCATCATCAGTACACGTTGCGGTGCAAGGGTTTCAACGAATTCGATGTCGTGGCTGACCAGCACCATGGCCCCCCGCCATGCCGCGAGCGCACCCCCGATGGCCGTTCGTGACGGAGGATCGAGGTTGTTCGTCGGCTCATCGAGCAGGATCAGGTTGCGACGCCCCGCGACCAGTTGAGCCAGCGCCAGCTTGGTCTTTTCGCCGCCCGATAACGTGCCGGCGTCGCGGAACGCGATATCGCCGGTCAGCCCGAACATGCCGAGCAACCCGCGGAGGTCCTGGTCCGAGGCGTCGGTGGACTCGGATCGGACGTGGGCGAGGACGTTCACCCCGTCGCGGATGCCCTCGTGCTCCTGCGCGTAGTAGCCGAGCGACACCCCGGTCCCCAGGCGCAGGCTTCCGGCATCAAGCTCCGAAACGCCCGCGACGATCCGAAGGAGCGAGGTCTTGCCCGCACCGTTCAGGCCCATGACCAGGAGCCGCTCGCCCCGGGAGAGGTCGAAGGTGACCCGTTCGAATACGGGGGGGCCGCCGTAGCCCTTGGTGACGCCCGCAGCCTCGAGGACCAGACTGCCGCAGTGCGGCGGCTCGGGGAACCGGTAGCGTACGCGCCGCTCCTTCGTCGGAGCCGCCACGGCCCGGGCCGCGAGGTGATGCACCCGGGTGTCGAGGGTCTTGGCCTTGCGGGCGCGCTTCTCGGTCTGGCCCCGCATGGAGTCGGCCAGCGTCTTCAGCCGTTTGATCTCCGCGTGCTGCCGTTCGGCGAGGGCGGTGAGACGGAGCTCGTCGAGCCGTCTGGCTTCGCGATACTCGGAGTAGGTCCCCCGATAGATCACCACCGCGTCGCGGTCCAGGTGCAAGACCCGGCCGATGGCGGCGTCCAGCAGCTTGATGTCGTGGCTCACCACCATCACCGCGCCCGGGTAGCCGGCAAGGAAGCTCATCAACCAGACCTTCGCATCGCTGTCGAGGTGGTTGGTGGGCTCGTCCAAGAGCAGGACGTCCGATCCGGCGAACAGGATCCGGGCGAGCTCCAGTCGCCGCCGCTCCCCTCCGGACAGGGCCCGGACGGGGAGGGCCAGGCGGTCCTGGGACAGTCCGAGCCCCCCCACGATCCGGCGGGCCTCGGCCTCGCCTGAGTAACCGCCGGCCGCGCGGTACCGCTCCTCCAGCCGGGCGAACTTGCCCACGGCGGTCTCGGTGGGTCGGACCTCGAGGGTCAGCCGGAGCTTCTCCAACTTCTCCGCCATCGCCTGGAGCCCTCGGGCCTCCAGCACGTGGACGAGGGCCGTGTGGTCCTGGTCGGCCCGATGCTGGCGAGGGTCCTGGCGCAGGTAGCCCAGGGCCCCTCGTCGGGTCACGGTCCCCCGAACGGCTTCGGCCTCCCCGGCCAGGACCCGGAGCAGGCTGGTCTTGCCGGCTCCGTTCCTCCCGACCACGCCCACCTTCTCCCCCACCCGAAGGGAGAAGGACAGGTCCTCGAGGATCGTCGTGCCCCCGGCCTCCACGGACAGGCCGGCGGCTTCCAGCAGGCTCATGACCGGATGGTACCGGCTCCTAGTCGCAGCCTGGCCGCTTCCTCCCTTTCGCGGTCAGATGCGTTCGATCGAGCGAAGCGACATGCGCGGTCCGTACCGCGGCGCACTCAAGCCGGCTGCAAGCAACAGCCGGAGGACGCGTCCCCGATGGCCCGCGAAGGGCTCCAGCAGCTCGAGCATCTGCTCGTCGGACCCCCGGGGCCGGCCGATGAACGCCCAGGCCACCATGTGCGGGTAGTGGTAGTCGCCGAGCGGAACCGCATCGGCGTCACCGAGCGCCACCATGGCGACCCTGGCGGCGCTCCACTGCCCCACGCCGGGGAATGCCTGGATCCGCTGGTACGCCTCCGGTAGTGGCATCAGGACAGCCTCCTCGAGCCGGACGGCACGGGAGGCCGCGGCACGCAGCGTGTCTGCGCGCCGTCGTTCAATCCCCAGAGGATGGAACGCCGGATAGGGGGTCCGGGCCAGGGTCTCCGGCGAGGGTGGCAGCCGAAGGCGACCCGGACCCGGCGCCGGCTCGCCGAACGCGCGAACGAGGTTCCGGTACGTAGTGAACGCCTCCGCCCCCGGCACCTTCTGCTCCAGGATCGTGGGGGCCAGGGTCTCGAACACGGCTCCGGACCTCGGGATCCGCAGACCCGGCATCCGACGGTGCAGGTCGCGGACGATGCCCGGAGCCGGATCGAACCCATCCACCGGATCGCGCGAACCGAGGAGCTCCGGTGCCGCATCGAGCGCCCACTCCTTCCCGGGCCCCCATGCCTCTGCATGGATCCCCCCATCGGCCGAGACCAAGCGCGTCGTGGCCGGACCGAGCGGGGTTCGGGTCGCCCGCCACCACGAGCCGTCGTGGTCCCGCCGGACACACGGATGAGGCTTCCCGAAGGCGACGATCCCGAGCGTCAGCCCCAGGTCGACGGGCGGTCGCGGCCGGAGCGTCGTTCGTAGCGGTTCGTCCATCGGTTCACCCACGGCCCCACCCGATCCTCGCGGTCATCGGTTGAGCATCCTGCCACACCGTCCGCCGTCGGAGCAGAATCTCCTCCGTGCTCCTCGACGAGATCGCGCAGACGTCGGTGGCGGTTGGACAGACGCGGTCACGTCTGGCCAAGACCGACCTGCTGGCCGCCACCCTTCGACGTCTGGAGCCGGACGAGATCCCGCTCGCCGTCGCCTATCTCTCCGGCGTCCTGCCGCAGGGGACGGTGGGCGTGGGGTGGGCCTCGCTTCGCCACTTGCCGCCCCCCGCCGCTCCCCCGCCCACGCTCGAGCTCCGTGAGGTCCACGCCGCCCTCGACCGGATCGCCGCGGCCAGTGGGAAAGGCTCGCAGGCCGCACGTCGGGGCGAGCTCACGGGACTGTTCGCTCGAACGACCGAGCAGGAGCGACGGTTCCTGCTCGGCCTCCTGTCCGGCGAGATCCGGCAAGGCGCCCTGGAGGGGATCATGGTCGAGGCGGTTGCCAGGGCCGCCACCATGCCCGCATCGGAGGTCCGCCGGGCCCTGATGGTCGCGGGAGACCTCGGCATTGTGGCGGCGGCATCCGTGGCCGGCGGCACCCAAGGTCTCGCCCGGTTCCGGCTCACCGTTTTGCGGCCGATCCAGCCGATGCTGGCGCAGACCGCTTCCGATCTCATGGACGCGTTGGCCCGGATCCATCCCGCTGTCGTCGAGTGGAAGCTCGACGGCGCTCGTCTTCAGGTGCACCGGCTCGATGGCGAGGTCCGCGCGTTCACCCGCAACCTGGCGGACATCACCGATCGGGTGCCGGAGGTGATCGAGGCTGTTCGCGAGTTTCCGGTCGACGCGGTGATCCTGGACGGGGAGGCCATCGCACTCCGTCCGGACGGGCGCCCGCATCCGTTCCAGACGACGATGAGCCGGTTCGGCAGCCGACTCGACGTGCCGGAGCTTCGCCGGACCGTTCCCCTCTCGTCCTTCTTCTTCGACGTCCTGCATCTGGACGGCAAGGACCTCATCGACCACCCGACTCGAGAACGGATCGCTGCCCTCGACGCTTGCATCCCCGGAGAGCTGCAGGTGCCGAGGATCGTGACGGCCGACCAGGAGGACGCCGACCGGTTCCTGGACGAGGCACTCGAGCGCGGCCACGAGGGGGTGATGGTCAAGGCGCCCGATGCCCCGTACGAGGCCGGCCGGCGGGGAGCGAGCTGGCTGAAGGTCAAGCGAGCGCACACGCTCGACCTCGTGGTGCTGGCCGTGGAATGGGGACACGGGCGGCGCCGGGGCTGGCTCAGCAACCTCCACCTGGGAGCCCGCGACCCGGCAACCGGGGGGTACGTGATGCTTGGGAAGACGTTCAAGGGAATGACCGACGAGATGCTCGCGTGGCAGACCGAGCGGTTCCTCCAGCTCGAGACCCGCCGCGACGACTTCACGGTCTACGTGCGACCCGAGCTGGTCGTGGAGGTGGCCTTCGACGGGGTGCAGCGCAGCCCGAGGTACCCAGCCGGCCTTGCCCTGCGGTTCGCTCGGGTGAAGGGCTACCGCCCGGACAAGCGTGCGGAGGACGCCGACACGATCGAGACCGTGCGGGCGATCCACGCCGGGCGGTAGCCCTCGAATCCGATCCGAGTTGAGCGCGGTCGGACGTTTTGCGCTCGTCAGCGCGCGGAGCTATCGTCACCCCTTCGAGGGCGGGGGGACGCGGTGTCAGTTCCGGTCATCGCCGGGGTCGTGGCTTCCTGGTTGGTCCCGGGCGCCATCTTCCTCATCCTTATCGTGGCGAGTTGGCTAGGGCTTCGATGGATCAAGTCCGAGCACCTCGAGACCCTCCGATCCATCCCACTGTTCTCCGGGCTGACGCAGGGCCAGTTGTCGTCGGTCCTGGGTTCGTCCCACGCCGTCGAGTACCAGCCCGGCGTCCGCATCGTGACCGAGGGCGAGAAGGGGAAAGGGTTCTTCGTCCTCGCGAGAGGGACGGTCGGGGTCAGCATCTCCGGCAAGGACGTCTCCACGCTGGGGCCGGGGTCGTACTTCGGCGAGATCGCCGTGATCGACGGTGGACCTCGCACGGCCACGATCGGCGCGGAGAGCGCTGTCTCGGCCTTGGAGCTCACGCGGCCGGCGCTGCTTCGCCTCATCGACCGGGAGCCGGGCGTCGCCCGGGCCATGTACGACCAGCTCCAACGGCACCGTTCCGAGCCTCAGTCCGTGACTTCGGCGGACGTCCAGGTCACCCGCGAGATGCTGGTGGATCTGTGCGCGCAGCTCCGACGCATCGACCAGCCCGATTTCGCGAAGGTCCAGTCGTCCAAGCGGCGATGGCTCGGACTCAGCAGGCTGTTCGCCCGGGGCGAGTGACCCCCCTTCCTGGGGCACGAGCTCCGGGCAAGCGCCGTCAGACCCGGACCACCGGGACGTCCACCAGGTGCTCGGCGACGAACCAGACCTGGAGCTCGTGCGTCCGCAGCACGTCGCTCATCAGCAAGTCGTTGGTCCCGTCGTCACGGCTCTCCGCCGTCTTCGTGATGGCCTCGCGCAGCTTCTCGATGATGATCTCGTGGGCCTCGAGCAGCCGGGACAGCATGGCGGGCACTTCCTCCGCGCCATCTGGAGGACGAGGGACGGTGGTGATCTCAGCAGCGAGGCGTGGGTCGCCCACGGCCACACCGCCAAGCGTCTGCACGCGCTCCCCGAGCAGGTCGATCAGCTTCAGCTGCTCGTCGGCATGCTTGTCCAGCAACAGGTGCAGCTGGAAGAACGTCGGCCCTCGAACCAGCCAGTGATGCTTCTTGTACAACGCGTACAGGATCATCGAATCCGACAGGATCTGGTTCAGGAGCTGGACGCTCTCCACGCGGGCCTCGAAGTCGAGCGCGAGAGGGAACAGCCGCATCTTCCCGAACTCCTGGACCTCCACGCCGTGCTGGTGAAACAGTGGCTGGCTGCCGACCCGGCGATTCCCGTCCGCCATCCTGAACGGGTCGCTCCGCGTGTCCTTGGCCATACTTCCTCCTTCCCGCGCCGACCCACACGCAGACTGGGGTGGTCCGCGCCTGTTCGGTGCCGCATCGATGGTAGTCCAGCCCGCCCGGCAGCGTTCCCGGACGTTCCCGGACGCTACCGGGCGGCCGGCCCGCCCGCGTCCGAGCGCCGCCCCTGGACCTCGACATCGATCCGCTCCTCGGGCCGGCGGCCCTCCTGCTTCGCGGAGCGGGTCAGCGCCTCGACGTCCGCGTCGGTGAACGGCGGCTGCACCAGGCTCCTCGGCCAGAGATGCCGCTTCCGAACCACGTTGACCTCGGCGGCGAGGAGCGTCAGCTGGGCACCGATGAAGATCCAGGCGAGC
>DATDKZ010000051.1:0-21205 GCA_036519575.1 Actinomycetota bacterium | reverse complement strand
CGAACCGAAGTGGGACGGCTTCCGGACGATCGTCGCCGTCGGCGAGGACGGCGACGTCCGGCTGGTGAGCCGCGACGGGCGGCCGCTCGGCCGCTACTTCCCCGAGGTCGTGGCGCTCGTGGCCGAGCGGCCGCCGGGAGCCTTCGTCGGGGACGGCGAGCTGCTCGTGATCCGAGAGACCGGCATGGAGTTCGACCAGCTGCAGCTTCGGCTGCATCCGGCGGAGTCGCGGGTCCGGAAGCTATCGGGGGAGATCCCCGCGACGCTGATCCTGTTCGATCTGCTGCGGGAGGGCGACGAAGATCTCAGCGCGTTGCCGTTGCAGACGCGGCGCGAGCGCCTCGCGAAGCTGGCTGCGTCGGCCGGCGCCGGCGTGATGCCTGATGACCTGAACGCGGTCCCGCCCGGACCCGAGCTCCTCGTGGCGCCGTGGACGGCGGACGTGACGCTCGCCGAAGCCTGGTTCGGCGACGCGGCCGGGGTCGGCCAGGATGGGATCGTCGCGAAGCGCGAGGACCAGGCGTACCTCTCGGGCGAACGCGGATGGGTGAAGGTGAAGCACCGCACCACGGCGGACTGCGTCGTCGGCGGCTACCGGCTCGCGAAGGACGGGAGAGGGGTCGGGAGCCTACTGCTCGGTCTGTACGACGGCGAAGGAGTCCTGCATTACGTTGGGCACACCTCGTCGTTCAAAGCGGCGGAGCGTCGCGAGCTTCGAGAGATCCTGGCGCCTCTCGAGGGGGGCGAGAGCTTCGGGCGAGGACGCGGTCCGGGCGGTCCCAGCCGGTGGTCGGCCGGCCGAGACGCGGAGTGGGTCGACCTGGAGCCAGCTCTTGTGTGCGAGGTCTCGTTCGATCGGGTCCAGTACGGACGGTTCCGGCACGCGGCGCGGTTCGAACGCTGGCGGTCCGACCGCGATCCACGGTCGTGCACGTTCGAACAGCTCGGCGTCGAGCCTCCGAGCTGGGGCTGATGGCCGGAGGTCAGTCCGTGATCTCGATCCGTTCGATCACGATGTCGTTCACCGGCCGATCCTGAGCTTTCGTTTCGACCTTGGAGATGGCGTCGACGACCTCGTATCCGTCGACCACTTGACCGAAGATCGAGTGCCGCCCGTTGAGCCACGGAGTGGGCGCCACCGTCAAGAAGAACTGGCAACCATTCGTGTTCGGACCCGCATTTGCCATCGCCAGACGGCCAGCTTCGTCGAACGTCGGTGCGTCAGGGGGGAATTCATCCTCGAACTGGAATCCCGGCCCTCCCGTGCCGGTCCCCGTCGGGTCACCGCCCTGGATCATGAATCCGTCGATCACTCGGTGAAAGGTGGTCCCCGTGTATAAGGGCTCCCCTTTGGTGGTTCCGTCACGAGGATCGCGCCATTCCTTGGAGCCTGTTGCGAGTCCAACGAAGTTCTCAACCGCCTTCGGCGCACGATCTGGCCGCAATTCAACCGTGAAGGAACCCATCGTCGTTACGAAGATCGCGCGAGGCACCTTGCTGCTCCCTTGTCGGTGGATGAACCAGCCTATCCGAGACGCTCGGTCGCTGGTCGCGCGATTCGATCACGCCTGCGGAGTGGGGCGAGTGGCCCTCCGCCATCGGGTCGTGGCGCTCCATGCGTCAAGGCCTTAGCCTGTCGCGGTTATGGCTCGGGCCCGGGTAGAGCTGTTCCTCGCGAGCTTCCTGATGCTTTTCACGGAACTCGTTCTGATCCGTTGGGCGGGCGCGTACGTCATCTACCTTTCGTACTTCGCCAATTTCATCCTTCTCGGCAGCTTCTTGGGCATCGGGGTCGGATTCCTTCGCGCCAAGAAGGCGCCGGATCTCTTCAGATGGGCTCCCATCCTCCTGGCTGCGTTCGCTGGACTTGTCGTGGCCTTCCCGGTAACGATCGATCGGACCGGGGGCCAGCTGGTGTACTTCGGTGTCCAGCAACACGGGCTGCCTGCCTGGGTGATGCTGCCCTTCATCTTCCTTGCAACCGCCGCGACGATGGCAGCCATCGGACACGGCGTCGCCGTTCGATTCTCGCGACTTCCGGCCCTTGACGCCTACCGGTTCGATATCCTCGGTTCCATCGCAGGTGTCGTCACCTTTTCTGGCCTGGCATTTGCCGGTTTCGGTCCAGTCGCGTGGGGGGTCGTGGTTGTTGGCTTGTTCATCGCATTGCTGCGACCACCGACCACCCTCCAATCCGTAGCGGCCGTCGCGTTGATCGCGATCTTCGCCATCGGAACGTTCAAAGGCGACACCATCTGGTCTCCCTACTACCGGCTTACCTTTGAGACCGACGGATCGACGATCGGCATCGCCGCGAACGGTGTGCCCCATCAGACGGGTGGGGCAACTCAGGGGACCGATTATGAGATGCCGTACGAGCGGCTCGCCCGTCCACCTCGTAACGTGTTGGTGATAGGTGCAGGGAATGGCAATGACGTTTCGGTGGCTCTGCGACACGGAGCGTCGTCCATCGACGCCGTTGAGATCGATCCGGAGATCCAAAGACTCGGGATCAGATACCATCCCGAGCATCCGTACCAGGACCCGCGTGTGCATCGCTTCATCGATGACGGGCGGGCTTTCCTGGAACGAACGGGTACGACGTACGACCTCATCGTATTCGCACTGCCGGACTCGCTCACCTTGGTGACCGGCCAGTCGGCTATCAGGCTCGAGAGCTACCTGTTCACCGAGCAAGCGTTCGAAGCGGCACGGGATCACCTTGCGCCCGGGGGTGCTTTCGCGATGTACAACTACTACCGAGAGCAATGGTTGGCGGATCGTCTTGCCGGCACGATGACAACTGTCTTCGGGAATCGGCCGTGTCTCGATCTCGGGCGTCGCGGCGCCGATAGCGGCGTCGGTCAGTTCAGTATCTTCGTTGATAGCCCAGATGCCTCCGCGCTCAGATGCGACTCGACGTGGAGTCCCGGGGATCGCGAGGTTGTGGCACCTGCCGTTGACGACCGGCCATTCCTCTATCTCCGGTCGCCCTCGATACCGTTCCGATATGTGCTGACCCTTTCGCTGATCATCCTCGCTTCGATAGTCGTCGTGCGGGCAACCGGGTCGCCCTTCCGCCCGATGGTCGCGTATGCCGACCTCTTCTTCATGGGGGCGGCATTCCTCCTGCTGGAGACCAAGAGTGTGGTGCAGTTCGCGTTGCTCTTCGGCACTACATGGCTCGTGAATGCTCTGGTCTTCGCTGGAGTCCTTTTGTCCGTTCTCCTCGCGATCGAGATCGAACAGAGATACCGGGTCGGGCACCGTGGACTTCTCTTCCTCCTCCTCTACGCGGGACTCCTGGGAGCCTGGCTCGTACCCACCGACGACCTGCTGCAGTTCGCGGCGGTGCCCCGCTTCGCGCTGGCAACCATCCTTGCCTTCTTCCCTATCTTCATGGCGAATCTGATCTTCGCGGGGCGGTTCCGAGATACGGCTGAGCCGACAGCGGCGTTCGGCGCGAATCTTCTCGGTGCGATGGTGGGCGGAGCCATCGAATACGTTTCCCTCATCACGGGCTACCGCGCCCTCCTGATCGTTGTCGCGCTCCTCTACGGGGCCGCGTACGCCTTCATGCCGCGCGTGGGGTACACCGCGGAGTCCGTCGACGCCATCACCGCGAGGGGGGAAACACCCTTGGTTCAAGGGAGCGGCGCCGCCCATTCCTGACGAAACGCTGATCGCCCGGTCCTGGCGCACGGCTGTGTCCCGACGTACGGACGAAGCGCACACGTCCCCACTGCAACAGCTTGATCCGTGGTTAGTGGTGGCCGTCGTTCTCCCGGCACTCGCCGTTCTTCTCTCACGCCTCCCCGTGAACGACCTCGCTTACTTGCTGCGAGCGGGCGATTTCACGCTGAACACCGGTCACGTTCTTCGGGCGGACCTCTTCACATTCACGATGAATGGTCAGCCTTGGACCGACCAGCAGTGGGGAGCGGCGTCGATCCTCGCGGCCCTCTTTCGGCTCGGCGGCTGGCGTGGACTGGTCGTCCTCAGGGCATGCCTTGCCTCGTTCGCCATCGCCTTCACCTACCGCCGAACGTTCCGCATGAACGGTGATCCCCTCGTGTCCGGATGCCTCTCCATCGGCGCGTTCCTGGTTGCGATCACGCTGCCCGGTACGTTCAGTCTCCGTCCGCAGCTGCTGGCCGTTCCACTGTTCGCGGGGTCCGTTTCATTGATCGGGGATCGGGAGACGCATCCGGCTGGATTGACGTGGCTCCTTCCGATCGGCGTCCTCTGGGCGAACATCCACGGGAGCTTCGTACTCCTTCCCCTGCTCCTGTCGATCGCGTTCGTCGATGATGTTGTGTCTCGACGACCTACCTGGAGATGGACTGGATGCCTCGTCGTGGTCACGGTCCTCACACCGCTCGCAAGTCCTTGGGGTAGCGGTGTGTACTCATACCTGTGGACGATCGCGACTTCGTCCATCGTCCGCGACGTCATCGACGAGTGGAAGCCACTCGCTTCCCAATTTCCCGCGTGGGTGCTGTTCCTTGTCTTCAACGTGACGGTCCTGGTCGCCGCGGTACGGCATCGGTCACGTCCGCTGTCGGTGGAGGAAGTGATGACTCTTGTCATCTTCACCGCGCTGCCGATCTGGAGCGGCAGAAACCTCGTTTGGTGGGTCGTAGCTGTGCCCCCTGTCGGTGGTGCTCTGCTCGCTTCCTGGCATCCTGGCGAGCGCCCGGCCGGTCGTGTGGACGTCATCCTCAGTCTCACGCTCGGCGCCGTGCTCCTGTTGAGTGTTGCGCGTGTACTCACGACGCGCCCCCCGGAGTCGCTGCTCTCGGAGGCTCCCTCGGGCATCACGGAAGCGGTCCGCGGAGCTGCCCATCCGGGAGTTCGCGTCTTCGATGGTCGATGGGGAAGCTGGTTCGAATTCGCGACTCCTTCGTTACCGATGTTCGTTGACTCGCGGGCGGAGCTGTTTCCCGATGCCGTCTGGCATGACTACTTTCAGGTCTCCGAGGCTCAAGCCGGATGGCAGACCGTCTTGGACGACTGGAACGTCGACATCGTCATAGCCGCCGATGATCATGACGCCGCATTGATCGATGCCTTGGAGCAAGAGAACGGTTGGAAGCTCGTCTATCGGGACGTGGACGGTGCCGTCTTCACTCGTGTCCCTTGATGGTCGCTGGATCTATGCGTCTACCCTCCCGTGACATGGAAACGGATCGAGCGATGGAACGAGCACCCTCAGGACTTACGAACGTGTCTGCCTGGATGGCCATCGCGATCATGATCCCCGTCGCCATCGCGCTTGCCGGGACGACGCTGGCCATCGACCTCGCCTACCAAGTGCGCGCGGGTCAGATCATGCTCGATACGCATCACATCCTCACGACAGATACCTTCACGTTCACCGTTGCCGGTCGTCCGTGGCTCGACCAACAATGGGGAGCTCAGATCCTCTTCGCCGTCGTGTACCGCATCGGCGGGTGGTTCGGTCTAGCAGCTGTGAGAGCGCTCCTCGCTGGCATGATGGTGGGTGCCGTGTTCCTCGCGTGCCGTGCGCGGGGCGTCTCTCCGAGAACGGCGGCGCTCCTTGCCGTTGCGGGCTATCTCGTCGGCATCCAGTTGCTGTCGCAGTTGCGACCTCAGGAATTCGCGTTCGTGCTCTTCGCTCTGTCGCTTTGGCTTATCGCGAGCCGTCATCGACATCCGGCCTGGGTCTGGCTTGTCCCAGCGATAACGGTGATCTGGGCGAACCTTCACGGGAGTTTCGTCCTCGCTTCTCTCCTGCTCGTCTTCGCATGGCTGGAAGATCGTTCGGACCGGCCCGAACTTGCCCGTCGGTGTCTGGTGGCCGCACTGGTTTCCTTTGCTGTCTCGGCGATCAACCCATCCGGTGTGCGGATCTGGACCTACGTGGTCGATGTGATCCAGCACCCAGTCGTTCGTCAATTGATCGGTGAATGGAGCCCGCCAACCGTTCGCTCCTGGACCGGACGGCTCTTCTTCGCGAGCGCGTTCGCGGTCGGCGCCTTCCTCGCTCGTCGGGAAGGCAAGGTCGGTTGGATCCCGTTGATCGAGCTCGGGACGTTCGCGACGTTCGCCTTGCTCGCTGGCCGAGGCGTGGGATGGTGGGGCCTGGCGGCTCCGGTGATCATCGCTGGCGTGATGGGTCCGACCGAGGGCCCGGTGGGATCCGACCGGTCGTTCATGAACACGATGGTCGTCGTGGCGACAGGGCTCGTCGTGCTTGCCACCGTCCCCCTCAGGATGGGGACGGACCCGATCACGGCGGGGCCTGCTTCCCTGACCTTCGCTCCCGAGAACATCGTTGCGGCTGCGAAAGAAGCGAGCCCGCCGGGTTCCCGAGTGTTCGTCTCGGAGGTGTATTCGTCGTGGACGGAGTTCTCCGCTCCTGACCTGCCGGTTGCCATCGATCCACGCATCGAGATCTTTCCCGTGTCTGTGTGGGATGACTATCTTCGCGTCACCAACGCACGCGATGGCTGGTCTGCCGTGCTGGATAGGTGGGGCGTGGATGTCCTCATCCTGCATCCTGGGGAGTCCGAGGCGCTGCGCGCCGCCGTAGAGACGGACCCTCGATGGCGACTCATCTTCGACGCGGTCGATGGCTCGGTGTTCGAGCGAGCAAGCATTCGCTCATAGCTGCCCCTTGGGAGCGTGAAGGGAGGATCGCGCGATGCAGGTCTTCGATGCGGTCTTCGTCCTCCTCCTGATCCTGTCTGCGGTCGCAGGCTACCGAAGCGGCGCGATAACACAGGTGGCCGGGCTCTTGACCATCATCCTTGGATCCATCGTCGCGTGGGCGGTTGCTTCGCTCGCGTCCGGTTTCGGTCGCGGCGTGGTCGTCCTGACGTGTTCGTTGATCGGCATCGCGGCTTTGAGCGGCGCCTATTTCGCTGCACGACGGGCCTCGCAGCGCATCCTCGATCGGGCAGGGACCCCACGAGCGGCTCGTTTCGATGCCCTCGCTGGATCGGCTTTCTCGGTGACAGCTCTGATCATCGTCACCTGGTTCTTGGCGGTGAACCTGACCGCGGGTCCCTTCGCTTCGGTATCGGATGCGCTGAGCGGATCCATGGTCGTCCGCTCCCTGGCGACGGCGTTGCCACCACCCCCGCGCTTGATCCCGGCCTTGCAGTCCGTCGTTGGCCACCTCGGCTTTCCCGATGCATTCGTCGGGATCCCGCCAGTTCCGCTTCCCGGTCTTCCGCCCGCCCCCGCCACGGAGACGGACCCCGCCGCCATCACCGGCCTCCGGAGCAGCATCGAAGTCCTCGGAGCGGGGTGCCTCTCAGGCAAGTTCAACGAGGGATCCGGATTCGTCGCGTCCGCAGGCTACGTCGTCACGAGCGCTCACGTCGTGGCCGGCACGCACGATCAATTCCTCTACGACGGGGAGCGTCGATACCCTGCAGTTCTCGTCGCACTTGACCCGAACCTCGATGTTGCCGTCCTCCGTTCGCCCACATTTTCAGCGCCAGCTCTGACGTTGCGAACGCAAGAGGCGCCGCGTGGCTCCGGGGGAGCGGTCGTGGGGTTTCCCGCGGGCTATCACCCGACCGCACGAGGTGCCGTCGTTCGAGGACTGATCAGTGTCCTCAGCCGCGACATCTATAACGGTGGCGTGGTCCATCGGTCGCTGTATGAGTTGCAGGTGTCCGTGCTGCCCGGTGATAGCGGAGGCCCGTTCGTCTTACCCGACGGCGATGCGGCCGGGATGGTTGCCTACTCATCCGTGCTCGACGCAACGGTGTCGTACGCGATCCCATCAGCGGTGCTGGCGCCAGTCGTCCAAGCAGGCATCGACCAGGCCGGCACAGTTTCATCAGGACACTGCGCAACTGCTGGATGAAGCAGCTCTCGACGAGGGGTGCCCAGATCGCCCACGTGGCCGGCACGCTCCTAGACCACCGGACCCCAGTTCATGAACCAAACGGCGAGCGCGACTTCGCAGGCCAGCGAGATCGATGTCGCGAGGATCAAGCGACCTCGTCCTTTCAGTGCGTCGAGCGCAACCCATGCCAGCGGGAAGAGGACCGCCGCGTAACGGGTCACCGAGATGAAGGGGTGTCCCGGTTGCGGGAACGAAAGAGGGATCGCGAGGGACACCCAGACATAGACTGAGTACGTCCGAGGGAGCTTCCGCGCGCCAAGTATCGCCAGAAGCAGCACGATCCCAACCTGGACGGCGTCCACGAGGTAGAAGATCCCGCCCCGACCCACGACGGCATCGAGGGCGAACGCGAGTCCCTTGCCGATCGAGACAAGCGGGAAGGTGGCAACGCGTCCCCAATATCGCTGAGCGTTCATCGGCTCGAAGAATCCGTGGCCGAGAACCGCGGAAGCGACGAGCGGAACGAGCGGCCCTATCGCGACAGAAGCTGCATAGGCGGTTTGAGCCCTCCGGGACCGCGGTCCGGACTGAGTCCTCGCTTCGATCAGTAATGCCGGCACGAGAGCTACGCCGATGTTGCGGAAGAGGCAAGCCGTGATCCCAGCGATCGCCGCGAGTTCCCAGCGTCCTGATCTGGCCCACCTCAATGAGAGAAGGCTTACGAAGAGGAACGGGGCGTCGCTGTAGGGAGCGAGGAAGAACAGAGAACCCGGATACACAGCAAGGAGAAGTACGGCCCAGGGGGCCCGGTCCCTGCCCCACTCCATCGTCGTCAACGAGAACAAGACGATGAGCGCACCCAGATAGGAGAGGTTCGAGATCGTGAGCGCGGCTGGAAGCTCGTGGCCGAAGAGAGCCGGGTCGAGGATGCTGATGGCAACGGGGTAGCCTGGCGAGTACGCGATGGTGGCGCCCGCACCCCATCCGGTGTGCGAGATCCACAGGAACCACGGGGCATCCCAACGTTGCATGCCGTCCCACGCGTTATGCAACCCAGGTGTCGCAGGGATCACGTACGAAGCCGGCGGCGCGCCGGGCAACAACGCTGACGGATCCGGCTCCGTGTATCGGACGCCAAGAACACCTGCCAGCGAGAAGACGAGTCGGAGAGATACGAACACGATCAGGCAGAAGAAGATGCCGTCCCGAAGGGGGACGAGCTCTCGAGCAGGATGGACGTGACCAGCTGCATCCGATCCAACGTCTCTGTCGGTGGTGTCGGTCAACGGCAACTGGGAGCCTCGCTCTTCACGCCCACATCATGCTCTCGGAACAGACCCGAAACGAACAACGGAGTCCGAGGAACTTACGAGCTATCGAGGACATCGAGTGCCTTCGCAAGTCCCTTTAGGTCTGTCGTGGGCATCCTGCAAACGAACCGCTGACAGACGTACGCGGTCGCGTGGTCGCCGATCGGTGGTCGATCCGAGAGCAAGGCGACGGTCTCAGCGGCGTCGACGTCTTTGGGTGACGCGACCGCCAGCACGAGGTTCGGCCGCCAGCGTGTCCTGAGTACCTCGTCAACGAGGGCCCTCGTGTCCGGGGCCTGCGGATCCCCCACGATCGCGACCTCGTAGGACGGGCCGAGGTAGAGGTCGAGTGCGCAGAGCGCCTGTCCGAACCCGCTCGGAGCGGACGGGAGGGCGTCGCGAACCAGCCGCAAGGCCGATACGGCGGCTTCTTCGTACCGCGCCTCGCCGCTGAACAGGGCGAGCCGAAAGAGCGCCTCGGCAGCCGCCGAGTTCCCGCTGGGGACCGCGTTGTCGTAGAGATCCTTGGGTCGGATCACGAGCTCGTCGGCGTCGGAACCCGTCTGGAAGAAGCCGCCGCGTTCCCGATCGGCGAACCGGTCGAGCAGCGTGTCGCACAGCTCCCGCGCCGCGACGAACCATCGGACGTCGGAGGTCGTCTCGTAGAGCGTGAGGAACGCGCCCGCCAGGAGCGCATGGTCGTCGGCGAAGCCCCGAACTCCGGCGACCCCCTCGCGCCACGAGCGGAGCAGCCGTCCGTCCTCACGCCGCAGGTGGTCCCAGACGAACGCTGCGCAGCTGACGGCGGCTTCCACGTAGGTCCGGTCGTCGAAGATGCGTCCCGCCTCCGCGAAGGCGCGGATCGCGAGGGCGTTCCAGGCGGTCAGGATCTTGTCGTCGACGGCGGGACGCACCCGCGCCTCGCGCGCCTCGAATAAACGGCTCCTGGCCTGGTCCCATCTGCCGTTCCCGGCCGGGGCACGCAACACGTTCGTCCCGTCCCAGTTGCCCCCGGGCGTGGCGCCGAACGCCTCCGCGGCTTCCTCCCCGACGAGCGACACGAGCTCCTGCCACGACCAGACGAAGAACTTCCCTTCGACCCCTTCGCTGTCGGCATCCTGCGACGAGAAGAAGCCGCCCTCGGGATGACGCATCTCGCGCAGCAGGTAGTCGAGCGTTCGCGAAGCGATCTCGCGGTCGTGATCGTTCCGGGTGACGAGCCACGCGCGCGCGTAGAGCAATGCGAGCTGCGCGTTGTCGTACAGCATCTTCTCGAAGTGCGGCACCATCCACGCGACGTCCGTGGAATACCGGGCGAACCCGCCGCCGAGCTGATCGAACATGCCGCCGCGCGCCATGCGATCGAGCGTGAGCACCACCATCTCCAGGGCGTCGGGAACGTCACGGATCGCCTGACGGAGCACGAACTCGAGCGTCATCGGTTGCGGGAACTTCGGTGCGCCGCCGAAGCCTCCCCAGGGTGGGTCGAACGCGTGGCGGAGGGTCTGGAAGGCCTCGTCCGCGACGGCGCCGGTGAGCGGCTCGTCGGAGGCTTCCAAGGCGCCGGCGCGACGGATCGACTCGATCACCCGGCCGCTCTGAACGTCCACCTCGTCGCGCCTCGTCGCCCACGCGTCGGCGATCCCCTCGAGCACCTGTCGGAACGAGGGCAGCCCGTGGCGCGGCTCATCCGGGAAGTACGTGCCGGCGTAGAACGGCTTGCCTTCGGGCGTGAGGAAGACCGACATCGGCCATCCGCCGCTCCCGGACATCGCCTGGACGGCGTCCATGTAGATGCCGTCCACGTCGGGCCGCTCCTCCCGGTCCACCTTGATCGCGACGAACCGCTCGTTCAGGAGCTTCGCGGTCGTCTCATCCTCGAAGGATTCCCGCTCCATCACGTGGCACCAGTGACAGGCGGCGTAGCCGACCGACAGGAACACGGGGCGGTCCTCACTCCGGGCCTTGACGAAGGCTTCTTCTCCCCACGGGAACCAGTCCACGGGGTTGTGGGCGTGCTGCAGGAGGTACGGGCTGGACGCTCCCGCGAGCCGGTTCGCCTGGCGTTCGGTCATCACCACCAGTCTGCACGGCCATGCGAGCTCCCACATCGGCGTTCAGAACCCGGCCGCGGCAGCCGATGGTGATACAAGATGGATGGTCGCCTCCGCGTCTCGGTGGTCGATGACCACAACCGGCTCGTCGAGAGCCTCCGGCTGGCGTGGGGGCACGGCACCGGGTTCCGGGTGCTCGGGCCGTTCGCCCCAGGCGTGGCGGCCCTCCGCGCTGAGCCGGATGTGATCGTGGTCGATCTGGAGCGGGACGACGGGCACGGTCTCGCGGCCCTGGTGGAAGTGTGCGAGGCGGTGCACGACGTCCGTGTCATCGCCGCCACGACCGAACAGGACCCCGAGCTCGGGTCGGCGATCGTGACCGCAGGAGCCAGTGGCCTCCTGCCTTCGTGGGGCGCACCTGCGGAGATGGAGGATGCGATCCGGCGAGCGATCGCCGGCGAGCTGGTGCTTCCCGACGACCACCTGTCCTCATTGGTCGACCGGCTGCGTTCCGTCCGTGCCGATCTCAACGGGGCCACCAACCTCGATTCGTTGACGGTTCGCGAGCTCGAGGTGCTCCGACTGCTGTCCGATGGGCGGAGCACCTTCGAGATCGCCGCGCTTCTCGGCATCAGCCCGATGACCGTTCAGAGCCACGTCAAGAACGTCCTGGCGAAGCTCGGCGTGCACTCGAAGGTGGAGGCCGTCCGGCTGGCCTGGCGCTTCGGGGCGATCGCGATGCCCGCGAGCGCCTGAGGCATCGCGGCCATCGCGAACGCCGAGTAGCCTCCGAACATGTCGATCAGCCCCGCACGCGTCCTCGTCGTGGGCGGTCATCCGGTCATCCTCGGCGTCGTTCGGCTCGCGTGCGACGCGCTTCCGAACGTGCAGATCGTGGCCGAGGCGGGCGATGGGCCGGCTGCCGTCGCCGCGGCCACGTCGCTCATGCCGGAGCTTGCCGTGATCGACCTCGATCTTCCAGGGACGGACGGCGTCGATGTCCTGCGATCGTTGCGAGACCAGGGCTTCCGCGGTCTGGTCGTCGTCGTGTCGGAGCGAGCCGACGGTGCCACGGCGCTGGGCGTGATGCGGCTCGGCGTCGATGCCTATCTGATCAAGCCCGACGGGCTTCGACGGATCGGGGACGCGATCCGTCGCGTCCTCGACGGCGAGCGAGTGATCGATCCGACGCTGGAGCAAGCCGCCGTCCTGGAGCTCGGACGGTTCGCTCGGCAGGCGCGGGAGAGCTCGGAGATCGATGCGTCGTTGACGTCCCGAGAGCGGGAGATCCTGGAGCTCCTCGCCGAAGGCCTCACGATGCAGCAGATCGGCCGGCGGCTGGACATCTCGCCCCGCACCGTCGAGACACACGTGGCGAACCTCTACCGGAAGCTCGCCGTTCGAAGCCGGGTCCAGGCGGTCTCACGGGCGGCGTCCCTCGGGCTCATCGAGCTGCGATAGCCGACTCAGGCGGCCTCGCTGACCTGCCGATACGTCTTTGGGGAGACCGCCATCGGCGGTCGCCCCATCGGCGTTCTGGAGTACCCTGATGGCAGTACGACAGCGATGAGCAGGCGACCATCCCCCGAGGCAGCCTCACCTCCGGCAGTCCGTCGGAAGCTCGGCGTCGTCCTCATCGACCCGCTCCCCGTCGTTCGCGCAGGACTCTCTCTCCTGATCGACGAGCGGCCCGATATGGAGATCCTGGCTGAAGCCGGCGACGGCCTGGACGGGGTGGATGCGCTCGCTCGCGTCCGCCGCTCGCGCGTCGTGGTGCTGGTAGGTCTGGGGCTCGAGGGCGAGCACGATGCCTCGTGGTTGATCCGCACCGTGCGCGAGCGCTTCCCGTCTCACGCGATCCTCGCGATGGGAGCGAACGCCGACCCGACGATGGTCAGCCGTGCGCTCTTCGTGGGTGCCGATGGGTACGTCGACAAGAACATCGACCCGGGCGACTTCCTAGGCGCGATCATCAAGGTCGCCGACCGTGAGATGGTCCTGCAGGGGCCGGTCGCGACCGCGGTCGGCCAGATCGCCGACAGCATCGACCTTCGCCGCGATCTCGACGTCCGCCTCACGGGTCGCGAACGCGAGGTCCTGGCGGTTGCCGCCGAGGGGCTGACCGCCCGACAGATAGCCACGCGGTTGGGGGTCCGCGAACGGACGGTGACCACGCACCTCGGACGGATCTACGGAAAGCTCGGGGTGGGCAACCGGCTCTCCGCGATCCGGATGGCCGCCCGTTCCGGGATGGTCAGCGTCGGCTCAGCCGAGTAGTCACGACCGGACGAAGAGGATCCCCTCCGGATCCTCGTACGCGATCCGCCAATCTGGATCTTCCAGAAGTGTCGGGATCAATTGCCACGTCGTGTCGCCCTCTTTCGACGCTGCGATCGCTTGCACGTCCCAATGCTTCAGCACGTCAGACCATCCTGCCCCCGCGTAGGCGACCTGACCGTAGTCGTGCCATACATCCGCAGGGAAGACTTCGATCCGAGAATCGACGAACACCTTCGCTTCCGGGGTGGCGTACTCGAACCAGGACGCCCAGGGCTGATCCGCCAGCAATCGTGTGCCGCCCGGAAGCCCTTGGATGGCCGACGTAAGACCTGGTGTTGGGGAGATGACGTACCGATCGACGTCAGAACCTCTCCACCAGGGGGCCAACACCACGAGACAAAGAACCATGACGACCAACAGAGCGACAGCTGGTGATCTGGCCTCCGTTCTCTCGGCAAGAGCTGGGTCGTGTCGTATCGCTGATCGGGGGGATGGGACGGCTATCTGGGACAGGATCACGGGGGCCACGAGCGCCCACCAGACGATCGCGCGCTGCGCGGCCATCGCGAGGACGAAAAAGATCGCGAGCCAGAGCAAGGCAGGCCATGGGACGACGATCGTGCGCCGCGCGAAGTACCAGGCGACTCCAAGACCCGATCCCAACATCAACCAACCTGAGACATGCGCGAGCGTGGTTGGTGCCCATTCCGTGATGGTTCGTCGGATCACAGGATCGGTTGAGAGAGATGCAACGTAGCTCCACACTCTCGGGCCGAAAGGATTGAGGAACGTTGCCGCGATGGTTGCGACAGTGACTGCCAGCGCCTTCCCGGCCCTGGGATCTTTGCGATGAAGATCCTCAAGCCATGCCATCCCCGGGAGGAGAGGGAACAGCGGAAAGCTCCCATGGATGTTTGCGCAGGCGGCAGCAGCGAGGGGGACGATCCACAGTCGGCTCTGATGCCGATCGCGTGATGCAACCGCCCAAAGTGCTACCGCGAACAGCGCGATGGCAAGAAGTTGGGGTCGCATCGCCAGAGCGGGGGACGCGATGAAGAACCCTCCAAGGGCAAGGACTGAACAGAGGCGGACGCTCGCACCCGAAGTCCGACAGGCCAGATAGACGAAAAGGAACGTCACTGCAACGAGGATGGCTTGCAGCGCAGCGAGGGTTGGCCAGCCACCCGCTTTCATCGAGGATGCCAAGATCACCTGAGCGCCCCACTGTTGATCGATCCACGGAGCGCCGGCGGCTGTGAACGTGAAGGTGTCGACCCGGGGGATCGAATGGCTCGCGAGGATCATATTCCCCGCTCGCAGGTGGTAAGCGAGGTCGATCGTGTCCATCCGCGACAGCAGCACGACGATCGCGGGCACGAAAGCTGCCAAGCTGGCCCAAGCGAGATCGATCGGTCGCCGATTGATGGGATCGGTTGATGTTGATGGAGCTTCCGTCACCGTCACTCCGCGGATGTTAGGGCACTTCGTGGTGTGCGCTCGCTAGTGCGGTTGCGCCCTTGAGATACGTACAAATACGTAGGTGATGTAAGGGAAAGTTGGAATTCCCGACACTCGTTCGGCCTTCTACTCTTCCTCCTGGCGGGGTAGCATCCGCCGCCGGGTTCGGGTCGAAGGATCCGGTCGTTACGGGCTTGGAGGAAGGGGGTGACAGATGTTCCTTCGTGTCTACACGGGTGTGACAACCTGGTGGAGCGACCTCAAGATCCGCGCCGAGGAGGAGAAGGGCGCGACGGCAGTTGAGTACGCTCTGATGGTGGCGCTGATCGCGGTCGTGATCATCGCCGCGGTGGCGTTCGTCGGCAAGTCGGCGAGCACGCAGTTCCACAGCGTCGGTACGTGTGTGAACACACCGGCTGGCTGTTGATCAAAGATGCAAGAGCGACCGGTACGCCGGCCGCTCGATCCATCGGCGGGAGGCGCCGGAGGGTCGAGGGGCCGGCGAACCCGGCGAGCGGGTGACGATTCGCAGGAGAGAAGTATCTCGGGGCTCGGAATGAAAGGGGAGAAAATATGTTCATGCGCGCCTACACGGCCGTAAGCGCATGGTCAGCGGAGTTCAAGAGACGCGCCGTTGAGGAGGGTGGTGCGACCGCCGTTGAGTACGCTCTGATGGTCGCGCTGATCGCCGTCGTGATCATCGCTGCGGTGGCGTTCGTCGGCAGAGGGGCGAGTAACCAATTCCACAGCGTTGGTACGTGTCTGAACGCCACCACGGCCTGCTGAGAAAGGTTGCGTGGAGTGGTCGGCCCGCCGGCCGCTCAGTATCTCGGGTCGGATTGCCGAGACACTGAGGGACCGGCGACGAAGAAGGTGAAGGGATGCGGATCCGCGACAAGCTTCGTCGAGAAGATGGGGCAGCAGCCGTCGAGTTCGCCCTTATCGTGGGCGTGCTCGCGATGTTGCTCTTTGGCATGCTTCAATTCGGTCTGGCGTTCTTCCAGCTCCAGAACCTCCGAGCGGCTGCTCGGGAAGGGGCTCGCGTTGGGGCGGTCGGCGGAACAGTGACACAAGTGAAACAGCGGGTCGCCGACGACTCGGGTGGAACTCTGCCGGCGAACTCGGCAGCCGTGATCGTCGAAAGCACGACGAACGGTTCCACGTGGGTCACAGCCACAACCGCTGCTTGTCCAACGCCGCAGGCCCAGACGATCCAGTCGGCGACGCGTGTCCGGATCGACCTTAGCTCCCCCAGCTTGCCGAGCGGGCTGCAGAACATCTTCACCGTCAACATCCCATTGTTGCCGCCGATATCGCTGCGTTCGACCACGGTGTCTGGCGAGTTCCGTTGCGAGGGGATCTGAGGTGCGGTTCTTGACCTGCCGCCTCCACCGCGATGAGAAGGGCGTAACCCTCGTCATCGTCGTGTTGTGTCTCGTCGCGCTCTTCGGGATGCTCGTGTTGGTCGTAGATGTCGGTGGACTGCTCCTCAAGCGTCGCGAGATGGTCAATGGGGCCGATGCCGCTGCGCTAGCTGCGGCCAAGACGTGTGCGAGTCAGGCGGATACCTCCGATCCCGAGACACAGGCGGATGCATTCGCGATGTCCAACGTGGGGAGCCTCAATGCGGGTAGTGGGGGCATCCAGACCGACCCCGGCTGTGACTCTGGAAGTAGTGGGTACGTCACCGTTCAGTACACATCGGGCCAGAAGCTCTTCTTCGCACCCGTGCTCGGGTTCGGCAGCAACGGGAACGTCACGAACGCTGCGACGGCGGCGTGGGGCCCTCTCGCTGGCGGCCAGGCAGTGCCGATCGTCATCGAGGAAGGGACCTTGCAGGGGCCGTGCCAGATCCCCGATCCCACGTATGACCCGAACGTAGATCCTCCTCGCACGTGCCCGCTTTGGTACAACAACAACGACCTCGGCAACGCCGACTGGGGATTCATGAACCTGGATCAGTGGAACGTTTCTGGGAACACGAATTGCTCCAACGCCGGATCGAGCGATCGCGCGGACTGGATCAACAACGACTACCCGAACCCCCTCACCCTGAATGGTGACCCGGCCGGAAGCGCGCCGACGTACGTGTGCGTCGACACCGGCCATTCGGCAAGAGACTGGAGTGACCTCGTTGACCGCATGAACGCGAACCCGATCCTGCTCTTCCCGGTGAACGATTGCAGCGGACAACTCGACAAATCAGGCAATGTCTCTCCTTGCCCGGCGACTCCTGACAAATACGACATCATCGGATTCGTTCGGCTGAAGTTGATCAACGTTCTCAAGGGGAATGACAACTCGACGACGGACGGCACCCCTTGCGCTGTCGACTGCGGGGGAACCAATCCCACGACGCAACCGTGCAACACGACTCTCGGTAGTCCTGCGGATACGGGCGCATTCGGGTCCGGCGGATGGTCTCTCGGCACGCTCGCCACCGGAACCTGTGGCGCATCGAAGCCCCCGGATTCGATCACAGCGGTTTCCGTGACGAGCGGGAACGGCTCTAACAAGGTCACCTATGTGCCGTGCACGTCGGCAGGCGTCCCGGCGAACTGCGATTACCTCTTCAACCCCGCGTCTCCATACCGGATCGATTGGTACAAGCTGGGGACTGGCGGTCTCGGCGGATCAACGGCGAAGACCTACGACGTTCATTTCACCTGGACGGTCAACGGGATCGCGCCTACCCCCGGGGTCTGTCACCCCCATACGTCCGATCCGAACGCTCTGTGCCTTCAGACGGAGTACCAAGGCTTCACGACGGTCGGGGGTACCGTTGGGGTCGGTCCGAACTTCGGGACGCTCGGTTATCTCCTCTGCGATCGCACCCTGGCTACATGTCCGGACCAGAAGCCGTAAAGGAATCTTGCAAGAGAGACGAAGACTCAGACAAGCTCTGGAAGGAGTAGTGGGATGAGGTCTCGAGGTCTGGTGGTGGCGATCGCCGTCGTGCTCGCAGTTCTGGCAGCCGTGGGCGTGATCGTCTACACGAACAGCGTGAAGAACAACACGACGGGGGGCACCACGGCGGTCATCGTGGCGAGCCAAGACATCGCCCCGAATACGTCCCTGAACCCGTTGATCGATCAAGGTGTGTTCGAGACACTGAACGTTCCGAACGACACCCTCGTGGAGGGCGCGGTCGTCGACGAAAGCGAGCTTCGCGACCAGACCACGGCCTCACAGATCTTCGCGAACGAGCAGATCCCGACGTCACGTCTTGCGACAGGAACGGGCAACGCTTTGGGCATCTCCGACGGCCATGTCGGGCTGGGCATCCAGATCCAGGGTCCGCAAGCCGTGAACGGCAACATCCAGAACAACGATCATGTGGTGATCTACGTGACGTTCCCGAAAGGCACCACGATCACGAAACTAGGATTGAGGCAACTGCTCGCTCCCGCCCAGCTGCAAAGGTTCCTCACCGCGGTGCAGTCCGGTAACACCGCCACGCTCTCGCACACGCCGGTGATCACGATGCCGTTCGACTTCACGATGAGCCTCGTCAAGTCCGTCAAAGTGTTGTCCATCCAGAATCCAGCGGTCGACACTTCGACCGGCAAGTCCGTCAGCGGCACTTCCTCCCTCGTCCTCGACCTGCTCCCCGACGACGCGCAGAGTCTGGTGTTCGCAAGTACGGACGGGACGCAGATCTGGCTGGGTCTGCTGCCTCCGAACAACGATGCCTCACCCTCCCTGGGTTACAACAGCCCGGCGGTCTTCGGAGTGCCGTTCGCCAAGGTCACCGGGGTGGGCACCCCTTGACAGACGCGAGCGTCGTCGCCGTCGGGACGCCGCAATCGTTCCGTCAACAGCTGGCTCGATCCCTGGAGCTCGAGGCTGAGGAGGTGGGCTGGGTTCAGTCCGCCACCGCGGCCGAAGAGCTCCTGATCGGCCCGTACCACACGGTGGACGTGCTCGTGCTGTCACCTGAGGTCAAAGAGGCCGACGCGCTCGGCCTGGCCGAGTTCGTGGGTCGCACCTCGCCGGGGACGGCGATCGTGCTGGTCCGCGATCACACGTGGAACGGACTCCTGCCCGCTGCGATGCGGGCGGGTATCCGCGACGTCGTCGATATGACCCAGGGGACCGACGAGCTGCGTGAGGCCGTGGAGCGGGCCATCTCGTGGGCGTCGAACCTGCGGTCCGCCAACGCAAGTGGCGCCAAGAGCGAGGGTGTTCGCACGCAGCGCGGGCACATCATCTCGATCTTCTCGTCCAAGGGTGGATCGGGGAAGACGTTCCTCACGACCAACCTCGCCACGGCGATCGCGCAGGTGACGGGGGAGGACACGGCGCTCGTGGACCTGGACGTCGACATGGGCGACGTCTTCACGTACTTCGGACGGGAGCCCACCGCAAGCGTCACCGATCTGATGGAGCTCGGCGAGGGCGCCGAGCGCGCTCGCGTACGCGAGGTCGGGGTCGAGGTCGCGCCGCACACGTGGGCCTTCGGCGCACCGCCGGACCCCGCGGCCGAGGCGCCCGCGGGCGAGGCGATCGGTAAGTTCCTCCGCACGATCCGCAACGAGTTCGCGTTCGTGATCGTCGACGCGTCGGTCGACTACTCGGATTCGGCGCTCGTGTGCTTCGACCTCTCGGACATGATCTGCCTGGTCACCAGCTTGGACGTCGTCGGCGTGAAGCACCTGTCGAAGGCGCTGGACACGCTGTTGACGATCGGGCTCCCGCGCGAACGGTTCCGGGTGGTACTCAACCGCGCGGACTCGAAGGTCGGGCTGGACGCATCGGATGTGGAGCGCGTCATGAAGATCCGCGTCGACGCGATGATCCCGTCGAGCCGGCTGGTTCCGACGTCCCTCAACAAGGGCCGTCCGGTCGTGCTCGAGGAGCCCGGCTCCGAGGTCGCGCAGGCGATCAACAGCCTGGCCTCGCGGTTCGCCGGGAGCGCGACGCAGGTCGGTGAGCTCGGAGGCACCGAGATCGCCGACGACAAGAGACTGCAGAAGAAGAAGGGCCTGTTCGCCCGTTCCGGGAAGAGCTAAGGAGGGCATCCCCCCATGTCGCTTGCAGATCGCCTCGCGAAGGCACAACAGCGAGACCGGATCTCGGAGGTTCGGGCGCGGGTGCAGGAGCGCCTGGTCGAGTCGCTGGGTCCGCGCCTGTACGACGCAACCTTGTCGGACACCGAGCTCGAGGGTCTGGTCCACCAGCGGCTCCGCGAGCTCCTGGACGACGAGGAAGGCCCGCTCTCTGCCCAAGAGAAGCTGCTCATCGTCCGCCAGATCGGTGACAGCGTCCTTGGTCTCGGCCCGTTGGAGCCGTTCGTCCGTGACCCGGAAGTCACGGAGATCATGGTCAACAACTGGGACACGATCTACGTCGAGCGCGCCGGCAAGCTCTACTGGACGGGAACGAAGTTCCACGACGACCAGCAGCTCCGGCGGACGATCGACAAGATCGTCGGGAAGGTCGGGCGCCGAGTGGACGAGGCGTCGCCCTACGTCGACGCGCGTCTGCCCGATGGCTCCCGTGTGAACGCCGTGATCCCGCCGCTCTCGATCGACGGGCCGGCGCTCACGATTCGGAAGTTCGCCGCCGATCCCTACCAGGCGGACGACCTGATCGAGTTCGGGACCATGACCTCCCCGGTCGCGCAGTTCCTCGAGGCATGCGTCCGTGGCCGGATCAACGTCCTGGTCGCGGGAGGAACGGGCGCCGGGAAGACCACGACGCTCAACGTCATCTCGTCGTTCATCCCGGACGACGAGCGCATCCTGACGATCGAGGACGCCGCGGAGCTCAAGCTGCAACAGCCGCACGTGATCCGACTGGAGTCGCGCCCGCCGAACATCGAGGGGAAAGGCCAGATCACGATCCGCGATCTGGTCCGCAACTCCCTCCGCATGCGCCCCGACCGCATCGTGGTCGGGGAGGTTCGTGGCGCCGAGGCTCTGGACATGCTCCAGGCCATGAACACCGGTCACGACGGGTCGGTCAGCACGATCCACTGCAATAGCCCGCGCGACGCGCTGAGCCGCCTGGAGACCATCACGATGATGGCCGGGATGGAGCTGTCCAACCGGGCGATCCGTGAGCAGATCGCCTCGGCGATCCAGCTGATCGTGTATCAGCAGCGTCTGAAGGACGGGACACGTCGCTTCACGCACGTGACCGAGGTCGCCGGCATGGAGGGAGAGGTCATCACGCTGCAGGACATCTTCCTGTTCGACTTCTCCGCCGGGATCGACGAGGAAGGTCGGTTCAAGGGGCGCCTGAAGTCCACGGGTCTGCGACCCAAGTTCTTGGAC
>DATDKZ010000050.1:0-27533 GCA_036519575.1 Actinomycetota bacterium | reverse complement strand
CTCAACGGCTAAAAGGTACCCCGGGGATAACAGGCTGATCGCTCCCAAGAGTCCATATCGACGGAGCGGTTTGGCACCTCGATGTCGGCTCGTCTCATCCTGGGGCTGGAGCAGGTCCCAAGGGTCGGGCTGTTCGCCCGTTAAAGAGGCACGCGAGCTGGGTTTAGAACGTCGTGAGACAGTTCGGTCCCTATCCGCCGTGGGCGCAGGAGACTTGCGGGGAGCTGCCCCTAGTACGAGAGGACCGGGGCGGACGGACCTCTGGTGTGCCAGTTGTCGCGCCAGCGGCACGGCTGGTTAGCCACGTCCGGCAGAGATAAGCGCTGAAAGCATCTAAGCGCGAAGCTCGCCTCAAGATGAGGTCTCCCACGGGGTTGACCCGGTAAGGCCCCTCGTGGACTACGAGGTCGATAGGCCGGAGGTGGAAGCACGGCAACGTGTTGAGCCGACCGGTACTAATAGGCCGAGGACTTGGCTTTTGCTCGCGCTCGCTATCGTGTTCCGGGCTCTGCTCGGAGCTCGCACCTTTCAACCATCGGATCCCCGCGGATCCGAGGCACCGTTTCGGTGGCCATGGCGGAGGGGAAACACCCGGTCCCATCCCGAACCCGGAAGTTAAGCCCTCCAGCGCCGATGGTACTGCCCGGGCGACTGGGTGGGAGAGTAGGTCGCTGCCGGAACACCTTGCGAGAGAGCCGCCTTCGGGCGGCTCTCTCTCGTTCAGGGCCCAGCCGGCAGGCACCCGGGTACGCTAGGTGATGCCATGCCCAAAGCCCTCCGCCCTCGACCGGCCACCCGTCGACCTCCCGGACCGCACCCTCGCGGGCTCCCCCGAGACATACGGGACGAGCTCAACCGAACCGCCCGGGCCGGCAGGCAGCAGCCCGCGATGGCCAGACTGGAACGGGCCATCGAGCTGCTCGAGCGAGGGGACGGGAAGGGCGCGGCGAGCGAGGCGCGAAAGGCCAAGGAGCTCGCGCCGCGCTCGCCGACCATCCGGGAGATCCTCGGGCTGGCTCTGTACGTCCAGGCACGGTTCGGCGAGGCCCTCTCGGAGATGCAGGCGTACCGGCGGATGTCCGGACGGGCCGACCAGAACCACATCATCGCGGATTGCCTCCGCGCGGCCGGTCATCCCGAGCGCGCCGTCCCGCTGGCTGAGGAGGCCCTGACGGCTCGAGGGGTCCCGCTGTCGGCGAAGGCGGAGGCGGTGATCGTCGCCGCGAGCGCGCTGGCGGACATGGACAAGTTCGACGAGGCGCTCGGACTGTTGCGCCGGGTGAAGACCAGGGACGATGTGGCCGGGCCCGAGGTGCTCCGCGTGTGGTACGTGATGGCGGACATCCTCCAGCGCGCTGGGCGGACCCAGGAGGCCGAGCGAACGTTCCGCAGGATCATGCGGCACGATCCGGCCGCGTACGACGTCGCCGAGCGCCTGGCTCAGCTCGGCTAAGAAGGCTCCCCGCCTGCACGCTCGCGTCGTTTGGTCCAGTAGCGCGTCAGCCCCATGGCGTTCATCCGGATGCTGGACAACAGCTGCAATCGTTCCTCGAGCGCGTCGAGGTCGAGCTCAGCTTCCGAGCCGGTCTCGATGTCGCGAGCGCTCTCCCGGACGAGCCGTTCCGCGATCTCGTCCAGATCGTCGGTCGTTTCCAGGGCCTCCCGGACGGCCTCGGCCCAGCTCCGCACGCGCCGCTCGGCCAGGTCGCACGTCCGATCGATGTCGTGGATCGGACCGAAGTGGGCGAACAGGAGCACCGAGGTCGCCCGGGATCGGATCCGCTCGATGCTGTCGAGGGCGAGCTCGAGGTCGAATTCCGGGGGTGGTGTGGCCGGTCGCAGCACCGGGAGGTCTGGCACGTGAATGCCGAGCGCGTCGCCGGTCAGCACAGCTCCGGACTCCGAGTCCACCAGGGCCACGTGGTGCGATGCGTGACCGGGCGTGTACAGGACCTCGAGATCCCTGCTGCGCAACCTGATGCGCTCACCGTCCTGAATCGCTTTGAGACGGTCCTGTCCGACCGCCTCCACCGGTCCGAACCATTCGGCCATCCGCTCCTCTCCATACACGCGGGTTGCGCTGGCCACCAGCTTGGCCGGGTCGGCGAGATGGGGTGCCCCTCGCTCGTGGACCCAGATCGTTGCGCGTGGGAACGCCACAGCAAGGCGGCCCACACCGCCGGCGTGATCCAGATGGATGTGGGTCAGCACGATGTTGGCCAGATCGGATGGGCCGACGCCGAGGGAGGCCAACCCTTCGGTCACCGCCTCCACGGAAGTGGTGGGGCCCGTCTCGACGATGGTGGTCTCCTCGTCGTGAAGCAGGTACGCGGCGGTGGACCGGTCGCGTCCGGCCATGTGCGTGTCGATCGCCGTGATGCCTGGAGCGACGTCGAACGGGACCGGTCGCATCGCGGAAGTGTATCGGCGGGGCGTGCACGTCGGGTGAATGGCGCCGATCGGTGTGTCAGTGGGTGCTGCTACCGTCCGGCGGGAGAGGAGGGAGCTGTGATCGCATGGTGACGGTCAACGTGGTCGTGCTCGCGGGGAAGGTTGCGGCGGATCCGGTTGACCGGACGATGCCATCAGGAGACGAGGTCACGGAGCTCCGTCTCTCGGTTCCGGAGACCGGAAAGCGCCTCCTCCCCCTCCCGGTCGCGGTGTGGCACAAGACCGTGGGCAAGCGCGCTGTCAAGGGCATCACCAAGGGGGACGACGTCCTCGTCTACGGCCAGCTTGCCCGGCGGTTCTACCGGAGCGGAGCCGGCGCCCGAAGCCTCACGGAGGTGGTGGCCACGGGGATCAAGAAGCTGGATCCCGAAGAGGAGGAATAGCGGCCCTGGGTGCGATCAACGACCGCGGATCACGCGGGGTGATCGAGAGGTTGAATGACCATCCCGGTGCGAGGCTTCGGCCAGAAGAACGTGGACTTCTGGGGCAACTGCTCGCGCCGGTCGATCACCGTTCGGATCCGTGCGGCCGTGGTGGGCGGGAGGAACAGCGCGGCCGCGGCCCGGCCCATCCGCACGGCGTCCTCCGCGCGCACCGCGTCGGGCGTGAACGCAAGGTCCCCGTCTCTCCCCTCGAGCAGCAGGCGGTGCAAGGCCGACACGGTGGGGGGCTCACCCTCCAAGCGGACCACCCGATGGAGGAGCTCGCCATGTTCCATGGTGGCCGCGCCGAACACCAGACCCTCATCGTCGACCTGGTCCAACACCTCCTGGAGGTCTCGGACCCGGGTCCCGTCCATGGGTGGAGCGGCGGTGCGCACGATGCGGTGGTACGGAAGGACCGGCGGATCCTCCGCGGCCGCGTCCATGAGCAGCATCATCGTTCTGTCCCACGGTCCCGGCCCCCGGGCGGCACGCATCTCGTCCCGATAGGCCAAGGCCATCGCGTAGCGGTGATGACCGTCGGCGATCAGCACCGTCTCTCCGGCCAGGGACTTCCCCACGCCTTCGTCGTCGTCGGCCATCCACAGGCGATGGGTGACCCCTTCCTCATCCATGGCCTCCGCGAGTGGCTCGGTCCTTCCCACTCGCTCGAGCAGTGCCGAAAGCGGTGGCGACGGTTCGAAGAACACGGCGTGGATGCACGAGAGATTCGCCCGGAGCTCCCTGACGAGCCGAAGGCGGTCCTCCACCGGTCCCTGCGCCGTCCGCTCGTGCGGGACGATGGAGCGCCCCCAGTCCTCCAACTCCACGGCACCGATCAGCCCGCGGATCCGTCGATGACGACCGTGGAGGGTGAACCGCATCTCGTAGGGGAAATAGGCCGGTCGCGGCGTTTCGACCAGGATGCCCTGGGCACGCCACTCGCGGAGCTGCTCGGAGGCCCGCCTATACTTGTTGCGGGTTCCGTCGTCAGCTGGACGGTCCTCGCCGAGATCGAGCCGGATGACGTTGTGGGGACTCGCCTGCACGTACCGGCGTTGCTCCTCGGGCGAGATGGTGTCGTACGGCGGGGTGGTGACCCCCTCCAGCGAACCGACCCGGGACCGATCGAACAGCAGGCCGACGAACGGTGAGATCTGAGGCACGGCGACACTGTGTATAGCAAACGGCTGGAACGCGAGAGTGCGTATGACCTGTTCTCCAAGGGCGTGCGGTTCCTGGATGAGGGCCATCCCCACCAGGCGGTGATGATGCTGTCCATGGCCAAGCTGATCGAGCCGGACAAGGGCTCGATCCGCTCGGCTCTGGGCCGGGCACTGTTCATGACGGGGCGGATGGCCCGGGCCCGCCGCGAGTTCGCCAAGGTCGTCGACATCAATCCCTCGGACGACTGGGCGCACTTCGCGCTCGCCCTCGCGTGCGAGCGGACGGGCGAGCGGGCCCGGGCCCTCGGTCACGTCAAGCTGGCCATCGCCATGCGTCCGGGGGTCGAGCACTACGAGCGAGCCCTCCGCCGGCTGGCCGGCTGATGCTGGCGGCTCGGTACGACGCCCTCCTGTTCGACCTGGACGGTGTCCTGTACCGGGGGGATGAGCCCGTCCCGGGTGCACCGGAAACGATGGCCGCCCTGCGGGCGGCCGGAGCCAACGTCGTCTTCCTGACGAACAACTCCTCGCGGACACCCGAGCAGGTCAGCGCCAAGCTCAGCGCCATGGGGATGCACTCGGCCCCCGCCGAGGTCGTCACGTCGGCCACCGCCACCGCGGACCTGCTCGCCGCGCGAGGCGGCGGGACTGCGTTCGTCATGGGCGGCGACGGCGTCGTCGGTGCGCTCGTGGACGCGGGCCTGCACGTGGTGGATGGCGAGCCGGAGGCGGTCGACCTGGTGGTCGTCGGCATCGATGACGATCTCACGTACGCGCGGTTGCGGACCGCATGCGTCCTCGTGCATCGCGGGGCCTCATTCGTGGCAACGAACGCAGACCCAACGTTCCCGGGGCCCCGGGGCGAGCTGTGGCCGGGCGCCGGGGCGCTCGTCGCGGCGATCACCACGGCGACCGGTGTCGAGGCGGAGGTGGTGGGCAAGCCACACGCCCCCCTGTTCCGCGCCGCCCTTCGGCGGGCGGGTGGGCTGAACCCGCTCGTGATTGGGGACCGGCTGGACACGGACATCGCCGGGGCCACGGCCCTGGGCTGGGATTCGCTCCTCGTCCTGAGCGGCGTATCCACGGAGGAGGAAATGACCGCCTCACCGTCCCGCCCCACCTATGTGGCGCCCGACGTGAGGGCCTTGCTGCTCGACGACGCGGTTCGGGTGACCAGCCCCTAGAAGAAGTCAGGGCGGCGCGGGACCTCGCGCTGGACCTGCCGGTCGCCCCGTCCCCGGAAGAACAGCCACGTGATTGCCGCACCGAAGGCGAATCCGCCCACGTGCGCCCAGTAGGCCACGCCGCCGCCGTTCACGTCGGCGCCGAGACCTCCCACTCCGCTGAACAGCTGCAGGACGAACCAGAACCCCAGGACGGCGACGGCCGGGAGCTCGATGGCGGTGATGAAGTAGAAGATCACGATCGTGTAGACGCGCGCCCGGGGGAACAGTACGAGGTACGCGCCGAGGACCGCCGCGATGGCGCCGGAGGCGCCGACGTTGGGGATGGTCGAGTTGGGGCCGAACGCCAGCTGGAGAGCGGTGGCGGCCAGGCCCCCCAGGAAATAGAACGCGATGAACAGCGGTCGTTTCAGCCGATCCTCGACGTTGTTGCCGAAGATCCAGAGGAACAACATGTTGCCGGCGATGTGGAGCCACCCTCCATGCAGGAACATCGAGACCGGGATCGACAGGTTCACGGCCTTCTCGGGACACCGCCGCTGGAGCTCCTGCTGGAGGGCGGCCCCGACCCCCGGCTCGAGCTGAGGGACCAGGTCGGCCTCGATGGCATCCCTCGCGGCCGCCCCTCCTTCGGCCAGGGTCGTCTGGTGCGTGATCTCCCACGGCACGAGGGCGTGGCAGTAGAAGAAGAAGAACGTGCGGGTCTCGCTGTTGGCGCCGAGGGTCGGCTGCCACAGGAGGAAGACGACGACGTTCGCTGCGATCAGCGCGAGCGTGATCCACGCGGTGCGGGTCGTTGGGTTGACGTCGCGGATGGGGATCACGGGCGGCGGTCCCCGGCCCTCACGAGCCTCCGACCCTCACCGCGCGAGCCTAGCAGGCGAGGAGGCGCAGGTGGCGCGGGGTATCCTTAATGGCCACGGATGCCTCGGCTCATGGAGGGTTCTCATGGCCGGGGCACAGAGGTCGAAGGAACATGGAGGCCACGATGCAGAAGCTGTCGCCGGCGCGGGCGCAGGAGATGGCCCGCTCGCTCATGCAGGGCCAGACCAGCGAGCAGGTTCAGAAGGTCGCCCGGGAACTCATCGACTGGTCGAACAAGAACCGCCAGCGCCTCTCCGAGGCGGTGCAGCGTGAGGTCAAGTCCCAGATGAAGTCCCTGGGTGTCGCGGGCCGCGACGAGGTCGACGCGCTGAAGCGGCGGGTGCGCGAGCTGGAACGCCAGGTCGGTGGACCAGCTGCTACTGCCAAGAAGCCGGCGGCGGCGCGTTCCCGGGCAAAGAAGCCGACCTCCGCAACGAAGCGCAGCACGGCCACGGACGGGGCCTGAGCCAGGTCACGGTGACCCGCCGGCGGCTGGATGCCGAGCTGGTCCGGCGAGGTCTGGCCCGCACCCGCACGGAGGCGCAGGAAGCCGTGCGAAACGGGTTGGTCGTGGTCGGGGGCCGCCCGACGAGCAAGCCGTCGACGCTCGTTCGACAGGACGAGGCCCTTCGTCTCGCCGGGCCGCCCCGCCGGTACGTTTCCCGAGGTGGTGACAAGCTCGACGCGGCACTGGAGCGGTTCGGGGTGGGCGTTGCCGGCAGCGATGCCCTCGACGCGGGCGCGTCCACCGGTGGCTTCTCCGACTGCCTGCTACAGCGAGGGGCGGCCCGGGTCGTGGCCGTCGACGTGGGGTACGGTCAGTTGGCGTGGGAGCTTCGCCGGGACTCCCGGGTCACGCTCCTGGAGCGCACGAACGTGCGCGACCTCGTTCCGGCCGATCTCCCCTTCATCCCCCAGGTAGTGGTGGCCGACCTGTCGTTCATCTCCCTTCGCCTGGTCCTCCCCGCGCTTGCCGAGGTGGCGATGGAAGGCGCCGACCTGGTGCTGCTGGTGAAGCCACAATTCGAGGCGGGGCCGAAGGACGTCGGCGCGCACGGCGTGGTCCGCGACCCCGACGTGTGGCGGCGGGCCCTCGAAGGGGTCGTCGCGGCCTGCGAAGCGTCGGAAGCGATGCCCGACCAGGCGATGGCGTCCCCTCTCCCCGGCCCCGCCGGCAATGTCGAGTTCTTCATCCACGCGGTGAAGGGCGGCCTCGCGCAGCCGCCCGATCTCGACGGCGTCATCGGCGAGGGCAGGCGCATCGGAGGGGGATCGTGAAGGCGGCCGGGTTCGTCGTCCATCCGGCCCGCGAGACGGCGATGGCGGCGGCCAAGCGCCTGTCGCAATGGTTCGACGACCGCGACATCGAGGTCCGGTGGTTCGATCCGGCGAACGGCGACGATCGGATGGCTGCTGAGTTCGCGGACGGCCTCGAGCTGATCCTGTCGGTGGGGGGCGATGGCACGTTCCTGAGGGCGGCCCATGTGGCTTCGGCCGTGGGGTGTCCGGTCCTCGGGGTCAAGGTGGGCCGGATGGGCTTCCTGACAGAGGTGGAGCCCGAGGAGGCGCCTCCCCTCCTCGAGCTCGTCGCGACGGGCGGAGCCAGGATCGAGGAGCGACTGGCCGTGCTGGCACGTCCGGAGAGCGATGATTTCGCGCCCCAGTGGGCCCTGAACGAGGTCATCGTGGAGAAGCGAGCCCGTCACCGTCTGGTCCGGCTGGCCCTGTACGTGGGGGACGTCTACGTCACGACACTCTCGGGCGACGGCGTCATCGTGGCCACCCCCACCGGCTCCACGGCGTACTCGTTCTCGGCGGGTGGGCCGATCGTGACGCCGGCGATCCCGTGCTTGCTGGTCACCCCGGTGGCGCCCCACATGGTGTTCGACCGGACCCTGGTGATCGGCGCCGACGACAGGGTGACCCTCGAGGTGGTGGGCGACGAGCCCGGGCTGATCTCGGCCGATGGACGGGAGAGCCTCGAGCTTCCGATCGGATCGAGGGTGGGGATCGGTGCGGCCCCCAACCCGGCCCGCCTGGTCCGCCGGCACGACGCCCCGGCCTTCCACGCCCTGGTGCGCGAGAAGTTCGGGCTTCCGGGCGGGGAGCGCTGACCAGGCCGAGCCGGCACCCTCCCGGAGAGCCGGTTCGGATACCCTTGTCGCGCCGATCCGATTCGGCGCTGACCGCCTGCGGTCCGCGCGATGGGAGGCGATCGACACGTCCACATCGAGGGCCCGGAGTCTGCTTCGGCGGCCGCAGCGGAGGGAGCGGCCCCAGCAGGGCGTGGCCCGGGTCGACGCCCGGACCAAGCGCCTGGTGGGCCGGTTGCAACCCGGCGACGTCGCCGTGCTGGACCACGAGGACTTGGACCGGGTCTCTGCCGAGGGACTGGTCGGGGCGGGTGTGGCCGCCGTGGTGAACGCGAGACGCTCGATCAGCGGTCGGTACCCGAACCTCGGGCCACTCATTCTGCTCGACGCCGGGATCCCCCTGGTCGACGGCGTGGGCCCACTATTGATCCGCAAGGTCAGGGAGGGTGACCTGGTCAAGGTCGATGGGGACCGCATCCTGGTTGGGGACCGATTGCTCGCGGTGGGCGTCAGGCAGGGCGAGGAATCGGTCCGCCTGGCCATGGAGGAGGCTCGCGCCGGACTGGCCGATCGCTTCGAGAGCTTCGCCCGCAACACCGTGGATTTCATGCAACGCGAACGCGATCTCCTGTTCGGCGGGTCGGGGCTTCCGGAGCTCGCGCACGAGTTGGCCGGCAGGCCCGTCCTGGTCGTCGTCCGGGGCTACCGGTACAAGGAAGACCTGGCCGCCCTAGGCTCGTACATCCGCGATGTTCGGCCGGTGCTCGTCGGCGTCGACGGGGGCGCCGACGCGCTCATCGAGGCGGGGTATGCGCCCGACCTCATCATCGGGGATATGGACAGCGTGTCCGACTCCGCGCTGCGGCTCGCGCTGTCCCGGCCGAAACGCCTGCGGCGCAAGCAACCGACCGAGATCGTCCTCCATGCGTACCGGGACGGGTTCGCCCCGGGGCAGGCCAGACTCGAGGACCTGGGCGTCCCGTACACGATCGTGCGCGCGGCGGGCACGAGCGAGGACGTGGCCCTGCTCCTTTCCCACGAGAAGGGGGCCGACCTCATCGTCACCGTGGGCAGCCACGGGAACCTCCGCGAGTTCCTGGACAAGGGGCGGATGGGCATGGCCAGCACGTTCCTGGTGCGGCTGCGCGTGGGAGAGACGCTGATGGACGCGAAGGGCGTCTCCCGCGTCTACACCCCGAGGATCCGGACCCGTGACACGGTGTTGCTGATCGGGGCGGCGCTCGTCGTGATGATCCTGATCATCGCCATCTCCCCGGTCCTGAGCACCTACGTGACGCTCTTGTTCGAACGGTTCCGTCAGTGGCTGTTCCACCTGAAGGAGCTGATTTGATCTCGTTCCGGTACCACATCTTCACGATCGTCGCGATCTTCCTGGCCGTGGGGCTCGGCCTGTTGTTCGGGTCGTCCGTCGTGCAGCCCGCCCTGATCAAGGACCTTCGGAGCCAAGCCAACCAACTCGGGCAGGACCTGGCGGATACGCGGGCGGAGGTCAGCGATCTCAAGGCGCAGGTCGGAGACCTCCAGGAGGCGGGCGACATCCTGCCCTCGCTCGACCAGGGCACCCTGACGGACCGGCCTGTGGTGCTGGTCACAGACGACGCCGTGGACCCACGCCTCTTGTCCCAGGTACGGCTTTCGCTGTCGGAGGCCGCCGTCAGGATGGTGGCCGAGCTGTCGATCACCGACCGGATGGCGGTCCGCGACGAACCATCCCGGGAGGCGCTGGCGGAGCTCCTGGGGATGGCGGGCAACACCGAGACGCCGACGCTCCAGATGCGCGCCGCCGAGGTGCTCGCCCAACGCCTGGCCGTGGGCGCGCCCCGGCGGGCCGTCTCGCCGAGCGGAACGGACATCCTGGACGACCTCCTGACCACGAACTTCCTGACCACCACGCCGGGTTCGCCCTCGATCTCGCAGGGAGACCTCCCGGGGATCGGAGGCAAGGACCAGTTGGTGATCGTCCTCTCCGGTGGGCGAGGCGAGCCCCTGGTCGATCCGCAGCTCTTCTTCGTGCCCCTCGTGGAGGGGCTCGTCCAGCGTGGTGCCACCGTCGCCGCGGGTGAGAGCGTGTCGACCGATTATCCGTTCGTTCCGGCGCTGCGGGCCGATGGAGCCGCCGGCGACGGCACGGAGCCGTCGATGGTGACCGTGGACGACCTCGACTTCTCGGTTGGCGGAGCGGCGCTCGTCCTCGGGCTGGAGCGGCTCCTGGTCCTGGGACAGGGAGGCAACTACGGGATCAAGGCCGGAGCGACGGCCCCCCTTCCACCCCTCACGTGACTAACCCGAGCGTGCGCGCGCTCGTCGCCGCCCGCAACGAGGCAGACCGGATCGCGGCCACGGTGTCGGCCCTGCGCTCCATCCCGCAGATCGCGGAGGTGGTGGTCATGGACGACGCCTCCACCGACGGGACGGCCTCCGCGGCCCTGGCCGCGGGGGCGGGGGTCTTGCTAGGCCGGCGCCGGGCAGGCAAGGGCCGGGCGGTCGACGCCGCGCTCCGCCGGCTCCCGCCTGCTGGGGTCTGGCTCCTCGCTGACGCGGACCTCGGCCGGACCGCGGCTCGGCTCGGTCCGGTCCTGTCCGAGGTGCTCGAGGGCCGGGCCGACCTTGCGATCGCCGTCTTGCCTCCGGCGCGGAACGGGGGGTTCGGGCTTGTGAAGCGGTCGGCGGGGCGCGCCATCCGGTTGCTGAGCGGGTTCCAGGCCGTCGAGCCGCTTTCGGGACAACGCGCGATCACCCACGAGGCGATCGAGGCATGCCGGCCCCTGTCGGCGGGGTTCGGGCTGGAGACGGGGATGACCATCGACGCCGTTCGCCGGGGGTTCCGGGTGGTCGAGGTCCCGGCGGACCTCGACCACCGCGCAACCGGGCGAGGCATCGGAGGGTTCGCTCATCGAGCCCGGCAGGGTCTCGACGTGCTGTTCGCGGTGGCGCCGCGGGCCCTAGGACTTCGATGACGGGGTGGAGCGGGTTCCGTGCCGAGAACTACCGGGGCGAGCAACTTCCCGCGACCCTCGGGCTGGTGGCCATCGTCCCCGGGGCGATCATCGGCCTGTTCGCCGGCCTGACCATCGTGACCATGCAGGGACTGTCGCTCGATGCCGCCGCATGGATCTCGCTCGGTGGAAGCCTGCTGGTGTTCGCCGTGGGGCTGATGGACGACCTCATCGCCTCCGGCCCTCGAGGACTTCGCGCGCACCTGCGGTCATTGGGGTCGGGCCACATGACCACCGGCATCATCAAGCTGGTCATCATCGCGGGAAGCTCGGTGGTTGTGGTGGCGGCTCAGCCCGTCCACCTCGGCGTCACCCGCCTGGCCGGCGTCGTCCTACTGGCGGGCTGTGCCAACCTGTGGACCGGGTTGGACGTCCGTCCCGGCAGGGCCCTCAAGTACTTCGTGCTCGCCGGAGGGGCCGTCCTGGTGGCCGGCGTTCCAATGCGGCTGGCGCCGAGCGTGCCCGGAGTCCTGCTGGGTGCGATCCTGGCCCTCCCGGCAGATCTTCGTGAGCGGGCGATGCTCGGCGACGGGGGATCGAACCTCCTGGGCTTCACGGCCGGCCTTGGGCTGTACGTCGTCCTCCCATCGCCGTGGGTGTGGGTGGCGGCCGGCGTGGCGGTCACACTGAACGTGCTCGCCGACACCGTGACGCTTTCCCGCCTGATCGACACGGCCGCACCGCTTCGATGGTTCGACCGGCTGGGCAGGGTCCCCGCTTCCGACGAACCCTCGTAGACGCGGCACATCACCCCTGTCTGCTAGGATGCAATCCCGAGGTGCAGAAAGAGCCGAAGTTCGTCTTCGTCACCGGTGGGGTCGCCTCGGGCCTTGGCAAGGGGATCACCACTGCCTCGCTGGGCCGGCTGTTCACGTCGCGTGGCCTGCGAGTCGCCCTCCAGAAGCTCGATCCGTACGTCAACGTAGATCCCGGAACCATGAATCCGTTCGAGCACGGCGAGGTGTTCGTCCTGGACGACGGAGCCGAAACCGACCTCGATCTCGGCCATTACGAGCGGTTCACCGACGAGAACATGCACCGCGGCTCCAACCTCACTACCGGCGCGGTCTACTCCGCGGTCATCCAGAAGGAGCGTCGGGGCGATTACCTGGGCAAGACCGTGCAGGTCATCCCGCACATCACCGACGAGATCAAGGAGCGGATCCGGTCCTACGCCACCGCCGAGAACGCCGACCTGCTGATCGTCGAGGTCGGCGGCACGGTCGGTGACATCGAGAGCCTCCCGTTCCTGGAGGCCATCCGGCAACTCAGGAACGAGGTCGGGCGAGACCGGTGCGCGTTCGTCCACGTCTCACTCATGCCGTTCATCGGCCCCACCGGTGAGTTGAAGACCAAGCCGACGCAGCACTCGGTGAAGGAGCTGCGTTCGCTGGGCCTGCAGCCCGACGTCATCGTGTGTCGCTCCGACCGGCCTATCGGGCGCCACCTGAAGGAGAAGATCTCCCTCCTGTGCGATGTTCCGATCTCCGGCGTGATCTCCGCGCCGGATGCCGACTCCATCTACCGGGTGCCGCTGTTGCTTCGCAGGGAGGGGCTGGATCGCGAGCTCGCCAACCATCTCCGGATCGACGCCGAGCCGGATTTCTCCGAGTGGAATGGCCTGATCGAGCGGATCGACGCTGCGACCGACCCGGTATCGATCGCGATCGTCGGGAAGTACGTGAACCTCCGAGACGCCTACCTGTCGGTGATCGAGGCCCTCAGCCACGGAGGGTTCCACCACGGGGCCGAGGTGGACATCACGTGGGTGTCGTCGGACGAGCTCGACCAGGCCGACGCCGCCACCGTGCTGTCGGGCATCGACGGCATCGTGGTGCCCGGCGGGTTCGGGTGGCGGGGCATCGAGGGAAAGCTGGAGGCGATCCACTACGCGAGGGAGAGTGGTGTGCCGTTCCTCGGTCTGTGCCTGGGGCTGCAGTGTGCCGTCATCGAGTACGCGCGGAACGTGTGCGGCCTCGAGGGCGCGAACTCCTCGGAGTTCGACCCAGCGACCCCCCACCCGGTGATCGATCTCTTGCCCGAGCAGAAGAACGTATCCGACCTCGGTGGGTCCATGCGCCTGGGGGCACAGCCCTGCCATCTGGTGCCGGGGACCAGGGCCGCGGCAGCCTACGGGGAGCAGGTCGTGTACGAGCGTCACCGGCATCGATACGAGGTCAACCCGACCTACCATCAGATCCTCTCGGAGCACGGGCTGGTGTTCTCCGGCTTCTCGCCCGACGGACGATTGGTGGAGATCATCGAGCTGCCCGACCACCCGTTCTTCATGGGGGGCCAGTTCCATCCGGAGCTCCGGTCCCGGCCCACCCGGCCGCACCCGCTCTTCCGGGAGTTCGTGGGAGCGGCGCACGCCCATCGGACCGCCTCGGCGGAGCGCCCCGTCCCCGTCTCCGGCTGACGGACACCTCGGTGGAGCCCCAATCGACGAGGGAGGGCTTCGCCGGACGGCTGATCCGCGTCGAGGTCGAGTCCTGGGACGGCCACGACTTCGAGGTGATCCGCCATCCGGGAGCCGCAGCGGTCCTTCCGCTGACGCCGGACGGCGACGTCCTTTTGGTTCGGCAGTTCCGCCCGGCCATCCGCCGGACCTTGGTGGAGATCCCGGCAGGCATCCTCGACGTGGACGGGGAGGACGCGCTCGGTTGTGCGGCCCGGGAGCTGTTCGAGGAGACGGGGTACCGTCACCGATCGCTTGAGTTCGTTGGGGGCATCTACACCTCCGCGGGCTTCGCCGACGAGTACATCCATCTGTTCGAGGCGTGGACGGGTGACCGACAGGAGGGGCCCCCGGAGGAGGGGATCGAGGTGCTGCGCCGGCCGTTCGACGACATGGTCGCCGCTGCGCGGGCCGGCCGGGTGCGCGACGCGAAGACCGCGGTGGCGCTGCTCCTGGCCGGCGCGAGACGAACCCCGGGGTGAGCTCCCCTGCTGAGCTCCGCCTGCTGAGCCTGTCCGGCGCGGTCGGGTACGCTTCTGTCGCATCCTGGCCAGGAGAGGGAGCCGAACGTGATCGTCGGGATCCCGAGAGAGGTCAAGGACAACGAGTTCCGGGTGGCGGCCACGCCCGAGGGGGTTCGCGAGCTCGCCAGAGCGGGCCACGAGGTGGTCATGGAGGCGGGCGCCGGCATGGGCTCGGCCCTCTCGGACGAATTGTTCAGGGCGGCTGGAGCCGAGATCCTGCCCGACGCCGGCGCGGTCTTCGACACGTCGGACATGATCCTGAAGGTGAAGGAGCCCCAGCCCGAGGAGTACGACCGGTTCCGGGAGGGCCAGATCCTGTTCACGTACGTCCACCTCGCCGCGGACAAGCGACTGACCGAGTTCCTGATCGAGCGGAAGGTGGCGTCCGTCGCTTACGAGACGGTTCAGCTCGAGGACGGCCGCCTGCCGCTTCTCGCCCCGATGAGCGAGATCGCGGGGCGGATGGCCCCGCACGTTGGGGCGAACTTCCTCGAGCGGCCGTACGGGGGCCGGGGCGTGTTGATGGGCGGCGTCTCTGGTGTCGCCCCCGCGCGGGTCCTGGTGCTCGGCGCGGGGATGGCCGGGCTGAACGCTGCGTGGATCGCCGCGGGGATGGAAGCGGAGGTCGTCGTCCTGGACAAGAACGTCGACCGTCTGCGATTCGTCGATCAGATCCAGCGGGGACGGATCCAGACCGTGATGAGCAGCGTGCTGGCGATCGAGCAGCTCGTGCCGGAGGCAGATCTCGTGATCGGCGCCGTGCTGGTCCCGGGGGCCCGGGCCCCGAAGCTCGTCACCGAGGACATGGTGCGAACTATGCGGCCCGGCGCCGTCATCGTGGACATCTCGATCGACCAGGGCGGCTGCGTTGAGACGGCCCACATGACCACCCATTCCGATCCCGTGTACGTGGCGCACGACGTGGTCCATTACTGCGTTGGGAACATGCCCGGCGCGGTCCCGCGCACCTCCACGTACGCGCTGACGAACGTCACGCTTCCGTATGCGCTCGAGATCGCGGCGCACGGCCTGGAGGAGGCGGTCCGGCTCGATGGTGCGCTGGCACACGGCGTGAACGTCTACGCGGGGCAGGTGACGAACCAGGGCGTGGCCGAGGCCCACGACCTCGCATTCGTGCCGCTCGGTAGCCTCGTCGACGGCTTGTCCTAGGGCGCACGCCGGAGGAGGCTAGTGACGGAGGTCATGTCGACCCAGATCGAGCGGTTCCTCGATCACCTCTCGGTGGAGCGGGGACTGTCCGCCAACACCCTCTCTGCGTACCGGCGGGACCTGGCGCGCTACGCGTCGTACCTCGCGTCCCGCGAGGTACGCGACGCGCGGGCCGTCGACGACGCCGCCGTGGCCGGGTTCATCGCCCGGTTGTCGTCCTCGACCCATCACGATGGGAGGCCCTACCGGGCCACCTCGGTGGTCCGAGCCCTGTCATCGGTTCGATCGTTCCATCGGTTCCTCATGCGGGAGGGTCGGGCCGACCGGGACCCCTCCGCGGGCGTGGTCCGCCCCAAGCTTCCTCGATCGCTCCCTCGCCCGCTCTCGGTCGAGGACGTCCAGCGGCTCCTGGCGTCACCCCCGGACGAAACCCCTGCTGGCCTTCGGGATCGAGCGGTGCTCGAGATGTTGTACGGGGCGGGCCTTCGAGTGACCGAGCTGGTCGGCCTCGACGTCGACGACCTCGAGATGGAGGAGGGGAGCGTCCGGGTGCTGGGCAAGGGGAGCAAGGAGCGCGACGTGCCGCTCGGGCGGTATGCCCGGGGGGCGCTGGCCGCCTACCTCACTCGTGGGCGACCGTCCCTGGCCACTGTTCGCTCGCGGTCGGCCCTGTTCCTCAACCAGCGGGGTGGGCGGCTCTCCCGGCAGGGCTGCGCGAAGATCCTGGCGGCCCACGCGCGGAGCGCCGGCATCGGCAAGCGGGTGACGCCGCACACCCTCCGCCATTCCTTCGCCACCCATCTGCTCGAGGGAGGGGCCGATGTCCGAGTGGTCCAGGAGCTCCTGGGTCACGCGAGCGTCGCCACGACGCAGATCTATACCCTGGTCACCAAGGAACATCTCCGCGAGGTGTACTTCAGCACACATCCTCGGGCCCGGCGGACCGGAGCCGTGGCGACGGGGGACCGAGCGTGATCGACGAGACGAAGATGGCCGACCTCCGGGCCGTCCTGGACGAGCACCGGGACAACCTGCGCAAGGAGATCGTGGAGCTGGGCGGTGCGCCCGACTCGGACGATGTCGAGATCGACGTGGAGCGGGGCTTCGCCGACAGCGCGCACAGCACGGCGGAACGCGCCCGGCTGCTGTCGGTGATGAAAGCCCTGCGCTCCAACCTGCGGGACGTGAACCGGGCCATGACCAAGATGGAGCTCGGGACATACGGGACCTGCGAGTCCTGCCGCCGACCGATCTCGATCGAACGTCTGGAGGCGCTCCCGTGGGCCATCCTGTGCATCGGGTGCAAGCAGCGGGGCGAGGGCCGGTGACCGGTTGGTGACCACGGCTCGCGTCCCCAGGATCCTGATGCTCGTGTGCGACTCGTTCGGAGTGGGAGACGCTCCCGACGCCGCGGCGTACGGCGACGAGGGCTCGGACACGCTCGGAAACTGCTCCCGGGCGGTGGGTGGGATCCAGGCGCCGAACCTCGAGCGTCTCGGCCTGGGCCTGCTCACGCCGATCGAGGGCATGGCGACGACGGCGGGGCCGGGGACCGCCCACGGCCGCCTCACCGAGCGTTCCGCGGGCAAGGACACGACCACGGGTCACTGGGAGATGTGCGGCATCGTCCTGGAGCGCCCGTTCCCCCTGTACCCGGAGGGCTTCCCACCGGAGGTCATCCATCCGTTCGAGGAGGCGATCGGCCGCGCGGTGCTCGGCAACAGGGCGGCATCCGGGACCGAGATCATCGAGGAGCTGGGCGAGGAGCACCTGCGCACGGGGCGGCCCATCGTGTACACGAGCGGCGACTCTGTCTTCCAGATCGCGGCGCACAAGGAGGTCGTCCCGCTCCCGACCCTGTACCAGTGGTGCCGTTTCGCGCGGCGCATCCTCACCGGGGAGCACAACGTGGGGAGAGTCATCGCCCGGCCGTTCACCGGAACGCCCGGTCACTTCACCCGAACTCCGGAGCGGCGTGACTTCTCGATGCCGCCCCCGGGGAAGACCGTCCTCGACTTCTGCCGCGACGGCGGGGTCGGCGTGTACGGCGTTGGGAAGATCCAGGACATCTTCGCCGGACAGGGGATGACCGAGGCCCGCTACTCCGACTCGAACGACCATGGCCTCGACATCACGCTCGAGTACCTGGCGCGCCCCTCGCCGGCCCTCGTGTTCACCAACCTGGTGGACTTCGACAGCAAGTACGGCCATCGCAACGATCCGAGGGGCTACGCCGCGTGCATCGAGGCCCTCGACCCTCGCCTGGCCGAGCTGGAATCGGCTCTGGACGGGGGAGTGATGTTCCTCACGGGCGACCACGGGTGCGACCCCACGACCCCGCCAACGGACCATTCCCGGGAGCGCACCCCATTGCTCGCGTCCGGTCTGCCCGATGGCCCCGTGGACCTGGGATCCCGCCCGACGTTCGCCGATCTCGGTACCACGGTCGCCGACCTCCTGGACGTCAAGACCGAGGGCCTGGCGGGGGAAAGCTTCGCCCCGGAGATCGGGCTGTGAGGGTGATCGGTCGAGCCTTCCCTCAGCCGAAGGTTGACGGTTCGCCTCGTGGGGCTTCCCCGTGGTGGGCAAACCCTCGAGGTGAGGTTGACGGTGCTATCGCCCGACGTAACAGGGAGAGGCCGATGACGAGGTGACGATTCAGGACCCTCGACATGTGCTCGCCCTCAAGCGTGATGGCAGACGCCTGCAGCCGGAAGACCTGGCCGACTTCGTCACACGGTTCGCCGAGGGCCAGATCCCCGACTACCAGGCCGCCGCCTTCCTGATGGCAGCGTTCATCCGAGGCCTGGACCCCGGCGAGACGTTGGCCCTGACCCGGGCCATGGTCGCGTCGGGCAGGACCATCGCTCTCAGCGACGTGTCCCGCCCCACCGTGGACAAGCACTCGACCGGCGGCGTGGCCGACGGCGTGACCCTGGCCTTCGTCCCGTTGGCCGCGTCCCTCGGCCTGGCAGTGGCCAAGCTCTCGGGGCGTGGCCTGGGGCACACCGGCGGGACCCTGGACAAGCTCGAGTCGATCCCCGGACTTCGCACCGAGCTGTCGCCCGAGGAGCTCGTGCGCCAGGTGGAGCGGGTCGGATGCGCCGTTGCGGCGCAGACCCACGACATCGTCCCCGCCGACGGGGCGCTGTACTCGCTCCGCGACGCCACCGCCACGGTGCCCTCCATCCCGCTCATCGCGGCGAGCGTGATGTCGAAGAAACTCGCCGTGGAGACCGAGCTCATCCTGCTCGACGTGAAGGCGGGCAGCGGAGCGTTCATGAAGACGCCGGAGGACGCCCGTGCCCTGGCCGAGACGTGCACGGCCCTCGCCGCCGATTGGGGGAGGACGTGCCGGGCCGCGGTGACGGACATGTCCCAACCCCTGGGGGAGGCCATCGGCAACGCCCTCGACGTCGCGGAGGCCGTGACGCTTCTCTCGGGGGGATCGCACGGGCGGCTGCGCGATCTCTCCGTGCTGTTCGCCGGTGAAGCGCTGTCGCGCCTCACCGATGCCGGTATGGGCGAGGGGCGGAGCGCCGCGGCCACGGCCATGGATTCGGGGAAGGCCCTGGAGGCGTTCCGGGCCATGGTGGAGGCGCAGGGGGGCGACCCCAGGGTCGTCGACGATCCGTGGACGGTCCTCCCGAAGGCCCCGGTGCGCCGTCCCATCGAAGCCGATCGCGCCGGGCACCTCGCCGCGGTGGACGCTGAGGCCCTCGGCCGGGCCAGCACCGACCTCGGGGCGGGAAGGAAGAAAAAGGGAGACCCGGTCGATCCCGCGGTCGGTATCGTGTTCCGGCCAAAGATCGGAGACCGGTTGGAGACGGGGGAGGAGATCGGGACGATCCACGCCCGAGACGAAGCCGCCGCCCGCCAGTGCGTCGCTCGCGTCCTGTCGGCGCTCACCCTGAGCGAACGTCCGGTCGAGCCTCCACCGCTCGTCCACGGCTGGTACGGCGGCTGACGGGCGGAGCTCGGGAGCCGCCGTGGATGGTCTGAGGTTCGCGCTCTACTTGCTCATCGCACTGGTTCCGAGCTTGGTGCTCCACGAGTACGGTCACGCGCTCGCCGCCGACCGCCTCGGCGATCCGAGCCCTCGTCGGTGGGGTCGGCTGACGCTGGACCCCCGGCCGCTCATCGACCCCTTCGGGACCATCATCTTGCCCGCGCTTGCGCTGATCCTTGTCGCGGCCGAGGCCGGCTTCGTCATCCCGGTGTTCGCGTACGCCAAAGCCATGCCGCTGGACTTCAGGCACCTTCGAAACCCGAATCGGGACTCGCTGATCGTCGTCCTCGCCGGACCGGGAGCGAACCTGGTATTGGCGGCTGTGGCCGGGATCGCGCTCCGGTTCGGCCTGGCAGGCGAGGCGGCCACGTTCGCCTATTCGTGGCTCCTGGTGAACGTGTACATGCTCGTCATCCAGCTCATGCCGGTGCCGGGCCTGGACGGCTCGAAGCTGCTGGCCCGGGTCCTGTCGCCCCGGGTTCGGGAGATCTATCAGGGGCTGGACCAGTACCTCGTGCTGTTCATGCTGGCGATCTTCTTCCTGCTGGGCGGCCCGTTCCTCAGCATCGTGAACGGCCTGTTCCGCGCGGTCTGCACGGTGGTGGCCGGCGCCGAGAACTGCTGATCCTTCGGGGGAGCCTCCCGGTCCCGGCAGTATCATCGCGACATCGACGCGAAGGCTCCCTCCACATCGCCCCCGGATACCGCGCGTAGGGCCAGGGTCCTGACGGGCTACCGGCCGACCGGTCCCCTCCACGTCGGCCACTGGTTCGGCAACATCCTCAACATGATGAAGCTCCAGGAAGAGCACGACGCGTTCTTCTTCGTTGCGGACTGGCACATGCTCACGACGGACTACGACCGGACCGAGCTGCTGCCCGATCGGGTCCGTAGCCTCGTGCTCGACTGGCTGGCCGCCGGGATCGATCCGGCCAAGGCCACGGTCTACCGCCAGTCCGACGTCCCGGAGGTCGCCGAGCTCACCCTGCTGCTTGGCATGATCACGCCCCTCGGCTGGCTGGAACGGGTCCCCACGTACAAGGAGCGCCTCCGCGATCTGGCCGAGCGCGACATCGCGAACTACGGGCTCCTGGGTTACCCGGTGATCCAGACGGTGGACATCGCGATCGTGAAGGGGGAGCTGGTGCCCGTCGGGGAAGACCAGGTGTCACATCTGGAGATCTCCCGGGAGATCGTGCGCCGGTTCAACCGGCTGTACGGCCCCGTCCTGGTGGAGCCCCAACCGCTGCTCTCCGAGTTGCCCCTCATCCCCGGTTCCGACGGCCGGAAGATGTCGAAGTCGCTGGACAACTTCATCGGCGTCTCGGACGGGCCGGACGACATCAGGGCGAAGGTGCGGACCTTCATCACCGACCCCAAGAAGATCCGGTTGGGCGATCCCGGGCGGCCCGAGATCTGCCCCATCTTCACGCTGCAGCGGCTGTTCTCCGCGCCGGACCACGTTGCGTGGATCGACGCGAACTGTCGCTCGGGCGCCTTGGGATGCGTCGAGGACAAGATGGACCTGGCCGACCGGATCGTCGAGTACTACCGCCCGTTTCGCGAGCGGCGCGCGGAGCTCGAACGGACGCCGGAGATCGTGGACGAGGTCCTGGCCGAGGGCGCCGCGAAGGTTCGGCCGGTGGTGGAGGACACGATGAAGGCCGTCCGACGGGCGATGAACCTGGCATGAGCGACGAGCGGACCGACGCTGGTGGCAGATTCACCGTCGAGCTGCCGGTGTTCGCCGGGCCGTTCCGGCTCCTGGCGGACCTCATCCTGGAGCAGAAGGTCGACGTGTGCGATGTGTCCATCGGACGCGTCACCGACCTCTACCTGTCGTACTCGAAGCGGGTCGAGAACTGGACCCTCGAGGAGGCGACATGGTTCCTGGCGGTCTGCGCCGTCCTACTGGAACTGAAGGTGGGCCGGCTCATGCCGCGGCCCGAGGTCCTGGACGAGGAGGACATGCTTGGCGTGTCGCCCGACCTCGCGTACGCGCGGAGCCTGGAGCTGGCCGCCGTCCGCCAGGTGGCCGGCGAGCTGGCTCGGAGGATGGAGAAGGAGGCGCTCCACCACACACGGGGGGCCGGCCCTCCGCCGGAGTTCGCCCACCTGTACCCCGACGTGCTCGAGCGGGTCTCGGCCCACGACCTGGCGAGGATCGCCGCGACACTGCTGCGGCCGCCGCCGCCTCTCGACCTCTATCACGTCACTCCCATCCGCTACTCGATGGAGGACGCCGTGAGCGCCGTGACCGACGCCCTCGGCCGGATGGGGCGAGCCAGGTTCCGCGACCTGGTGGCCGACTGCGAGGACCGGATCCACGTCGTCGTGCGGTTCCTCGCCCTCCTCGAGCTGTACCGAGAGGGCAAGGTCGGCCTGGCGCAGGCGGAGACGTTCGGCGAGATCGATGTCGAGTGGCGGGGGCGCGAGGGGTGAGCCAGCCCTCGGACGCGACGCGCGCGCTGGAAGCGCTGCTGTTCGTCTCGGACGAGCCGGTCTCCTCGACCGTGCTGGCCCAGTCCTTGGAGATGGATCGTCGCGAGGTGGACCAGTTGTGCGAGGCCCTCGCCCGTGCGTACGAGGAACGGGGGTCGGGGGTCGTGCTTCGAAACGTGGCCGGCGGGTGGCGCCTGAGCACCCATCCAGACGCAGCGCCGTTCGTCGAGCAGTACGTGCTCTCCTCGCGGCACGCCCGCCTGACCAAGGCGTCGCTCGAGACCTTGGCCATCGTGGCCTACAAGCAGCCGGTGACCCGGCACCAGATCACCGGGATCCGGGGGGTGAACTCCGACGGGGTCATTCGGGCGCTGGTGGACCGGGGGCTGGTTGCCGAGGTTGGACGGGAGGAGGGTCCTGGCCGACCCATGGTGTACGGGACGACTCCGGACTTCCTGGAGCGACTCGGACTTGCCTCCATCTCCGCGCTCCCTCCGCTCGCCCCGCTGCTCGGCCAGGTTTCGGGGGAGGAAGCCGAGGCCGAGGCGGGCGACTAGCTCCTCCGACATGCCCGAGGAGCGGTTGCAGCGGACCCTGGCCCGGGCCGGATTCGGCTCGCGCCGGGCATCCGAGGACCTGATCCGTGAGGGGCGGGTCAGTGTGAATGGGCGGGTGGCCCTCCTGGGCGACCGGGTGGATCCGTCCCGAGACGTCGTGGAGGTGGACGGGCGCCGGGCGAGCGTCGATCCCGGCCTCCGCTACCTCGCCCTGCACAAGCCGACGGGGGTGACGACGACGTTGCGGGATCCCCACGCGAAGACGGACCTCGGGGCCTACCTTCCGCAGGACGTCCGGGTCTTCCCGGTCGGACGGCTGGACCGGGAGACCGAGGGGCTCCTGCTCCTCACGAACGACGGCGAGCTGGCGAACCGGCTCCTCCACCCCCGGCACGGGGTGGAGAAGGAGTACCTGGCCGAGGTGCAGGGCATCCCAACCAGGCAGCAGATCGGCCGGCTGCGCCGGGGGGTGGAGCTCGAGGACGGCCCGGCCCGGGCCGTGGCGGCCCACTCGGTCGCCCGATCGGAGGGCAAGGGGGCGATCCGGTTGGTCATGGCCGAGGGTCGCAAGCGCGAGGTCCGCCGGATGCTGGCCACCGTTGGCCTCCCGGTTCGCCGACTGATCCGTCTCAGGGTCGGTCCGGTGAAGCTCGGTCGGCTTCGCCCGGGCGAGCGGCGAGACCTCACGCCTTCCGAGGTCCGGGCTCTGTACCGGGCGGCCGGGTTGTAGCCGCATCCGGGTCGCGGGAGCATCCCTTTCCGGGGCGGCGGGCCCCTGCGTCCCTGTAGCCTGAGGCCCGAGCGACCCATGGCAGATCCCAAAGTCCGCGCGGCTCGAGGGGCCATCCGTGTGGCGGAGGACGCCACCGGATCGGTGCTGTCCGCGACGGAGCGCCTGCTGGCTGCGATGCTCGAGCGAAACGGGGTGGCCGGCGGTGACATCGTGAGCGTCTTCTTCACCGCTACCGACGACCTCCGGTCGGCGTTCCCGGCCGAGGCCGCTCGAAAGATGGGACTGGGCCACGTGCCCCTGCTCTGCGCCCGAGAGATCCCGGTCGAGGGCGCGATGCCGATGGTGGTCCGGGTCCTCATGCACTTCTACACGGATCGTCCACTGGACCGGGTGGCGCACACCTACCTCGACGGGGCGGAGTCCCTTCGCGATGACCTCGGATGAGCACGTTGCCGTGGTCGGGACGGGCCTGATCGGGACGTCCATCGCCATTGCCGCCCGAGCCGCGGGGGAAGAGGTCCGTGGGTTCGACCCCGACCCGGACGTCCTCGCACGAGCCTCGGAGCGCTCCGGGCTGCAGCCGGGAGGCTCGATCGCGGACGCCGTGGCGGGAACGTCTCTTGTGTTCGTGTGCACGCCGGTGCCGAGTATCGCCGCCGTGGCGGCCGAGGCGCTGGCCGAGGCCACCGATGCCGTGGTCACCGACGTGGGAAGTGTGAAGTCTCACGTGTTGGTTGAGGTCGAGAGGACCGTCCCGCGTGGGGACAGGTCGCGATTCGTCGGTGGCCATCCCATGGGGGGGTCGGAGCGCTCGGGTCCCGACGGGGCCTCATCCTCGGTCCTCGACGGGATCGTGTGGGTGCTGACCCCTTCGTCGGCCACGGCGGAGGCCGCGACGGTGCGGGTCTCGGCCTGGGTGGAGAAGGTCGGGGCCAAGCCCATGGTGATGGACCCCTTTCGTCACGATCGGTTGGTGGCCATGGTCAGCCACCTCCCCCAAGTGGCCGCGACCGCGCTGATGGGCCTCGCCGCAACGGAGGAGGCGGGCGAGCCCGACATCCTGCTGCTGGCAGCCGGAGGGTTCAGGGATCTCACTCGCCTGGCAGCCTCCAGCCCGCAGCTGTGGAGCGACATCCTGCTGGCCAACCGGGCCCAGATCGCCGAGGCCATCGACCTGTACGCCAAGCGGCTGTCGGAGATCCGCGACATGGTCATCGCCGGGTCGAGCCGAGACGTCGAGCGGGCGTTCACCGAAGCCAAGGAAGCCCGCCTGACGCTCGGGGCCAAACCCACGGTGAGGACGGGGGTGGCCGTGTTCCAGGTGGCCGTCCCAGACCGGCCCGGGGCGCTGGCCGACCTCACCGCGTGCCTGGGAGCCGCAGGCGTGAACATCGAGGACCTGCAGATCGTCCATTCACCGGAAGGTGGACGGGGCACCGTGCATCTGACCGTGGTCTCCTCCGCGGCCGACGAGGCAGCCAGGGCCCTCCAGGGGCGGGGGTTCGAACCCGTCCGGCTTGCCTAGGGGGTCGACGTGCGCATCCAGGTCGAGCCGGGCGGTACCGTGGAGGGCGAGGCCGTCGTCCCCGGAGACAAGTCCATCGCTCACCGCTGGCTGATCCTCTCGGCCACGGCCCGGGGGACATCCGTGTTGACGGGCCTGCCAGGGGCCCTGGACGTGGTGTCGACCGCGCGATGCCTGGCCGCGGTGGTCGGAGTCCGAGCTCGACCTCGGCTTGAGGCTTGGGGTTCGATGCTCGAGCATCGGGGGGTCGACGCCGGGCTCACGGTCGATGGCAGGGTAGGTCCCACTGAGGCCGGGGCCGAGCTGATCATCGAGGGTGAGGGAAGGGATCGTCTCCAGGTGCCTGGACGACCGCTCGACTGCGGCAACTCCGGCACCACCATGCGGCTGCTCACCGGGGTCCTGGCGGCGTCGCCCTTCAGCTCCACGCTGACGGGTGACGAGAGCCTTCGGGCGCGGCCCATGGAACGGGTGGCGGTGCCGCTCCGGGAGATGGGCGCGTCGATCCGCACCGACCACGGGCATCCACCGGTGGACGTCCACGGCCGGCCGTTACGGGGGATCAGCCACAAGCTGGCTGTGCCCACCGCCCAGGCGAAGGGGGCCATCCTCCTCGCCGGCCTGGCGGCCGATGGGTGGACGACGGTGGTGGAGCCGGCCCGGACTCGAGACCACACGGAACGTGCCCTTCGCCGGCTGGGCGCCCCCCTTCGTCTGGAGGAGGGGGAGCGGACCATATCCGTTTCCCGGTTCCAGCACGATGGCTTCGAGGCGGAAGTGCCTGGCGACGTGTCGTCGGCGGCGTTCCTTGTGGGGGCGGCGATCCTCACGGGAGGGGAGCTCACCATCCGAGGCATCGGGCTGAACCCCACCCGCACGCACTTCCTGTCGGTCCTGGGCCGCATGGGCGTCGGCACGGAGTCGCGTGTGACCGGAGAGGAGCTGGGGGAGCCGGTGGGTGAGCTGTTCGTGGCTCATGTCGCGGGGCTGCGCGGAACCGAGGTGACGGCGGGAGAGCTGCCCCTCGTGATCGACGAGGTGCCGGTCCTCGCTGCCCTCGCCGCCCATGCGGACGGGGCGACCGGGTTCGCGGGCGGCACCGAGCTTCGAGCCAAGGAGAGTGACCGGCTGGCCGGGGTGGCCGAGATGGTGCGGGACCTGGGCGGCGTGGCCGAGGTCGAGGGTGAGGACCTGGTGGTCCAGGGAGGGGGGCTGGCCGGCGGCAGGACTTCCGCCCGCCGCGACCACCGCCTGGCCATGGCGGCGGCGATCGCGGCCCTCGGAGCCCGGGCCGAATGTGAGATCGACGGCATGGAGTGGTCCGAGGTGTCCTTTCCGGGCTTCCTCCCGGCCCTTTCGGCCTTGGGGGCCAGGGTCGGGGCGGCCTGACGTGGCCTCGCGGGTGGTGGCCATCGACGGGCCGGCCGGATCGGGCAAGAGCACGCTGGCCGAACGACTTGCCCGGGCGCTCGGTCTTCCCTACGTCAATACCGGGCTGATGTACCGAGCGGCGACCCTGCGGGCGCTCCTGGAAGGGGTCGACCTCGAGGACGGTCCGGCCTTGGCGCAGGTGGCTCGAGGGATCAGGTTCGACCTCAGCTCGAGGTTCTCACCTCCGGCCATCCTCATCGACGGTGAGCCTCCTTCGCCGGACCTCGTGGTCTCTAAGGTCGAGGTCAACGTCTCGAGCCTCTCGCGTCACCCCGAGGTTCGGACCGTGCTCCGGGACGAGCAGCGCCGGCTGGGCAGCGGGGGAGCCGTGATGGAGGGTCGGGACATCGGCTCCGTGGTGTTCCCCGACGCTGCCGTCAAGATCTTCCTGGTTGCGGCGCCCGACGAGCGGGTGGCGCGTCGGGTCCGCGAGCGGCGCGAGCCCCTCAAGTGCGACGCTGCGCCCCCGGCCTCGAGCGTCGGCCCAACGCCAACCCCCGATGTGGCCGAAGCCCTTGCCAACAGGGATGCCCTGGACGAGCGGGTGAACCCGTTCATCCCGGCCCCGGACGCCGTCCTTCTGGACACGACCGGAAAGGACCCGGACGAGGTCCTGCGCGCGGCTCTGGCCATCGCTCGCGAACGGCTGGAGACCTCGGGTGCCTAGCGGCGACGGCGAGCGCGAGGAGCGAGGGAGCCCGGGCCCCTGGTTGCCGAGCGTCGCCGTGGTGGGTCGTCAGAACGTGGGGAAGTCGACCCTGGCGAACCGGCTGTTCGGCCGCCGGGAGGCCATCGCCCACGAGAGCCCCGGCGTCACCCGCGACCGGGTGGAGCTCGAGGCCGAGTGGGGCGGGCGGCGATTCCGGGTCGTCGACACCGGTGGTTTCGCCGCCAAGGCCCGGGGGGTCGATGCCCTGGTTGCCCGGCAGGCTGAGGCGGCCACGGAGGACGCAGACGTCGTCCTTCTGGTGGTGGACTCACAGACCGGGGAGCAAGAGGAGGACGCGGCCCTGGCCCGGCGGCTCCGCCGAGCCAGGGCCGCAGTCCTCCTCGTGGCCAACAAGGTCGATTCGGACCGGGAGGAGGCCGACGCCGCGCGGTTCTTCTCGTTGGGGTTGGGTGAGCCCGTGCCGGTCTCGGCGCTCCACGGGCGAGGGGCCGGTGACCTGCTCGACCGGATCGTCATGCTCCTTCCCCAAGCCGAGCCGACGGACGGCCAGGAGGGGGAGGCAGCGGGGGAACCGCTCTTCGCCATCGTGGGCCGGCCGAACGTGGGCAAGTCGTCGCTGTTCAACCGGTTGGTGGGGCAGGAGCGCTCCGTGGTGTACGAGGATGCAGGCACCACGCGCGACGCCGTCGACGCCGTGGTGACCTGGCCGGGCGGCCGCGTCCGATTCGTCGACACCGCAGGCCTCCGCCGTCCGTCCCGCACGGAGGGAGTGGAGTACTACGGCTACGTGCGCGCCGTGCGAGCGATCGAACGCGCG
>DATDKZ010000049.1:0-13963 GCA_036519575.1 Actinomycetota bacterium | reverse complement strand
CGGAGCTCCAGCTCGACGGACTCGAGGAGGAGGTCGCCGTTTCGAGCGATCCCGCCGCCAAGGATCACCAGCTCGGGATCCACCACGGGCACCACCGCGGCAACCGCGAGCGCGATGCGCGCGGCAACGAGCGCGACGATCCTTCGGGCCCTCTCGTCTCCCCGCCTGGCGGCGGCAAACACTTTCTCCGGCGTAAGCGGCCCCGACATGCCGGCGGAGCGAGCCGCGTCGACGACGCCCTTCGCGCCCAGGGCCGACTCCAGCGCACCGCGCCGCCGGTTCGCCGGGTCGTGGGGGTCGGCGGCGGCCAGGGGCAGGTACCCGATCTCGCCGGCCGCGCCGGTCGAGCCCCGATATAGCTCGCCGTTCAAAACGAGCCCCATCCCCACACCGGTCCCTACATGCAGGTATACGAAGTTCGAGACGTCCTTGCCCAGCCCTCGCCACTGCTCTCCCACCGTGGCCAGGTTCACGTCGTTCTCGAAGGCGATGTTCGTCCCGAGCTCGCGCTGGACCGCCTCCACCAGGCCGTGCCGTCCCCAACCCGGAAGGTTGTGGGCGAGTGACACGAGGCCACGCGAGGGCTCGAACACGCCGGGGCTCCCCACCGTGGCGAACGTGACCTGCCTCCACTTGATGCCGGCCTCGCGGGCGAGGGCGTGCGCCACCTCCCCGATCTGTGAGATGAGGGTATCGGCCTTGCTCGCCCTGGCTCGCTCGTCCCGGCGGGCCACGATGTCGCCGTTCAGATCGCCGATCGCCGCCCGGACGACCGACCTTCCGACGTCGATCCCCACGACCCAGCCCGCCCGGGGGTTCAGCTCGTACAGGACCGCGCTCGGCCCCTTGCCCCCCGACGACCGACCCGCGGGCCGGACGAGTCGGCCTCGTTCCAGCGCCACGAGGGCCTGGGACACCGTTGGCTTGGACAGCCCGCTGTCCCTGGCGATCTGGGCCCGGGAGACCGGCCCGACCTGTCGGATGAACTCCAGGACCGCGCGCTCGTTGATGGCCTTGAGCAGGCTCGGTGTGCCCGCCGCGAAGGTCTGGTCGGCGCCCGTTCGTGCCCCCTATTCCAGTGCTAAGGAAACTTTCCTAACTATTCGGGCGGATGCTACGCTCCCCGGGCGTCGATGGTCAAGGCACGCGCTGTCGGAAGGAGCGCTGCATGGATGAGTTCCCACGGTTCGACCTGGCGGGACAGGTGGCGCTGGTGACGGGCGCCGCCCGCGGCCTCGGGCGCGCGATCTCGCTCGCACTGGCGAACGCCGGCGCCGACGTTGCGCTTGGCTTCCGTGACGCCAACGTCGGCGGCGATATCGGATCGCTAGTCGAGGGCATGGGCCGCCGCTCGCTGCCGGTCCAGATGGACGTGACGCGGATGGATCAGGTCTTCCGCGCGGTCGATGACACGGTGGCGAACCTTGGACGGCTCGACATCCTGGTGAACAACGCCGGCCTGGGGCCCGAGAACCCGGCGGAGGACGTCCGCGAGGAGGACTTCGATCTGACCGTCGCGGTGAACGTGAAGGGGACGTTCTTCGCCAGCCAGGCCGCGGGGCGGGCCATGATCGCGCAGGGGAACGGCCGAATCATCAACCTCAGCTCGCAGGCGGGGTTCGTGGCCCTGCCCACCGAGTCCGTCTACTGCATGACCAAGGCCGCCATCGTTCACCTCACGAAGTGCCTGGCCGTCGAGTGGGGCCAGCACGGCATCACGGTGAATGCCGTGGCTCCGACTTTCATCTCGACACCCGGGACCGAGTCGGCGCTGGCCGACCCGGAGTTCCGGGCCGACGTACTCGAACGGATCGCCGGGCTGCACCGGGTCGGAGTGCCGATGGACGTCGCCGGCGCCGTGGTGTTCCTGGCCTCACCGGCGGCGTCGCTCATCACCGGCGAGACGATCTTGATCGACGGCGGCTGGACCGCCCGCTAGCGAAGGTCCGAGCCGGTCCGCGCTCCAGTTAGCCCTTGATGGCGCCCGAGGAGAGTCCGCTCACGATATAGCGCTGGAATGCGAAGGCGATCAGGAGCGGTGGGATCGCCGCCAGGATCCCGCCCGCTGCTACCAGCCCGAAGTCCACCGTGAACCGCCCCTGGAACTCCGCGATGGCCACCGGGATCGTCTTCGCCTGGGCAGAAGACGTGAAGATCAGTGCATATAGGAACTCGTCCCACGCCAGGAGGAACCCGAACAGGGCGGTGGCCAGGAGCCCCGAGCGGGCCAGCGGTAAAGTCACGCGGAACAGCGCCCCTAGTCGGCTGGCCCCGTCGATCCTGGCCGCGTCCTCCAGGTCACGGGGGATGGTCCGGAAGTGCCCGCTCAGGATCCACAGGACGAACGGCGTGATGAACGAGCAGTACACGATGATCAGCCCGATCTTCGTGTCGAGCAGATGGAGCCGGACCATCGTCAGGTACAGCGGGATGAGGATCGCGATCGGCGGCAACATATAGGTCGAAAGAAAGAACAAGAGCGACGTGCGCCGGAACCGGAAGTCAATCCGTGCGAACGCGTACGCGCCGAAGATCCCAACCGCCATAGAGATGGCCACCGAGCTCGACGCGATGATCGCGCTGTTGATCACCCCTGCGCGGAAACCGGCCGCCGCATCATTCGTTCCCGCGTGGAAAATGCTCGCGTAACGATCGAACGAGATGTGGGACGGTATCCAGTGAAGCGGCCGGGCCAGTAGGTCCACGGGAGAGGCCACGCTCGAGATAAGCAGCCAGGCGAACGGCGCGAGGACGATGACCACGGTGAAGACCGCCGCGGCGTAGATGAACACGAGGTAGGCAAGGCGCCTCCCGCGCAGCCTCCGCCGCCGAGCGGGGCGAACCTCAGTACGCAAACTCGGTCCTCAGCAGTCGCATGTAGATGAGGGCGAACCCCAGGATGAACAGCGCGATCACGTAAGCGAGCGCGCTGCCGTAGCCGAACAACTGGTTGGAGAAGGCTTGGATGTACGCGTAGTAGGCGATCGACTGGGTCCCGTTGGCGGGACCTCCCCGCGTCATGATGTAGATGAGGTCGAATACCTTGAACGCTTCGATCGTCCTGACCACAAGGATGATCAGGATGCTCGGGACGAGGAGTGGAAGCGTCACCCTGAAGAAGCCGCGAAATGCGCCAGCCCCATCCACCCGCGCAGCCTCGTGCAGCTCCCGTGGGATCGTCTGCAGGCCGGCGAGCAGCAGGAACGCCGCGAGCGGGGTCGTCTTCCACACGTCGGCCACGATCACCATGTTGAGCGCCAGCAAAGGGCTGCCCAACCAAGAACGGTAGTTCGAGATCACATGGAGCTGGGTGAGCAGCGCGTTCAGGGCGCCGTACTCGGGGTTGAGGATCCACCGCCACATCAGCCCGTTGACGATCGTCGGCAGAGCCCACGGCAGGATCACGATGGCCCGCAGGGCTCCCCGACCATGGAACCGGGCGTTCAGCAGCAACGCGAGCAGGATTCCCAGGAGGAGCTCGAACCACGTGGAGACGACGGTGAAGTACGCGGTCCGGCGGATAGCGGCCCAGAAGGCCGGGTTGCCAAACGTCCGGCGGTAGTTCCCCAGGCCCACGAACGGGTAGTGGCCGGGGAAGGGGCTGTTCACGTCGAAGAACGATGTGTACAGCGTGCGCCCCAGCGGATAGACCACGATCCCGAAGACGACGATCAGGCTGGGGATGAGCAGCAGCAGGGCAGTGCCCGCCGCCCCCGGCACGGGAACCTGGAACGGGCCCAGCCGGTACTTGCGCCGCACGCTAGCTCTGAAGAAGGCCTCCCCACGCCGCGGCCGCGTCGTCGAGGGCCTGCTTCGGGGTCTTGCTCCCGGTCAGGGCGCTTTGGATCTCGAGCTGAAGGGCTGCCGACGCCTCGTTGTAGCTCGGGACCTGGGGACGAAGGATCATGTCGTTCAGCTGGGTCTTGGCCACCGCGACGACCTCGGGAAGGGTGTTCACCACCTCGGGCTCGTCGTAGGAGCTCTTCCAGATGGGAAGCGACAGCTTCGCGTACTGGTTCTGGATGTCTTGACTGGTGATGAACTCGATGAACTTCCAGGCCTCGTCCTTGTGCTGGCTGCCGGAGCCGATGCTGAGGGCCATGCTGCCGTTGCAGCCCGGCGCCGCCCCGCCCGGGCCGCTCGGCGTGTGCGCGACCACGATGTTGCCGGCCACCTGGCTCTGGCTGGGGTCGTTGGCCAGCGAGAACATGAACGTCCAGTTGAGCGCCATCGCCGCCTGGCCCTGCGAGACGATCTTCACCACGTCGGTCTCCAGCGACTCCGCCGAGGCGGGGTTCGTGGTGCCGTCGTCGATGCTCCTCGTCATGATCTCGAGCGCCGTGAGGCCGCCACCGGTGTTGAAGGCGGGCTTGCCGCTCGAGTCCAGGAACTGCCCACCGTATGCCCCGAGCAGCTGGGCGTAGTCGCAGATCACGGCCTCGGCCTGGGCCCAGCTCCAGATCAGCGGGTACTGGATGATGTGCTTGGACTTGATCTGCTTGGCGGCGGCGAAGACTTCATCCCACGACTTGGGCTCGGACGTGACGCCCGCCGCCTTCAGGATGTCCTTGTTGTAGAAGAAGTACTTGGTGTCGAGGATCCACGGCACCCCGTAGAACTTGTCTTGGTATTGGGCGGTCTGGAGAGCGCCGGGGAAGATCTCGCTCGTCCAGTTCGACGGGAAATTGTCGGTGACGTCGATGATCTCGTTCTTCGTGGCGAACTCCGGTGGCCAGATGACGTCGATGAGCACGACGTCGTACGTGCCTGCCGGAGCCGCGGTCACGATCTTGTCGTGCAGCGACTCGTAGGCCACGAACGTCGGCTTGACCGTGATCTTCGGGTTGGCCTTCTGGAAGGCGTCGACCATGCCCTGAACGTCGGTATTGCTGTACGCCGCCTGTTGCATGAACAGCGCGTTCAGCGTGGTGGCGCTCTGGCTGCTCTCGCTGCTACAAGCGGCCAGGATCGCCCCCATACTGGCCATCCCGGCTCCCGCTGCGCCCAGCTTCAGGAAGTCCCGCCGGCTGAGATCGTCCAAGCCGTTCATCCCGGCCCCCTCGCTCCTTCTCCGGGCTTTCGCGCGCGGGCGAGATGCGAACGCCCAAAGAACTTAGTTAGGAAACTTTCCTACCGGATGGCCCGCACGATACGCCCGCCCCTCGGCGAAAGTCAAGGCAACGGCAGCTATCTGGAGAAGAACAGGGGCAGGTGCCGGCGATTCGCCTCCAGCAGCGCCTCGAGGAGCGGTACCGCCGTTCGGTAATCGCGGACCAAGGGGTTCGTCATCAGCGCCTTCAACGCGATGGTCCGGTCGCCCGTCGTGGCGGCCCGCACTGCCAGTCGCTCGTACGCCTTGACGTGCTCCACCAGCCCGAGCATCTCCGGCACGAGGGGCGCGACGGGGATGGGGTGCGCGCCGTCTCGGTCGATGCGCGCGAGGATCTCGACCACCGCATCGTCGGGAAGGTCGGGCAGCGCACCGTCGTTTCGAACGTTCACCACCTGAACGTCGCCCGTGCCTTCGTGGAGCGACGCGATCAGCTGAGCCGCAGCCTCGCTGTAGAACGCGCCACCACGGCGCTCGAGGAGCTCGGGTTTCTCGGCGAGGTCGGGATCCCGGTACAGCTCCAGCAGGCCGGCCTCGATGTCCATGACCTCCTCGGCCCGGGTGCGCTCTGTCCGCTGCCGCTCGATCACCTCGTCGGTCAGGTAGTAGTAGTGCAGGTAGTAGGAGGGGATGGCGCCGAGAGCCCCGATCAGCTCAGCCGGCATGTCGGTCTCGTCGGCCACGAGGTCCATCCGTGTCGACAGGATCTCCGGCAGCCGGTCGACCCCGTCCACCCGCACCGCTCGCTCCCAGGACAGGTGGTTCAGGCCCACATGCTCGAGCTCCACACGTTCGGGCCCTACGCCGAAGGCTTCGGCGAACCGCCGCTGGAACCCGATGGCCACGTTGCACAGGCCGATGGCCCGGTGGCCCTCGTCGAGCAGCGCCTGCGTCACGAGCCCGGTTGGGTTGGTGAAGTCGATGAACCACGCACCGGGCGCGCCCCTCTTGGACATCTCCTCAGCCAGCTCCAGGACGACCGGGACGGTGCGAAGGGCCTTGGCGAATCCTCCCGGGCCGGTGGTCTCCTGGCCAACGCAGCCGAACCTCGGCGGGATGGACTCATCCAAGTATCGAGCGGCCTGCCCACCCACCCGAAGCTGGACCACCACGAAATCGGCGCCCTCCAGGGCTCGATCGCGATCCCCGGTGAGCGTGAGAGCCCCTTCATAACCCGCCTTGGCCAGCATCCGTCCCGCCAGCCCGCCCACGACCTCCAGGCGCTCGGGATCGATGTCGAGGAGGACGAGATCGTCGAGGGGAAAGCGGTCCGCGCGAGTGACCAACCCCTCCACCAGCTCGGGCGTGTACGTGCTCGCCCCACCGACCACCGCGACCTTCACACCCATCGCGCCGCATCGTACACTCCGACAGATGAAATCGTTAGGAAACTTTCCTGACCCATTCCTCGGGGAGATCGCCCGTCAGCCCGAAGCCCTTCGCCGCGCCGCAACGGCCCTGCTGGAGCAACGATCGGCCCTCGAGGAGATCCGTGAGGCGGGGACCACAGCGCACACGGTGGTGTTCACGGGGATGGGAAGCTCCTACGACGTCTGCTATCCGGCGGTGAACGATCTGGCCGGGCGGGGCGTTCCCTCGCTCCAGGTCGACACCGCGGAGCTCCTGCACTTCCGGCGGCCCATCCTCGGGCCCCAGACCCTGCTGATCATCCTCAGTCAGTCCGGCGAGAGCGCCGAGATCGTCAAGCTCGTCGTAGAGCTGACGAAGCAGCGAGCCCGGCCAACCGTCGTGTCGATCACGAACGGCCTGGACAACGACCTGGCCAAGCGGGCGGAGATCACGCTCGACACCCGGGTCGGAAAGGAGACCGGGCCCTCCACGATGACGTTCGCCGCGGCCATGGCCCAGCTCTCGGGCATCGCCCGGCTCGTGGCGGGCGATGGCGTGGACACCGCCATCGACCGCACCCAGACCGCGGCCGAGGGGGCGGCCCAAGCGGTGGAGCGCCTGCTGGATGATCCTGAGGCGAGCGCAGCCGAGCTGGCGGAGTTCCTGGGAGGGAAGGGCGTGACGGTAGTACTCGGCCGCGGCCCAGCACGAGCCGCGGCCGAGATGGGCGCCCTCACCCTGAAGGAGTGCGGAGTCATGGCCGAATCCTTCGAGTCCGGCGCCTTCCGCCACGGACCCATGGAGCTGGCCGGCCCACAGATGGCCGCGGTGGTCCTGGCCACCGAGCCGGAGACCCGGCGCCTGGACCTCGGCCTTGCCGCCGACCTGATGGAGGCGGGAGCTGCCGTCCTGGTCATCACCCCCGACGGCGAGTCGCCGAAGGGCGCCCACGCCGTGGCAACCGGCTACCAGGACCGCGCGCTGATGTCCGCCGTGGCCATCGTCCCGGTGCAGCTCCTCGCGTGGAAGCTCGCGGCCGTCAGCGGCCGCGCTCCGGGCGTCTACACGCGGGCGTCGAAGGTGACGACCCGTGAGTGACGGGGTTCGTGTCGCCCTCACCTTCGACGCCGAGCACCCCGATCGCCCTCACAGCCCAGCGGGCAACGCCGAGCGCATCCTCGACGCCCTGGGCGAGGCGAGCGCCCGGGCTACGTTCTTCGTTCAGGGACGATGGGCACGGTCGGCTCCCCGGATCGCGGAGCGGATCGCCACCGACGGTCACCTGATCGGGAACCATTCGAAGTATCACGCGCGCATGACGTTGCTCACGGACGACGGGATCCGAACCGACGTCGGAGAGTGTGAGCAGACCATCCGCGACATCACCGGCATCGACCCTCGCCCCTGGTTCCGGCTTCCGTTCGGTGACGGTCGAGACGATCCCCAGCTGCTCGCCACCCTCGAGAGCATCGGCTATCGCAACGTCCACTGGCAGATCGAGGCGCTCGACTGGGACGCCGACAAGACGCCCGAGGACGTCGAACGGATCACGCTCGAGGGGGTTGCCCGGCAAGGCGACGGCGCGGTGGTCCTGCTGCACACGTGGCCCGGGTCCACCGGCGAGTCCCTCCCCCGGATCTTGAAGCATCTGGCGGAGGACGGCGCCCGGTTCGCCACCGTGGACGAGCTGGAGTCCCTGCCGTGAACCCTCCGGCCGTCCTCGCCGTCGACGGTGGAGGCTCGAAGGTGGACGCGGCACTGGTGGCCGATGATGGGACCCCAGTCGGAGCGGTGCGGATCCGAAACACCGGCCACGACGGGCCTCACAGCGACTCCTATCTGGAAGGCGTGGGCGCCGCCGTTGACGCGGTGTGCCGGGAGGCCGGTGTGGATCCGGACAACAAGCCGGTCGCCCGGCTGGGCACGTACTGCCTGGCCGGCGCGGACCTGCCTGCCGACGACCGACGCATCCTGCGGTGGGTCTCCAAGCACGGCTGGACGGAGGACGACATGCTCCGCAACGACACGTTCGCCATCCTCCGCGCGGGCACCGACCGGACGTGGGGCGTGGGCGTGGTCTGCGGTTACGGGACCAACTGCTCGGCCGTGGCCCCCGACGGCCGGACGTTCCGGTTCCCGGCGATCGGCGACATCTCCGGGGACTGGGGCGGGGGGATGGACATCGGTCGCATGGCGCTTTGGCACGCGGTCCGCGCCGAGGACGGCCGGGGGCATGAGACCGAGCTTGCCGGTCTCGTCCCCTCCCACTTCGCCCTCAAACGCCCCCGGCACGTCATGGAGGCCATCCACCTCGGTCGCATGGACATGGACCGCCTGGCCGAGCTGCCTCCGGTCGTCTTCCGGGCAGCGGGTGCCGACGATGCCGTGGCCCGCAGCATCCTTGACCGGCAGGCCGACGAGATCGTGGCCATGGCCGGCACCGCCATCCGCAAGCTGCGGATGACCAAGCTCGACGTTCCGGTGGTGCTAGGGGGCGGGATCTTCCACAACGACTTTCCGCCGTTCTTCGAAAGGATCGAGGAAGGATTGCGCCGGATCGCCCCGGACGTTCGCGTCAGCGTGCTCTCCGCCCCGCCCGTGGCCGGAGCCGTCCTCCTGGGGCTCGACCGGATGGGCGCACCGGATGCGTCCAAGGCCCGACTCCGGGCCGGCTTGACCCACGAGCGCCTGGCGCGAACGCTGAGCGCTTCCATGAGGGAGGATTGAGCCGTGGCCGGGATCGTCCTGGAAGGGGTCTCCAAGGTCTTCGCATCCGACGTCGTCGCCGTGGACGAGCTCTCGCTGGAGATCGGCGACGGCGAGTTCATGGTCCTGGTGGGCCCGTCCGGCTGCGGGAAGTCGACGATCCTCCGCATCCTGGCCGGCCTGGAAGAGGTCACCGCCGGTGAGGTCTATATCGATGGCCGTCAGGTGACGGACCTGCCACCGAAGCAGCGCGACGTCGCCATGGTCTTCCAGAACTACGCCCTGTACCCCCACATGTCGGTGGAACAGAACCTGGGGTTCGGGCTCAAGCTCCGAAAGACCCCCAAGGCCGAGATCAAGCGGCGGGTCACCGACGCGGCCAAGATCCTCGGGCTCGAGCCGCTCCTCGCCCGAAAGCCCGTGGCCCTTTCGGGGGGGCAGCGCCAGCGGGTGGCCATGGGCCGGGCCATGGTTCGCGAGCCAAAGGCGTTCCTCATGGACGAGCCGCTGTCGAACCTGGACGCCAAGCTCCGGGTGCAGATGCGGGCGCAGCTGGCGAAGCTGCACGACACCCTGAAGACGACGACGGTGTACGTGACCCACGACCAGGTCGAGGCCATGACGCTGGGCGAACGGGTGGCCGTCATGCGCGACGGCGTGCTCCAGCAGGTTGACACCCCGCAGAGCCTGTACGGCAACCCGTCGAACCTGTTCGTTGCCGCGTTCATCGGATCTCCACCAATGAACCTGGTCGAGGCGACGGTGTCGGACGGCAGGGTCGCGTTCGCCGGATTCGAGGTCCCGATGCCCGATGGAGGCGACCTCGGCAAACTCAGCGGGAGGACCTTGATCCTGGGGATCCGCCCGTCCGACATGGAGGACGCAGCCGAGTGGTCCAACCCGGACCTGCCGACGATCGAGGTCACTGCCGACGTGACGGAGGACTTGGGCTCGGAGGTGAACGTGCTGTTCACCGTGGACGCTGCACCCGTCGGGATGGAAGAGGTGATGGAGGCGGCCGACGAGCCCGTGGAGGAGGCCGCCTTCCTGCTCGAGGAGAACCGGGCGGTCTTCTGCGCCCGGGTCGACGCCCGCTCGCAGGCGCGCCCGGGGGCGCGCGTGCGTCTGTCCGTCGACCCGGGCCGGTTCCACTTCTTCGACCCCGAGACCGGCCTGGCCATCGGAGCGTCGAAGCCGGCCACCGCTCCGGCCTGATCCCCGGCTTACCTCACAGCTTGTATCCGAACCTGCGAAGCATGGACTTTCGCTCGGCGATGTCGTCCTCGTTCTCCACCCCGAGCGGCGAGCCGCCGTCGATGATGCCGAGGATGCCGCGCCCCTGCTCCGTCTGTCCCACCACGACCTCCACCGGGTTGGCCGTTGCGCAGTAGATCGTGCACACCTCAGGGAGCGACTTGATGGCGTTGAGCACGTTGATGGGGAATCCGTCCTTCAGCAGCACCACGAAGGCGTGGCCGGCCCCAATGGCGTGCGCGTTGTTGACGGCGAGATCGATCAACTCCTGATCGTTGCCGCTCCACCGCACCAGCCTGGGTCCGCTCGACTCGCAGAACGCGATCCCGAACTTGAGCGAGGGGGAGGACTGCACCAGCGCCTCGTGGAGATCCTCCACCGTCTTGATGAAGTGCGACTGCCCGAGGATGAAGTTCAGCTCCTCCGGCTTCTCGAACCGGACCGTGGAGATGTCCATCCGCGGAGCCTCCTAGGCACGGGTGCCGAGCCTGGAGACTATCCCGGCCAGCAGCGAGATACGAGGAACCACACTCGTCAGATCGATCCACTCCCGCGGCCCGTGGTCGTCACCGCCCACCGGCCCGAGGCCGTCCAGCGTCGGGACGCCGGCCGCCGATGTGGTGTTGGCATCCGACGCTCCCCCGGTCGCCGCGTCACGGAGCTCGAAGCCGAGGCCCCTAGCCACGTCGATGGCAAGCGCGACGAGTCGGGCTCCGGCCTCGCTCTTCTCCATCGGCCGGTGCCACCCGCCATCGTCCACGGCCACCAGGGTGTCCGGGACGGTGGTTGCGTCGGCGATCCGATTCACCTCGGCCTCCGCGGCCACCAGGGTGTCCTCCTGTGGGGAACGGACGTCGACGCGAAGGACGCACCGCTCGGCGACGACGTTCGGTCTGGTCCCGCCCTCGATCACGCCGGCATTGACGGTGACGCCGGGCCACCGGCCGTTCAGCTCGTGCAAGGCGATGACCTTGTGCGCGGCCTCCAGGATCGCGCTTCGTCCTCGCTCGGGCTCCACGCCGGCATGGGCCGCCCGGCCGAGGATCTCGATGCGGAAGTCCGACACGCCCTTTCGGGCCGACACGATGTCCCCGTTCTCCCGCGCGCCCTCCAGGACGAACGCCGCGTCCGAGTCGGTGGCCGCCTGCTCGATGTGCGGGCGGGAGAAGGGCGATCCGATCTCCTCGTCGGGGTTGCAGATGTACGTGATGGACCCGAACCCGTCGAACCCGGCCTCACGCAACACTTCCACGGCGAGGAACCCGGTAAGCAGGCCCCCCTTCATGTCGGAGACGCCGGGTCCGGTCGCACGGTCGCCCTCGATCCTGAAGGGACGCTCGGCCGCCGTTCCCGGTTCGAAGACGGTGTCGGTGTGACCGATCATCAGGACGCGCGGACCGGCCGCGCCGTCGAGTCGCCCGATCACGAGGTCCCCGAGCTGCGGCTCCGCTCCGGCGGGAATGTGGCGGATCCGCTCCACCTTCCATCCGCCCGCCTCGAACCGCGCCTGGCACAGGTCGGCGATCGCGTTGACCCCCTCCTTGGTGAACGACCCGCAGTCGACGTTCACCATGGCCCTGAGGTCCTCCACGAATCCGTCGTACCGGCGGGCGGCGATCCGCTGGAGTTCCTGGACGTCCACGGGCGAAGTATAGGAGCGGGCCCGCGCTTGCGTTGTTTCCAGCGTTGACACCATCATTGAACCTCGAACCCTTCTCGTTCCACGGCGCCCGGGAGGTCATGGTCGGAGACATGGAAGGACGTCGCCGCGTAGCGGCATTGATCGTCCTGTTGGCTGCCCCGCTGGCGGGGTTGCTGATCCTGCTGCTCCAGCCCGACTACGACGTGATGTGGGAGCACCACCCCGCCCACTTCTGGCTCGTGCTCTCGACCGCCTCGATCTGTGTCACGCTCGGTCTCGCGATCGGCGTCGTGGCGGACCGGCGGGGCGACCCGAGGCTGGTGCTCGTGTCGCTCGCGATGCTCGCGAGTGCCGGGTTCTTGGGACTGCACGCGCTCGCGACGCCGGGCGCCCTGTTGGCCGGACCGAACGCGGGGTTCGTCGTCGCGACGCCGATCGGACTCCTGCTCGCGTCGGGATTCGCCGTCGCCTCCGCCTCGAACATCACCGAGGCCCGAAGGGGGGACGTCTTGCGGTGGACGAGGGCGGCGCGGATCATGCTCGTCGTCGCGATCGTGGCCTGGGCGGTCGCGTCGCTGACGCTCTTCCCGGTGGGCGATCCGGCCATGCCGACGTTCGAGATCCCGGCTGGGTTCCGAGTGTTCGCCCTCGCAGGCGTGATCGCGTTCGTCGTCGCGGCTGCCCGCTACGTCGGCCTCTACCTGGCACGACACTCGGTGCTTCCCATCGCCGTGGCGGCCGCATGGATCCTGCTCGCCGAGGCGCTGATCGCCGTGACGGTTGGCCGCAGCTGGCACGCGTCGTGGTGGGAATGGCACGTCTTGATGACCGTCGCGTTCGGTGAGCTCGCGATCGTGGTCCGGGTGCAGTACCGGCGGGAAGGTTCCCTCACCGCGGCCCTCACCGGGCTCTATCTCGACGCGACCTTGCGCCGCCTCGACGCTCGAGACGCCGTGGCGCTCGGCCAGATCGTCGAGGCGCTCGAGCAGGGACAGCCGGTCGAGCCGGTCCTGGATCAGCTCCGCCGTGAGCAGGGATTGACGCGTGACGAGACGGACGTGCTCCTCGGTTCCGCGTTGGAGCTCCGCCGGGTGGACGATCTCTTCCGTCCGTACATCGCTCCCCAACTCGCCGAGACGATCGAGCGCGAGCCCGCGCTCGCACGTCTGGGTGGACGCGAGCAAGAGGTATCGGTCCTGTTCGCCGACCTCGAGAACTACTCGACATTCAGCGAGCGACGGCCCGCCGCGCAAACGATCGAGATGCTGAACGCGTACTGGGCCGCGATCGTGCCCGCCGTCCTTGAGGGGGAAGCCGGCATGATCGAGCGATTCGCCGGCGACGCCGTCATGGTCGTGTTCAATGCGTTCGGTGACCAGTCCGACCACGCGATGAACGCGGCGCGAGCGGCGCTCACGCTCCGGGATGCGGCCGAGACCGTCGTGGGGGCTCGACCCGACTGGCCGCGCTTCCGCGTGGGCGTGAACTCCGGCGCCGCGGTGGTGGGCAACGTCGGGGCCGGGCAACAGCGGAGCTTCGCGGCGATCGGGGACACGGTGAATGTGGCTGCCCGGCTCCAGACGAGCGCGCACGCCGGTCACGTGCTCGTGAGCTCGGCCACGGAGCGGCTCCTCGCTGGTCGTGCGGAGCTCGTCCACGCGGGAGCCCTAACGCTCAAGGGCAAGGTCGAGCCGGTCGAGGCGTGGGAGCTGATCGATGTCCGGGGCGACGTGGACGGACCTCCGCGGTGGACCGCGGGTGGGTGACCTCATGGCCGACCCTGTCTATCCGATTGAGCTCTCTGTGGCTCCTCGCGGCCTTTTCCGGTTTCGAGGCCGATCTGTCTCGCCCAATCCTCCCTGACCAGCGCGTTCTTCCACCACGCTGCTCGCTGAAGGGTT
>DATDKZ010000048.1:0-2630 GCA_036519575.1 Actinomycetota bacterium | reverse complement strand
GGAGACCTACCCCGATCAGAGCCTGTACCCGTCGAACAGCGCGCCGACACTGGTCCGCCGGATCAACAAGGCGCTCCGGCGTGCCGACCAGATCGCCTGGGCCGAGGGGAAGAAGGGCACGGACTGGATGGCGCCGATCGTGGCCGACGCGGAGGCGGGGTTCGGGGGCGTCCTCAGCGCCTACGAGCTGATGCGGGCGATGATCGAGGCGGGCGCCGCCGGCGTGCACTTCGAGGACCAGCTCGCGTCGGAGAAGAAGTGCGGACACCTGGGCGGCAAGGTGCTCGTGCCGACCGCTCAGTTCATCCGGACCCTCACGGCGGCCCGGCTGGCGGCCGACGTGTGCGGCGTGCCGACCATCCTCATCGCTCGCACGGACGCCCTGACGGCCACCCTCCTCACGAGCGACGTGGACGAGGGCGACCGGCGGTTCCTCACCGGGGAGCGGACCGGCGAAGGGTTCTTCCGCGTGCGAAGCGGGATCCGGGCCGCCGTCGCCCGGGCGCTCGCCTACGCGCCCCTCGCCGACGTGCTCTGGTACGAGACGTCGGCGCCCGACCTGGACGAGGCCAGGGTGTTCGCCGAGGCGATCCACGCCCAGTTCCCCGGCAAGCTCCTCGCCTACAACTGCTCGCCGTCGTTCAGCTGGAGGGAGCAGCTCGGCGAGGCGACGATCGCCCGGTTCCAGAAGGAGCTCGCCTCCATGGGCTACCGGTTCCAGTTCGTCACGCTCGCGGGCTTCCACGCGCTGAACGCCTCGATGTTCGAGCTCGCGCACGGCTACGCGAGGGAAGGAATGACCGCCTACGTCCGCCTTCAGGAGGGCGAGTTCGGGCTGGAGGAACTCGGGTACACGGCCACGCGGCACCAGGCCGAGGTGGGCGCCGGCTACTTCGACCGGGTGGCCAAGGTTGTCTCAGGAGGCAAGGCCTCCACTCTAGCCCTGGCGGGTTCGACGGAGGAGTCTCAATTCGGCACCCGGACGAGCACGGAGGGTTGAGGATGGGGACGGAGAGGCCGACCGAGGATAGCGACATCCGGGGTCGGGTCGAGGGCCGGGGGAAGGAGGTCCTCACGCCCGGGGCCATCGCGTTCGTCGCATCCCTCCACCGGGAGTTCGACGCCCGGCGGCGGGAGCTGCTCCGTCGCCGACGGGAGCGCCAGGCCGAGTTCGACGCCGGAGCCCTCCCCGACTTCCTGCCAGAGACGAAGCCTCTCCGCGAGGCCGACTGGCGCGTGCCGCCGGCGCCGCCGGACCTCACCGACCGGCGGGTCGAGATCACGGGCCCGGTCGAGCGCAAGATGATGATCAACGCGCTCAACTCCGGCGCCCGCTGCTTCATGGCCGACTTCGAGGACGCCCACTCCCCAACCTGGGAGAACTGCGTGCAGGGGCAGGTGAACCTGGTGGACGCGGTCCGAGGGACGATCTCGCTCGAGGCCGAGGGGAAGCATTACGCCCTGAACGAGCAGACCGCAACGCTGATCGTCCGCCCGCGCGGCTGGCATCTCCCGGAGAAGCACGTGTGGATCGACGGCGAGGCCGTGGCCGGCGCGCTGTTCGACTTCGGGATCTGGTTCTTCCACAACGCCCGGGAGCTGCTCGAGCGCGGCAGCGGGCCGTACGTGTACCTCCCGAAGCTCGAGAGCCACCTCGAGGCGCGGCTGTGGCACGACGTCTTCTCGTACGCGGAGGACGCGCTGGGCGTGCCACGGGGCTCGATCCGAGCCACCGTGCTGATCGAGACGATCCTCGCCGCCTTCGAGATGGAGGAGATCCTGTACGAGCTCGGTGAGCACGCCACCGGCCTGAACGCCGGCCGCTGGGATTACATCTTCAGCATCATCAAGAAGCTCGGGCGCCGGGAGGGATTCGTCCTGCCCGACCGGAGTCAGGTGACGATGACGGTCCCCTTCATGCGGGCCTACGCGCGGCTCCTGGTGCGAACCTGCCACCGCCGCGGCGCTCACGCCATCGGCGGCATGGCCGCGTTCATCCCTTCCCGGAAAGACCCCCGGGTGAACGAGGTCGCACTGGCCGAGGTCCGCACGGACAAGGAGCGCGAGTCGGGAGACGGCTTCGATGGGACGTGGGTGGCCCATCCCGACCTCGTCCCCGTGGCCACGGAGGTGTTCGACGGCGCGCTCGGTGACCGACCCAACCAGCTGGAGCGCACGCGCGACGTCATGCAGGTCACGGCGACCGACCTCCTCGACGTCCGCGTGCCGGAGGGCCGAATCACCGAGGGGGGCCTGCGGAACGACGTGGAGGTGGCGATCCGGTACGTATCCTCGTGGCTGAAGGGCGTCGGCGCGGCCGCGATCCACAACCTGATGGAGGACACGGCGACCGCCGAGATTGCCCGGTCCCAGGTCTGGCAGTGGGCCCATCACGGTGTCGAGCTTTACGAGGGGCCGCGGGTGACCCGGACCTTCGTTGCCCGGATCGTCGAGGAGCAGATGACCGGCATCCGCTCCGAGGGCGAGGACCCCGCCCTTGACACCGCCCGGGTGGTGTTCGAGCAGGTCGCCCTGGTCGAGGACTTCGTGGAGTTCCTCACGTTCCCGGCTTATGAGTGCCTTGAGCGCGGGGCTCAATCGTCCTGATGATCACGAACACGAGGTCCGTC
>DATDKZ010000047.1:0-4450 GCA_036519575.1 Actinomycetota bacterium | reverse complement strand
ACCGTCACCTGCCGCGGCGAGAGCGCGATCCGGACCGAGACCCCGGCGTCGACGGCGACCAACTCGACGACGGCCGGTCGGAGCAGCGAGCGCCGCTCTGGGTGCTGGCGAAGGTTCGCCTCGATCAGGCCTCCGACCATGGCCGCCAGGCCGTTCGGCTCCCGGTCGGCGTAGGCCACGTTCACGGCACGAGCAGGACCTTGGAGGCAACCCGGGAGTCGAACAGCTCATACCCGACCGGCGCGTCGTCCAGTGAGAGCCGGTGCGAGATGATCGGCATGGGGTCGATGCGTCCGGCCCGAACCTCCGCAAGTGCCCGGTCCCACCACGCGTGCACGGGACAGATGCCGCTGAACCGGATCTGCAAGGCGCGGGCCCACCACACGCCGGCGGGGACATCCACCGTCTCGCTCGTGAACATCCCCAGGACCGTAACGATGCCGCCCCGCCTGACCGCGTCGACGGCGGTGAACAGCGCGCCCGGGTCCCCCACCGCCTCAATCACGACGTCCGCGCCACGCCCGTCCGTTGCCTCGGCCACGGCCATCTGGGGGTGTCGTTCGGACACGTCGACCGCCACCGCACCGACCTTCTCGGCCAGGGCCAGCCGATCGGGTTGCATGTCGAGGGCGAGCACCTGACCGGCGCCATGCACCAATGCGGCCTGCACGGTGAAGAACCCCACCGGGCCGGCGCCCACGACGGCAACGGTGTCGCCCTCCTCGATCCCCGACATGGCCGCTCCGTAGAACCCCGTGGTCAGGACGTCACCGAGGAAGAGCGCCCGCTCGTCGTCGACGTCGTCCGGGACCTCGAGCAGGTTCGTATCGGCGTACGGCACGCGGATCCGATCCGCCTGCGCCCCCCCGAGGCTCCCGCCGAAGATCCCGGCCCCCAGATTGCGGAAGTCCTCGCACAGCTGGGTCTGCCCTCGCCGGCAGAACCAGCAGCGGCCGCAGGCGATGTTGAAGGCGACGACCACGCGGTCCCCGGGAGCGAACCGCTCCACCTGAGGTCCGACCTCCTCCACCACCCCCATGGCCTCGTGACCGATGGGATCCCCCGGCTCGAGCGGGGCCTTGCCGTGGAGGAAATGCAGATCCGACCGGCAGATCGCCGCCAGGGAGACGCGGACGAGCGCGTCGCCGGGCTCCTCGATCCTGGGATCGGGTACGGCGCGGACCGAGACCCTGCCGAGTTCCTCGAAGACGACGGCCCGCACGCCGGTCCCGACGCTAGGGCGCGCCGCTTTCCGCGGGCTCGTCGAGGAACTCGGTGGGCACCGTGGTCGTGAGATGGACGAGCTCGTTCGCCGCACGCACGTACCGGATCATCGTGGGCAGGTCGCCCTGGAGCTTGAGCTTGCCCTGCATCATGCCCTTCACGGGGTCGAGGTCCCCGGCTAGGACCTCCTTCCACCTGGTGTACGGGGCGCGCACGATGTACCGGGCCTTCGCACCCTCCTCGGAAGCGACGATCCGGCCGGCCCGGCACTCGCCGTGCCACAGGTCGAGCCAGGCCCACGTGTCAGAGGGCACGTTCTTGTCGGGTTCGGCCTCGAACACGAAGGCCACATCTCCCTCCCAGTCCGCGGCGGCATCCCGGTACTCGTTCGAGGCGTTGATGCGCACCACGTAGAGCTCGATCCACTCGTCACTCGGAAAGACGGCCACCGCATCCCTCCATCGCCGATTCCATCACATCCGTGCCGAGCTCACCGCAGAGTCAGGATGAGCGTCAACCCGATCACGTTGAACGTCGCGTGCGCGACCATGCTGGCCACGATGTTCCCTCGCCGTTGATAGAACCAGGCCAACGCGATCCCCGTGAACACCATGACGCCCATCAGGAGCACGCTGTCGTACCAGGAGGGCGCCGGCACGTAATGGATGAGCCCGAACGCCAACCCGGACCCCCCGGCGCCGACGGCGAAACCGTACCGGTCGGCTAGGGAGCGATACAGGATGCCGCGGAAGAACAGCTCCTCGTGGATCGGGGCGATCACCAGGGAGTAGGCGATCGCGACGGCCACGGCCGCTGCCGAGAGGTTGGCGGGCAGCTGGCGCGGGGACCGGATGGTCCGACCCGTGACCTGCTCGAGCAACAGGTTCAGGGCGATCCCCACTCCGAACACGACCACCGGGTACAGCAGTGCGCCGAAGCCGGTGCCCGCCCGGACCTCGGGCCAGATCCGGCGGGGGAAGCCGATCACCTTCGTCCATCCGGGATGGAACCGCTGGAGCCACAAGACCAGGAGTGCCACGGTGATGATGGCGATGATCGCCGACGCCGTCAGGTTCGCCAGCCCCCGAGGCTGGATGACCTGGAAGATCGGCAGCACGGCGAACGCGCTCACGACCATGATGAGCAGGTACACCAGGAGGGCCTCCCACCACCGCCAGGTGGCGAGCGGGCGCTCGGGCGCCGGCATCTCCGGGATGGAGACATCCTGCGCCGGCAGGTCCGGGCGCGGCGGGACGAGGTCGCTCATGGTGCCTCCATCTTCGCCGGTTCCTCGACGAGGGTCACGTAGACCAGCCCACCGAGTCCCAATCCGAAGGCCAGCCCGATAGCCGCCGGCCCGGTGTCGTTGGCCACGTAGGCCACGATCCCGGAGAGGAGGGCGACGAGCAGCGCGTCGCGCCAGGCCGGGTGGCGGTGGAACGCCTGGCGCACGAGCGGAGGCGGGCGAAGCACCGCGAGGAGGGTCGCCGGCAGCCCGATCACCGGCACGAGAGCGAACGGGTTCTGCTCGATGAGGTGCCATCCCGTGGAGAGCCGGTGGGTGAACGTCCGCCACGCATCCCCGGGGTGCCAGCCCGTCGCCTCCTCGAACCGAGTGATGTGGGTCGGCGTCGACGTCAGGAACCGGTGGGCGAAGAGGATCACTCCGGTCCCCACCACCACCAGGGCGGCGGTGACGCCGGCCTCCCGCCAGCCCAACCGGCCCCTCGACCGCAAGCAGAACCACAGGCCGGCGGCGGCGAAGAGCGAGACGGCGGCGCCGATGTTGGCACCAGCGAACGGGAGCCCGGCGAACAGGGCCACTGCGACGACGAGTGCGAACCCCCACCCGGGGGACAGCCGGAAGGCCACGTACAACGACGCGCCGATCAGCAGTCCGACGAACACGTTCGGAAGGCCGAAGAACCGGCCCCCGTCGAGCTGCGAGCCGCCCAGGAACGGCGTGAGGGCGGCCGTCCATGCCATCGCCGCCTCTACGAGGAAGAACAGGAGGACCGCGACGCCGATGGCGGCCGGCGGCAGCATCGCGTCACGTCGCGCGAGCGGCGCGAAGGCCAGGGTTCCGACGGCCGTCACGCCGATCACGAACGGGACGACGGTGGCGTACGACAACGTCGGCAGATGTCCCGCGGCCAGCAGGGCCACCGCCATGGCCGGAACCGACATGGCCACCCAGGCGCCGGCGCGTGCCAGCGCCTGTGGCACGTGCCGGCGCATCGCGATCAACGCGATGCCGAACAGCCCGCCCACGACCACGTACAGGGCCGCCGCCGTCTGGACGGGGACGGTCATCCGCCGCATGGCTAGGTACCGCTCGTGGAGCTCGAACGGTGGTGGATCGTCCACCACTCGGAGCGGCAGTCCATCGAAGTCGCTCGGCACGGCCCGCCCGAGGAACTCGAAGATCGTCGGCCGGACGTCGAGGTCGGTCACGACGCCGGTCCGTCGCGTGGTGTCCGACGCGAGCGTCCGCGGGGCGCCGTCCGGCGCGAAGAGGACGGCGGGCGCCCCGGTTCCCATGACCAGCGGGTGGACGAGGTCCTTGGCGGCCAGCATCGCGGGAGACGACGTGGTCGACGCCACGAACACGATCGCCTCGTCGGCGGTGGTGGCGAGGACCTCCCGCCTGATCTCCGACCCCACCCCGGACAGGCCCCCGAAGTCGAGGGGATCGAGCCACCTCCACGCCACTTGGCACGACCGAGGCAGGGAGGCCTCGCGAATGGGGAGCCCACCCTGGAGGCTCATGAGCGCTGCCCCACCCACGCCGGCAAGTGCTCGAACCTCGGAGACTCCGAGCAGATCCTCGAACGAAGCAGCAGGGACGAGGAAGACGAACGCCCGCGGCTCGCATGGGGCGATCACGTCCGCCTCCGCTCGCTGGGCGAACGGCGGGAGGAACAGAAGGAGAAGCGTGACGCCCGCCCCGATCGGCAGCCGGGCGAGGACGCGAGTCACCAGGGCGCCGGAGTGAGCTGCCGCTCCCGTCGGACCTCGGCACCCAGGCGGAGGAGCTTGGCCTCGAAGTCCTGATAGCCCCGATCCACGTGATACATGTCCTCAACGGCGGTGACGCCGTCGGCGCACAGCGCCGCGATCACCATGGCCGCGCCCGCTCGGATGTCGAGGGCCCGGACGGGGGCGGCCGACAGATGGTCCACGCCCCGGATCACCGCGTGATGGCCCTCGGTCCTGATGTCCGCCC
>DATDKZ010000046.1:0-6351 GCA_036519575.1 Actinomycetota bacterium | reverse complement strand
CGGCAACGAGTACCTTGACTTCTTCGGCGGCATCGTGACCACGATCTCCGGGCATGTGGTGGAACAGCTCGTCCAGGCGCTGACCGAGCAGGCCGAGAAGATCGCCCACACCTCCACCCTGTACCTGATCCGGCCCATGGTTGAGCTGGCCGAGCGCCTCACCAAGCTCGCGCCGATCGATTCCCCGTCCGGGGTCAAGGCGTTCTTCGTCGGCTCGGGGACCGAGGCCGTCGAGGCCGCGCTGCTCTTCGCCACCAGCTGGCGCCGGTCGAACGAGATCATCGCGCTTCGCAACTCTTACCATGGCCGTTCCTTCGGAGCCGTCGGGATCACTGGCAACAAGGGGTGGTCGGCCACCTCGTTCTCACCGCTCAACGTGTCGTACGCGTTGGCACCGTACTGCTACCGCTGTCCGTTGGGACTGACGTATCCAGACTGCGGCGTTGCATGTGCCGAGGATCTGCGCAACGTGATCGAGACCACGACGACCGGGGAGCCGGCGGCCATGATCGCCGAGCCGATCCAAGGGGTCGGAGGGTTCGTCACGCCCCCGGCCGAGTACTTCCAGATCGCCAAGGGCATCCTCGACGAATTCGGCATCCCCTTCATCGCCGACGAGGTGCAGACCGGCTTCGGCCGGACCGGCGAGGCCTACTGGGGGATCGAGAGCTACGGCGTCCAGGCCGACGCTATGGTGTGCGCCAAGGGGCTGGGGAACGGGATGGCCATCGGGGCGGTGGTGAGTCGTGCCGACATGATGGATTCGCTCCGAGCCAACTCCATCTCCACCTTTGGCGGCAATCCGCTGGCCTCCACCTATGCGCTGGCGAACCTGGACTACATCGAGGAGAACGAGCTGCAGCACAATGCCCAGCGAGTGGGCAAGTACCTGTTCGACGGGCTGAAGGAGCTGGAGGACCGGTACGACGTGGTGGGAGAGGTCAGGGGCAAGGGACTGATGATCGGCGTCGAGATGGTGAAGGACGGGGAAACCAAGGAACCGCACCCCGATGGCGCGGTTCAGGTCCTGGAGGCGTGCAAGGAGCAGGGCCTGCTGATCGGCAAGGGCGGCCTGTACGGCAACACGCTCCGTCTGGCGCCCCCGCTCATCGTCACCGAGGAGGACGCGGCCCGGGCCATCGAGACCCTCGACGTGGCGTTCGGTCGAGTGCAGGAGGGCGTGTCGTGAGGACGGTCATCAAGAACGGCACGGTCGTCACGGCCACCGAGACGACCCGGGCCGACGTCGTCATCGAGGGCGACCGGGTCGCCGCCATCGGCCTGGACATGCCCGTTCAGGCCGACAAGGTCATCGATGCAACCGACCGATACGTGATGCCTGGGGGCGTGGACCCGCACACGCACTTCGACCTCCCGTTCGGCGGATCGTTCTGCTCGGACGACTTCGGGACGGGGACCCGGGCCGCCGCCTTTGGCGGGACCACCACGGTGGTCGACTTCGCCCTCCAGGGGACGGGTGAGGGCCTCCGCAAGGGCCTCGACACCTGGCACGAGAAAGCCCAGAAGGCCTGTACCGATTTCGGGTTCCACATGATCGTCAAGGAGGTCAACGACCAGGTCCTGAAGGAGATGGACGAGCTGGTCGGCGAGGGGGTCACCTCGTTCAAGCTGTTCATGGCGTACCCCGGGGTGTTCATGCTGGACGACGCGTCCATCTTCCGGGCCATGCAGCGGGCCGCGGACAGCGGCGCCCTGATCATGATGCACGCTGAGAACGGCGGCCCCATCGATGTGCTGGTCAAGAAGTACGTCGCGGAGGGCAAGACCGAGCCGAAGTACCACGGGATGTCCCGGCCCGCCGCGATGGAGGGGGAGGCGGTCCACCGCGTGTTCAAGCTGGCCGAGCTGGCGGGCACGCCCGCGTACGTCGTGCACCTGACCTCGCGGGACGCGCTGAACGCGGTGCGCGAGGCCCGCGATCGAGGCCTGCCGGCCTACGCCGAGACGTGTCCTCAGTACCTCTATCTGTCCTCCGACGACATGGCCCGGCCAGGGTTCGAGGGCGCGAAGTTCGTCTGCTCTCCTCCGCTGCGCCCCAAGGATCACCAGGAGGAGCTGTGGGCCGGCCTCAAACAGGACGATCTCCAGATCGTGGCCACCGACCACGCGCCGTTCAACTACAAGGGTCAGAAGGAGCTGGGCAAGGACGACTTCTCGAAGATCCCAAACGGGCTGCCGAGCGTGGAGGACCGGTACACGCTGATCTTCCAGGGGGTCCACGACGGGCGGATCGGCCTGAACCGGTTCGTCCAGCTCGTGGCGACGGCGCCGGCCAAGATGTTCGGTCTGTACCCACGGAAAGGAACCATCGCGCCGGGCTCGGACGCCGACATCGTCGTGTTCGACCCCAACCACGAGCGGGTCCTGTCCGCGACGACACACCACATGAACGTCGACTACTCCTGTTTCGAGGGCATGAAGGTGAAGGGACTTCCCCAGATCGTCCTGCAGCGGGGTGCGGTCCTGGTCGAGGACGGCGAGTTCCACGCGAAGGAGGGCCAGGGGACGTTCATCCCTCGCACCCGGATGGCATTCTGATTCAACGTCGAATCCAACGAAGGAGCTGGTGGGCATGAGCGCCGAGCGAGTGCCGGCACTGATCGGCGGGCGGTTCCAGGAGTCGGGGTCCGACGAAGTCGACCCGATCTACGACCCTGCGACCGGCGAGACCATTGCGCTGCTCCCGTATTCCACACCCGAGGAGATCGACCGGGCCGTGCGGGCCGCCTCGGAGGCCTTCCCCGCCTGGGCCGACACGCCCGTCCCGGATCGGGCCCAGGTGATGTTCCGGTTCAAGGCCCTGCTCGAGGACCTGTTCGAGGAGCTGTCCCGGTTGGTCACCCACGAGAACGGCAAGACCCTTGCGGAGGCCCGGGGCGAGGTCCGTCGGGCCATCGAAGTCGTGGAGCTGGCTTGCGGCGCGCCGACGCTGATGATGGGCACGAACCTGGACCAGATCGCCGAAGGCATCGACGAGGAGCTCGTCCGGTTCCCGGTGGGGGTGGTGGCCGGTATCACACCGTTCAACTTCCCGAACATGGTTCCGCTGTGGATGATCCCCCTGGCGGTCGCGTGCGGCAACACGTTCGTGCACAAGCCATCGCAGCGGACGCCACTTTCGGCCATCAGGATCGCCGAGCTCCTGACCGAGGCCGGGCTGCCCGACGGCGTGTTCAACGTGGTCCACGGGGCGAAGGACTCGGTCGACGCGCTGCTCACCCATCCCGACGTAGCCGCCGTCTCCTTCGTGGGCTCAGCCGGCGTGGCCGCGTACATCTACGCGACCGGCGCGGCGAACGGCAAGCGAGTCCAGGCCCTCGGCGGGGCCAAGAATCACCTGCTGGTCATGGACGACGCGGACCTGGACAAGACGGTCACGGCGCTGCTTTCATCCGCGTTCGGGAACGCGGGGCAGCGCTGCCTGGCCGGAAGCGTGGCCGTGGGCGTGGGCTCGCTGGGTGATGCGCTGGTCCAGGAGCTCTCGGACCAGGCCGGCCGGCTGACGGTGGGACCGGGCATGGAGCCGGCTACCGACATGGGACCGGTGATCCGGGAAGAGCGAAGGAAGGAGTTGATCGGGTACATCGAACAGGGAGAGGAGGTCGGGGCGACCCTCGTCTCCGACGGCCGGGGCGTCGGGCCGTCCGATGGATTCTTCCTGGGCCCGACGATCTTCGACCGCGTGACGCCGGACATGGCCCTGTGGCGGGACGAGATGTTCGGGCCGGTGCTCTCGGTGGTCCGGGCGTCGGACATCGACGAGGCCCTGGACATCATGAATGCCAGCTCGTACGGCAACGCTGCGTCGATCTTCACCACGTCGGGGGCGAACGCGCGTGCGTTCAAGCGCCGCGCGGAGGCCGGAATGCTCGGCGTGAACGTCGGTGTGGCGGCCCCGATGGCGTTCTTCCCGTTCACAGGGTGGAAGAACTCGTTCTTCGGGGACCTGCATGCCACGGGCAAGGACGGCATCCGGTTCTACACGCGCCACAAGGTCGTCACGTCGCGCTGGTGGCTCCCGGAGAAGCTGGACCACTCGAAGCCCGAGGGCCGAGGCCACTAGCGGACCCTGATGGATTGGTGGGGCTGGGCGACCTTCGGCTTCGTCGCGACCGTCGTCCTGACGGGCATCATGGTGGCCGCTCAGCTCGCCGGCCTCTCGCGGATGGATATCCCGATGATGCTCGGAACGATCTTCGTGGAAAGCCCCGACCTCGCGCGGGCGATCGGGTTCCTCGTCCACCTCGTCAACGGCCAGGTGTTCGCGCTCCTGTACGCGGCGGCGTTCGCCTTGATCGGACGTGCGACGTGGTGGCTTGGGGCCCTGTTCGGACTCGTACACGGCCTCGCCGCTCTCATTGTGATCATCCCGCTCCTGCCCGGCATCCATCCGAGGATGGCCTCCGTGCGGAGTGGCCCGGATCTTCGGGCCACGCTCGAGCCGCCCGGGCCGCTCGCCCTGAATTACGGCACCCAGACGCCGGTCATCGCGCTCATCGCGCATGTCGTCTACGGCGCCCTCCTCGGGGCGTTCCTCAAGCCGTAGGAGTGGAGGACGGAGGGACCCCGTGCCTCGCCGCCTGGAATGACAGTGCGGCCTGGATCAGGGCAGCGTGGGTGAGTCCCTGAGGGAAATTGCCGAGGTGCTCTCCGGTGGAGGGATCCATTTCCTCCCCGAACAACCCGAGGTCGTTCGCATGCCCGAGGAGGCTCTCGAAGAGTCCTGCGGCTTCGCCAACATTGCCCAATCGAGCCAGCGCGTCAACGAGCCAGAACGAGCAGGCGAGGAAGGCGCCCTCCGCGCCCGCCTGGCCGTCTCCGGAGTGGTACCGGAAGACGAAGGGTCCCGACGCGAGCTCCGCGCGGATGGCGGACACCGTCCCTCGGACTCGAGGGGACCCTGTCTCCTCGAATCCGAGCGCAGGCAGAAGCAGGAGCGCGGCGTCGAGGTCGGCCGCGCCGTAGGAACGCACGTAGGAGCCCCGGCGCGGATCGAAGCCCCGTTCGCGAACGTCGGCGGCCAACGCGTCGCGTTCGGCTCGCCACCGTTCGACGCGGCGCTGGCGCGTGCGGTGGGTTCCCGCGATCCGCACCGCCCGGTCCAGCGCCAGCCATCCCATGAGCTTGGAGTGGACGTAGTGTCGTTCGTCGCCGCGCACCTCCCACATGCTCGCGTCCGGGTGCCTCCAGCGCTCGGCGACGAAGTCGGCAAGGCCGGACATCGTCCTCCACGTCTCGGCGTGGAGCCGTTGACGCGACCGGACCATGCCCCATGCGGCATCCAGAACCCAGCCGTACACGTCCAGTTGGTGCTGGTGTGAAGCGGCATTCCCTACTCGGACGGGTCGGCTCCCTCGGTATCCCGGGACGTCTGGGATCTCACGCTCCTTGGGCCCGGGATTGCCATCCAGCGTGTACAGCACGTGGAGGCGAGGACGCGTCAATCGGCTCGCCTGCAGCAGCCAGTGGATGAACGCGTGGGCTTCTTCGGGCCTCCCCACGGAGAGGAATGCCGACAGCCCGATGCTCGCGTCCCGCGGCCAGGAGAAGCGGTAGTCCCAGTTGCTCGGACCGCCGATCGTTTCCGGGAGAGAGGTCGTGGCCGCGGCGACCGGGGCACCGGACGGCGCGTAGGTGAGGAGCCGAAGGGTGATCAGGCTCCGCAGGACGGCATCGTTCTGCGGCCCTTGGTAGCGAACCCCTCGACACCACTCGCGCCACCAGTCATCCGTCGCCTCGAGCGCCCGAAGGGCGGTTTCGGAGTCAATGTGGATGATCGGTTCGCGGTCGGCCACCGTCAGGACGAAGGTCAGGGGCGACGCGGGGTCGAGGGGCACATCGATCTCCTCGCTCGGAACGAGCGGGATGTCCGGTTCGACGAGGAGCCCGAGCACGAGCGATCCCCAGGAGCACGCCAGGAGGTTCGACCGCCGATCCGTCCGCGGCGCGTCGCCCGGTAGGCCCCGCCGGGGGTCGAACCGGATTCGTGCGATGGCCGGCGCGCCTCGCGTTTCGAGCTGTCTGACCAGCACGAGCTGGGGGATGAGCGAGCTCGAGACGTCGAGCACCATCCCCTCGGTCAACCGAACCTCTGAGGATCCCGTCCGCCAGGTCGTTTCCAGGACGGCAGAACGGTCGCGATAGCGCCTGAAGGTCTCCCGGACGCCGTCGACGCGGATGGAGAAGGAGCCGGCGCGCTCGCCTCCGACCAGACGTCCGAACACGGGATCCGAGTCGAATCGGGGGATGCACAACCAGTCGATGGAGCCCTGTGAGGAGCAGAGTGCAGCCGTGCGGCCGTCTCCGATGAGGCCGTAGTCCCCGATCGCG
>DATDKZ010000045.1:0-7477 GCA_036519575.1 Actinomycetota bacterium | reverse complement strand
ACGCCGACCGCGGCACCCTTGCCGACGCCCTCCGCCCGCTGTACATCGCATATCTGGAGAAGCACGAGGGGCGCGACGACGGAGCCGAAGGAGACACCTGACGGACCCCGATGTGAATGGGCGATCTCAGGGCGTGGACCCTTCCTCTTGGCGTGAGGAGTTCCCGGTCCTGAAACGGAAGGCGTACCTGATCAGCGCATCGCTCGGTCCGGTCTCGCGGCGGTCTCGCGGCTACCTTGAGGCGTACATCGACGCGTGGGCCACCAAAGGCGCGCCGGATCAGGTGTGGTTCGAGGACATCTTCCCCACCATGCGCGCGCTGAAGCAGCGCTTCGCAGCGCTCGGCGGGTGCCATCCCGACGAGCTGGCCATCACCACGAACATCTCGATCGCGCTCTCGACGATCGCGTCGTGTGTGGACTTCTCCAAGCGCCGCAAGGTGATCCTGTCGGAGCTGGACTTTCCCACCGATGGGCACGTCTGGCTGGCGCAGCGATCGACTGGGGCCGAGATCGTGTTCCTGAAGTCATCCGACGGCCTGACGATCCCGCTGCAGGAGTACGAACGGGCCATCGATCAGGACACGGCGGTGGTCATGGTGAACCGCGTGCTGTACCGCTCGAGCGCGCTCGTCGACGCGAAGGAGATCTGCCGGATGGCACGAGAGGCCGGAGCGTGGTCGATCGTGGACGACTACCACGGGGCCGGGATCGTCCCCCTCGACCTCCACGACCTGGGCTGTGACCTCTACACCGCCGGCGTCCTGAAGTGGCTGTGCGGGGGGCCGGGCCTGGCCTTCCTGTACGCGCGGCCCGACCTCCTTCCCGAGTTGGAGCCCGCGGTCACGGGATGGTTCGCCACCCGTGAGCCGTTCTCCTTCGACACCCAGCACCTGGAACTGCATCCCACCGCGCGGCGACTGGAGCACGGGACGCCACCCGCGCCGGTCTTCCCCGTGGCCCTGGGCGGACTCGAGATCATCTCGGAGGTGGGCGTCGACCGGATCCGTGAGCGGCAGGGGGAGCTCACCGATCACGTGATCGCCCGGGCGGACGAGGCGGGCCTTGCCGTGCGGACGCCGCGCGAGCGAGGCGAGCGGGGCGGCGTGGTGAACGTGGGGGTGGGGGCCGAGGCCGGCAAGATCTGCCACGCCCTTCTGGAGCGGAACGTGTGCACCGACTACCGGGGCGACGGGCTCAGGATCTCCCCCCACTTCTTCAACACCGAGGCCGATATCGACCGCTGCTTCGAGGAGCTCCGCTCCCTTCAGTAGGCCTCAGGCGGCCGTGACCACCCGACCGGCCCGAATCACGAGTTTCAGATCGCCCAGCGCCGTGAGGTCCTCACGGGGATCGCGGGCCGGCGCGATGAGGTCGGCGGGCCCGCCGGACTCGAGCGGCCCGGCTACCAGAGCCTCGAGGATCTCGTCCGCCGTCATGCCCACGGTCTCCCGGAGGAGCAGTACCTCCCGAACGTCGATGCCCGGAGGGATGGCTCCGTTGCCGAGGTCGGTGCCGTAGACGACCGTGCCGCCGGCGGCCCGGAACCGAGCCATGTTGTCGGTGGCCGTCCGGAGCTCCGAGGTGACGTTGCCGAAGCTCCAGATGTCGAGCGTCGAGACGATCCGCACGGCCTTCGCCGCCGCCTCCAGCACCGACTCGGAGAGCCGCTCGCTCCACGGGCAGTGCGCGAACTCGCTCACCCCGGCGCCCAGCGCCCGCTCGGCCTGCCCGACGCCCTGCACGTGAGCCGTAACCGGCAGCCCTCGTTCTCCCGCAGCCTGGACGATTGCCGCGAGCTCTCCGTCCGTTGGGGTGGGCCCCGCCTCGGCGTTCAGGGACACCTTGATCGCCGCAGCTCCCCGACCCGCCAGGACCTCGACGGCCGTGGCCGCCTCCTCAGCCCCGCGGACCTCCAGTCCGGTCCCCGGCGGCGCCCACCGCTCGGCGGTCGGATAGCCGCCGGGTGCGGTGATCATGGGGCCGGCCGCGCGGATCAGCGGCCCGTTGAACGTGGGCAGCTCCGATGCGTCGGCAAGCGGGAAGATGACGTCGGGCGGCCACGCCAGATCCCGAACGGCCGTGACCCCGCCGAGGAGCACAGCGCCGGGGTCGGCCAGGCCGATGTGGACGTGGCGATCGGCCGCTCCCGGCATGAGGAACCCGTCCACCTCGAGCTCGTGGTCCGCCCGGGGGGCCAGCCCGGCAGACCCCACCCACTCGATCCGGCCCTCGTCGCAGACCACGGTCACTCCGTCGAGGACCTTGCCCGGCCCCAGCCACGCCAGCGGGGCGCGGACGGCCAGCGTGGGACTCAGGTGCCGACCCCGGCTTGGCGGAGGGCCTTCAGCTCCTTGCGGAGGTCGACGACCTCGTCCCGGAGGCGCGCCGCGTACTCGAACCGAAGCTCCTTGGCAGCCTGGTGCATCTCCTCCTCCAGGCTCTGGATGAGACGTTCGAGCTCCTCGGTCGGCATCTCCACCCGTTCGCGCCGCTGTCGCCCGCGGTCGGGCGACGGCGCCTTCCCCCCGTCGACCGCCATCGACAGCAGGATGTCCGAGACCTTCTTGCGGATCGACTGCGGATCGATGCCGTGTTGGCGGTTGAACCTCAGCTGGATCTTGCGCCGGCGCTGGGTTTCGGAGATGGCCGCCTTCATCGAGTCGGTGACCTCGTCCGCGTACATCAGGACCGTCCCGTCCACGTTGCGGGCGGCCCTGCCGATCGTCTGGATGAGCGAGGTGTCCGACCGGAGGAACCCCTCCTTGTCGGCGTCGAGGATGGCCACCAGCGACACCTCAGGGAGGTCCAATCCCTCCCGGAGCAGGTTGATCCCCACCAGGACGTCGAACTCTCCCAGGCGAAGATCGCGGAGGATCTCGATCCTATGCAGCGTGTCGATCTCTGAGTGCAGGTACCGGACCCGGATGCCCATCTCCATCAGGTAGTCCGTGAGGTCCTCCGCCATCTTCTTGGTCAGCGTGGTAACGAGCACTCGCTGCCCCGCCTCGGCCCGCTTCCTGATCTCCTCGATGAGGTCGTCCACCTGCCCCCGGGTCGGCCGGATCTCGACGTCCGGGTCGATCAGCCCCGTCGGTCGAACGATCTGCTGCACGACCCGCTTGGATGTCCGGAGCTCATACGAGCTGGGCGTCGCGGACATGAACACGGTCTGCCGGACCCTCCCGACGAACTCTTCGAACCGGAGCGGCCGGTTGTCCAGGGCGGAGGGCAGCCGGAACCCGAACTCGACCAGGGTTTCCTTGCGAGTCTTATCGCCCTCGTACATCCCGTGGATCTGGGGCACCGTGACGTGGGACTCGTCGATGACGCACAGCCAGTCCTCTGGGAAGTAGTCGAGCAGGGTGTACGGGGCCTCGCCGGGCTGCCGGCCGTCGATGTGCCTGGAGTAGTTCTCGATCCCCGAGCAGAACCCAACTTCCCGGAGCATCTCCAGGTCGTAGTTCGACCGCATCCGCAGGCGCTCCGCCTCAAGGAGCTTGCCCTGGGACTCGAGCTGGCCCAGACGCTCCTTCAGCTCCTCCTCGATGCCGGCGATCGCACGCTGCATCCGCTGGTCCGACGCCACGTAGTGGGTGGCCGGGTAGATCCACACCTCGGACAGCTCGTCCAGGACCTCCCCGGTCAGTGGGTCGAACCGGGTGATCCGCTCCACGTCGTCACCCCAGAACTCCACCCGGACGGCGGTCTCCTCGTAGGCCGGGAACACCTCGAGCGTGTCCCCCTGGACCCGGAACTTGCCCCGCACGAAGTTCACTTGGTTCCGCTCGTACATGATCTTGACCAGCCGGGTGATGGCGAAGTCCCGATCGATGGCCACCCCCCGGTGTAGCCGCAGGACCTGACCCATGTACTCCTCGGGCGTGCCCAGGCCGTAGATGCAGGAGACGGAGGCCACAATCAGGACGTCCTTCCGGGTGAGCAGGGCGCTGGTGGCCGAGTGCCGGAGCCGATCGATCTCGTCGTTGATCGAGGAGTCCTTCTCGATGTACGTGTCGGTCTGGGGGACGTAGGCCTCAGGCTGGTAGTAGTCGTAGTAGCTGACGAAGTATTCGACCGCGTTCTCCGGGAAGAACTCCCGGAACTCGTTGGCCAGCTGCGCCCCGAGCGACTTGTTCGGGGCGATCACCAGGGTGGGCTTCTGTACCCGCTCGATCACCTGGGCGATGGTGAAGGTCTTCCCCGTCCCGGTGGCCCCGAGCAGTGTCAGGTAGTCCTCACCGGCCTGGACACCCTGCGCCAGGCCCTCGACGGCGGCCGGTTGGTCGCCCGCAGGCTCGAACTCCGCATGGACCTTGAACGGGGGCACGCATCGATTGTAGGGGTCTTCGCCGACACCCCTGCCGGGGCGCTACATCCGACCCGCATCGATGATGCTTTGGAGGAACCGCCGCGTCCGCTCCTCGCGGGGGGCGGAGAAGATTCGCTCGGGTGGGCCGTCCTCCAGGATCCGGCCGGCGTCCAGGAAGCACACGCGGGCCGCGATGTCGCGGGCAAAGCCCATCTCGTGGGTGGCGATGACCATGGTCATCCCGCCGGCGGCCAGCTCCCGGATCACGTTCAGGACCTCGGCCACCAGCTCGGGATCCAGGGCGCTCGTGACCTCGTCGAGCAGCATGATGTCCGGCCGCATGGCCAGCGCCCGGACGATGGCCACGCGTTGCTGCTGACCGCCCGACAGCCGGTCCGGGTACTCGTCCTTCTTTTCGGCCAGGCCGAACCGCTCCAGCAGCTCGAACGCCCTGGCCTGCGCCTCCGTCCTCGACATGCCCAGGGCCTGCATCGGGGCCAACGTGATGTTCCGAAGCACGGTCATGTGGGGGAACAGGTTGAAGGCCTGGAACACGATCCCGATGTGTCGCCGGATCCGGTTCACGTCGACGCCTCGGGCGGTGATCTCCTCGCCCCGGACCGTGATCCGGCCCGCGTCCACCGGCTCGAGGAGGTTGATGCACCGGAGCATGGTGGATTTCCCCGACCCGGACGCCCCGATCAGACAGATCACCTCGTGGTCGGCGACCGACAGGTCGATGCCCTTCAGGACCTCGAGTTTTCCGAAGGACTTGTGAATCGCATCGAGGCGAAGAGCCTCGCCGTTCCGGCTCACGCTGCCGCCCCGGCCTGCCGGCGCCGCCGGTCCCTGGCGATCAGTGCGTCGGTGAACCGCGCTAGCGGGATCGTGATCACCACGAACAGCAGCGCCGTCGCCACGTAGGGGGTGAAGTTGAATGTCGCCGAGCTGTCGATCTGTGCTGTCCGGAACGCCTCCACGACCCCGATCGAGGCCACGAGGGCGGTGTCCTTCTGCAGCCCGATGAAGTCGTTGAGCAGCGGTGGGATGACTCGGCGCACCGCCTGCGGGATGACCACGAACCGGAGCGTCTGCCACCGGGACAGGCCGAGGGATCGGGCGGCGGCCGTCTGGCTGGCGTGGATGGATTCGATCCCGGCGCGATAGACCTCGGCCACGTACGCCGAATACACGAGCACCAACGCCACGACGGCCCAGATGAACGGCGACTTCGGCACGCCGCGGAGCTGGAGTGCGGGCGCTCCGAACCCCAAGATGTAGATCACCAGGATCGTTGGGATGCCTCGGAACAGATCCGTATAGCCGACCGCCAGGGCTCGGATCGGGAAGAACACCGGGCCCGGCAGGCTCCGCAGGACCGCGATGAACAGCGCCAGCACCAGGATGAACACCTCGGCCATCAGGAACAGCTTTACGTTCAGGACGAACGCGCGGGCGATCCCTGGGAGGTCTTCCCTGAACCGCTCGGCGTTGAAGAAGGACCGTTTGATCTCCGGCCAGCCCGGCGAGTTCACCACCACGAGGGCCAGGACGGTGAAGAACACGACGGTGCTCATCAGCGCGATCAGGACTGCCCTGCGTCCCTCGGGCCGGGCCCGCCCCGAGGGACCGAGGATCCGGGATCCGCGGCGCTCGCGTTCGGCCTCGATGGGCAGCCGGTCACCGGGACCGGGGGGCTGTCCGCCGCTCACGGCACCTCCGGATGCCGGGCGGCTACGACTGGGCGATCGTCGGGTAGCTCAGCGCCTTCAACCATTTCGCCTGGATGGCGTCGAGCGTGCCCGCGGAGGTTAGGTCCGCGATGGCCTGGTTCACGCAGGTCACCAGGGGATTCCCCTTCCCCAAGATCATTCCGAAGTGCTCTTGGTCGCCGATCGTGGGGAACTGGCCGACCACGGTCCCCTGCGGGACCTCGCCGATGAGGACGATCACGTATGCCGTCGGTGCGTCCACCACGATCCCGTCGATCTGTCCCGCGTTCAATGCGGCGATGACGTCGTTCGAGTTGTCGTAGACGTTCGGCTGCTCGTCGGGTTGGATGTTATCGACGATGTAGCTGTAGCTCGTGGTCCCGATCTGGGCACCCAGTTTGTATCCCCGCAGGTCTGCGAACGTCGTCGCCTCGGTGATAGGCGTCCCCTTCTTGACCACCAGCGCCTGCTGCACGTTGTAGTAGCCGTCGCTGAAGTCCACGGCCTGCGCCCGAACGGGCGAGTACGAGACCTGCCCGATGAAGAAGTCGAAGTCCTTGGGGCCCGGCTTGTACGACTGGTTGAAGTTGACCGGCACCCACGTCACCTGCTCGTCTCCGAACCCGAGCTCGCCCGCCACCGCGTACGCGACGGCGCTCTCGAACCCCTCGCCGCTGTACGGGTCACCAGTGCCCTTGTTCGGGTTCGCCTTCCACGGCGATCCAGGCTTGCTGGCATCGCCGCCGAACCATGGGGCGAACGCGGGGTTGTCTGTGGCGATCGTGAGCTGGCCTTGATTCACGTAGGTGGTGACACCCTTCGCGCAGTCGGCCGCGGTGTCGCCTGCGGACGGGCTGGCGGCCGGCACGACCGGGTTCTCCTCCGCACATGCCGCGGCCAGCAACCCGAAGACGGCCATCCCAAACAGCAGCTTCCGCACCGTCGACCCCCTCATCTCCTCGGTTCCCAGGTGAAGAATTTGGCCGCCAGGATGATCCCGGCCAAGCCCCAGATGGCCACGACGAGCACGTCGCGCCACAGGAACTCGAACTGCGGGGGGCCGTAGAAGCCGGCACGCATGGCGTCGGCGAAGTGCTTCACCGGGAATATCCGGGCCACCGTCTTGATCCACTCCGGCGTCTCCACCCCGAACGGGATGAAGATGCCGGACAGGAAAAGGAGCGGCAGGATGATCGCGTTCACGATCGGCGGCGCCGCGTCGGCGTTGGGAACGATGGCCGTGGTCGCCAGGCCAAGCGCGGCGAAGCTCATGGAACCAACCACCACCACGGCGGCGAACTTCAGCAGCAGGGTCCCGGTCGGCACATCGGCGCCGTAGAAGACGACACCGAAGGCGGACGTGATGAGCACCAGGAGGACGGCGATGATCAGGACGTGGAGCACTCGCCCGCCCAGATAGGCCCACCCTGGCAGGGGCGTCCCCTTGGTCCGCT
>DATDKZ010000044.1:0-3155 GCA_036519575.1 Actinomycetota bacterium | reverse complement strand
CGGAAACTTCCACTCGGGCACCTTGATCGTTCCCCGGCCGCGGTCGGGGAGCGGGTTCGCCTCGTAGTACTCCTTCACCAGCTCGTACAGCCCCAGGAACTGGAGCGGGTTCCGGTTCCCCGAGCTCACGTGGTAGTAGGCGGGCGTTGCCGGCTCCGGCGGATGCGCGGCCACCGCGAGCATCGCGTTCACCACGTAGTCGACGGGGATGATGTCCACGATGCCCTCGGGAATGCCGGGGAACTCGGGGATCGTGCCGCGCCCGTACGCCAGGATGATGGGCTCGGCCATCTTGAACCCCTCGATCCACCCCGGCTGGGGATGCTCGAGCGCGCTCTCGATGATCGACGGCCGGATGATGGAGAGCGGCACGTCGTGCTCCGCGGCGAGCTCCTCCACGGCCCGCTCCCCCATGGCCTTGGTGAACGTGTAGTTGTCCGGCCATCCGAGCATCTGGGCCCTGGCGCGCCCGTGAGCCACCAGCCGCTTGGTCACCCACTGCTTCCGGCGATCCTCGGCGTCGTCGGCAACCGTCTGTGGACCGGCCCTCGAGTGCTCGCGCTTGGCTTTGGCCATCAACCGGTCGAGCACCTCGGGGTGGCGCGATGAGGCCTCGACGTCCTGTCGCGCCTGAAGCGCGAGGTCGGCCTCGGCCCGCCAGTCCACCCGGTGGGCCAGGGTGGTCTCCGGGATCACACCCTTGCGGTTGCCGGCCACGTACGCCGTGGACACGTGGACGATATGCGGATGGCCACCGGACGCGAGCACCTGCTCGTAGAAGCGAACCGCGCCGAACAGGTTCGTCTGGAACCCCTCGTCGATCGGCGGATCGAACGTCACCGTGGCGGCGCAGTGCATCACCACGTCGATGTCGCCGGGGAAGGCCGGGAGGTCCCGTTCCAGGTCGCCGTCGAGGACGTCGACGCGCTCCGCCAGGATCCTGCCGATGCCCTCCTCCCCCACGCGGTCGCGAAGGACGCTGAACGTGGGCCGGCCCATCAGCGACTCGACTCGTTGGCGGCCCGAGGACCCGAGCTGCGGCCGGACCAGGAGGGTCACCCTCGTGTCGGGGAAGTCAAGCAGCAGTCGCTCGAACACGGCCTGGCCCAGGAACCCCGTGACCCCGGTGACCAGGGCGTTCCGACCGGCCAGGCGACCGACGATGGAGGCCTCCGCGGGCCTCCGGCGTCCTTCAGAGCCGCTCGCCATCTCTACCATTCGGCAGATTATGATGCTCTACCGTTTGGTAGACAAGTCCCTCGGGTAGCGTTTCCACCGATGGATCGGGGGCCGGGGGGCGAGGGCAGCCACGTGTCCCGGCCACCGCCCTGGCGCGAGGTGTTTCAGGGCAAGCTGGGCCGATTGACCGCGGGCCTGCTGCTCCTCGAGGCCCTGGTTGCGGTGGAGGCGCTCGTCGTGACCACGATCCTGCCGGCGGTCCGCAGGGACCTCGGGGGGATCCAGTTCTACGGATGGGCGTTCAGCGCCACGTTCCTGGCCACCTTCGCCTCCATCCCTATCGCCGGGCGGGCCACCGATCGATATGGGCCGAGACGGCCCCTGGCGATCATGCTCGGCGTCTACGTCGCCGGCCTGGTCATCGCCGGACTCGCCCCGACCATGTTGGTGTTGGTCATCGGACGGTTCGTCCAGGGATGTGGTGCCGGGGCGTTCTATTCCGTGTCGCTCGGGACGGTGGCCAAGAGCTATCCGGGAAGGATCCGGCCGCGCGTGCTGGCCCTCTTGGCCTCGATGTGGATCCTCCCCGGGATCCTCGGCCCACCGTTCGGTGCGCTCCTCGCCTCCACCATCGGATGGCGATGGGTGTTCGTCGCGCCGCTCCCGCTCCTCGTCGTCATTGCCGTGCTGATCCTCCCGTCCATGCCGGACGTGACCGGGGACGCCCAGGCGGGCAGGCTGTCGATCCGGTGGCCCGTCCAGCTGATGGTGGGCGCCGGGCTGTTCCTGGCCGGTCTCACCGAACCCTCGTGGTGGAGCCTGGCGATGATCCCAGTCGGCCTGGTCCTCGGCCTTCCCGCACTCGCACGGATCGCACCTGCCGGTTGGTTCCGGGCCAAGCCGGGCCTTCCGGCAACGGCCGCGGCCGCGTTCCTGCTGTCGGCGGCGTTCTTCGCCGTGGACGGCTTCGTCCCATTGATGCTGACGGGTGTTCGCGGGTTATCGGTCGCCGAGGCCGGCATCGTCGTGACGCTCGCGACCGTCGCCTGGTCTTTGGGGAGCTGGTGGCAGTCGCGCACCATCGGGCGGATCGGCGCGCCGACCCTCGTCGCGGGAGGAACCGGCGTGGTGGCACTTGGCATCCTCGGCGTTGCCGCCGGCCTGACGTCGCTCCCCATCGTCGTGCCGTACATCGGGTGGGGTCTTGCCGGCTTGGGGATGGGAGTGGCGTTCCCCACCATCCCCCTCGCTGCGATGAGCCAGGCATCGGTCGGAGCCGAAGCCGGCCAGCTCTCATCGATCCTGCTCACCGATACCCTCGGCGCGGGAATCGGAACCGGATTGGGAGGAGCCTGCATCGCGATCGCCCATTCCACCGGAAGTCAGTTGCGGGTGGGCATCGCGGGGGCGTTCGCCATCGGGTTCGCCGCGGCCTTGGCCCTGATCGCTATCGCCCGACGGTTACCGGCGGGCACGCCGACGGACTCGACAACGTGAGAGACCGGAACGGCGATTCGAACGATTGCCGCCTGGGACGGTTGAGGAGTCCTCAAAGGTGCTCAATTGGAGAGTGACGGCACTCACGTGCTGGAAGGGAACAGGTGCTCGGCGATCTGCACGGCGTTCAGGGCCGCGCCTTTCCGAAGGTTGTCGGCACAGGAGAACAGAAGGAGAGCATCGGGGCGATCCGGAGCCTGCCTGATCCGGCCCACCAGGACTTCGTCCCGGCCGGCCGCCTCGAGCGGGCTGGGGTAGACGCCGTTCGCCGGGTCGTCCCGGACCTCCACCCCAGGCGCTTCCGAGAGGAGCTCCCGAGCCTCGTCAGGCCCGATCGGGCGGGAGAAAATGGCGTGGATCGACACCGAGTGGCCGACCGGAACGGGCACGCGGACGGCGGTGGCGGCGACGTCGAGTTCGGGCAGCGAGAGGATCTTCCTCGCCTCGCGCTGGATCTTGATCTCCTCGAAGGTGAACCC
>DATDKZ010000043.1:0-2709 GCA_036519575.1 Actinomycetota bacterium | reverse complement strand
ACAACGGAACGGTCGTGGCCACCGCCACCGCGGAGTGGACCACGGGCAATACCAATCCGGCTCCGGTCAAGATCGACCAGCTCAAGGTGGAGGAGTGCCTCGCTGGGGGCGTGCCCAACCCCGAGGGCATGGTCGATTGCTGGTTCACGTTCGAGAAGGGCAAGGCGCCCTTGAACGCCGACTGGGGATGGCTCAATCTCCCCGAGGGGTGGCCGGTCAAGGGCCAGGATCCCAACCCCATGAAATGCTCGACGCAGGCGGGTGGCGCGAAGGACCTCGGTGACTACATCGGGGGGATGGGCGGAATGGGGGCAGGGGGCGCGGCCCTTCCCCCGCTGTGGGACGAGACGGGCGGGGGCAATCCCCCCACGTATGTGTGTAGCGCGACCGGCCACAAGGCGGCTAACGTCGAGGATTTCCAGCAGTGGGTCGATGACGTGCAAGCGTTGATTGCACAGGGGAAGCTCGCGTCCGAGCCGGTCGTCCTCTTCCCGATCGTGGCGTGTAACGGCGCTGTGGCACCGTGCCACCCGTGGCTCACCACGCCGGGCATGGCCTACCCGGTCGTCAAGCTCCAAGGGTTCTTCGTCAAAGAGGCGTTGGATGGGAAGGCGGCCAGAAACGAGCCCAACTGCCACTTCACGCGGAAGGGCTCCGACGTGTTCTGCCTCCACCTTCAGACGACCGGACTCGACGATTCAAGCACCGGCGGCCGCCCGATAGTTCGACTCGTGGGCTAAACCTCGGCCGACCCGCGGCCGATCAGTTTCGAATCCCGAGTTGGCGACCGGCCTACTTCAGCACCTCGCAGGCAGGCGAAGTCACCGAGAACGGCGCGGCCATGTATGTGCAATGGTTCGCCTCTTCTCCGATTGGCGCTGGAATGGAGAAGTCCCGACGGAGGTGATCCTGGGAGGCCTCTCCATCTTCACGAGCACCGGGAGGCACCCCGGGCTCGAGGTCGTTACTTCCCTGGCTTGGTCCAGGGGCCCGTCTGTGTGGGTTTCGGAATCGTCGCGATCGGTGAGCCTTCACCGAGGTTGCGCCTGCCTTTCGTTGCCATCAGTGTCACCTCCTCACGATCAGGAGTAGATCGAACCGACCTTCATCGAGTGTGGGTACCGCCGCTGAATGCGGGACGCCTCGGCTTCATCGGCACCCCGATAGAGATAGGACGGACCGGGACGGACTAGTAAGCCATCCGCCGCTCTAGCCGGAAACATCGACCGGGAGACGAAGCAACTAGCCATTCTTGATGCCAGTGCCAGCGGTACAAGACATTGCTGGGTAGGATGCCTTGGGCCGCTTCAGGACGTGGGTGGAGGGACTGTTAATCCGTAGGTTGTGGGTTCGAGTCCCACCCCCGGAACTGCAAAGGCGCAGTTAGAAGGTCGGCATAGCTCATCCACCTTCTTTACGCCACCTCGAGTACCAATCCCTCCTCGGCCAGTGTGAGCGGGCCCTCCCACACCTCCGCCGCCTGCTCGTGAGAGACCTCTCGGTCGTTGGTCGGCCAGAAGTGCGCGAGGACGAGGCGCCCCACGTTCGCCCCCACCGCGTGGATGCCGGCTTGTCGCGCGGTCAGATGGTACGGGTCCCGTCCCTCGTCCTGCCCGTCCAGCCAGCTCGCCTCGGCGATCAGCACATCCGCCTCCCGCGCGAGCGTCTCGATATCGCTGGAGGTCCCAGTGTCCCCGGTATACGCCAGCGCCGCGTCCTCGGCTTCCAAGCGCACGCCCAGATTGGGAACCCAGTGCGGCAACAGGCTCGTGTGTACTGCGAAGGGTCCGAGCTCGAAGTCGACACCTGGCTCGACCTCTCGGAACTCCAAGCTCTTCCGGATTTCAGCGACGCCCTCCTCGTCTTCCATGGCCGCGATTCGATCGAAGACGCCGGCGGGGGCCAAGACCGGCAACGGTGGGAGGGGATCGGGGCGGAAGAAGCGAGCGAGGAACAGCGGATACAGGTCGAGGCAATGATCCCAATGCTCGTGAGAGATGAAGATCGCGTCGATCTGCTCGTGCGGTAGGTAGCGCTGCAGGTTCGGAAGCACAGCCATGCCGAAGTCGAGGACGAGGTGGTACCCACCGGAGCGGACGAGGAAGCCATTGGCCGCGCCGCCGGGGGCGGGCCAGGCACCGGATGCGCCCAGGATGGTCAGCTCCATCGCGGGATGGTATCCGGTCGAGCGGCCATCGGGGACCGTCGACGGACTCCGCTGACGGACGACGGCCCGGCCACTGGCATACCCTGCCGCAGGGACGTGAAGGAGGATAGGGTCCATGCCCCTCACAGGAGAGTACGAGCCGAGCCCATCCGCATGGTCGCGCAAGCAGGCCGAGCTCTATGAGGCGACCAACGGCGAGGAGGGTGCCGAACTTCGCGGCAGGCCCGTGATCGTGCTGACCTCGGTGGGTGCGAAGACGGGGAAGCTCCGCAAGACCCCCCTCATGCGGGTCGAGCATGATGGCGTCTACGCGGTCGTCGCATCACTGGGCGGCGCCCCGAAACATCCGGTCTGGTACCACAACCTGAAGAAGAACCCGGAGGTCGAGCTGCAAGACCGCGCGACCAAACGCGATTACGTCGCGCGCGAGGTCACGGGCGACGAGAAGCGGATCTGGTGGGAGCGCGCGGTCGAAACATGGCCCGATTACGCGACGTACCAGACGAAGACCGACCGGCAGATCCCGGTGTTCGTGCTCGAAG
>DATDKZ010000042.1:0-2386 GCA_036519575.1 Actinomycetota bacterium | reverse complement strand
CGATCGGGTCCTCGACCGTCATGATGTGTCCCGAGCGCTCGGTGTTGACGACATCCACCATCGCCGCGAGCGTCGTCGACTTCCCGGATCCGGTCGGCCCCGTCACGACCACGAACCCACGTGGGAAACGGGCCAGATCGGCCGCGACCGGCGGAAGCCCGAGGTCCACGATGTTCTTGATGTCGAAGGGGATCACGCGGAAGACCGCGCCGACCGCGTCGCGCTGCATGAAGACGTTCACGCGGAACCGCGCCCGGCCGGGCAAGGAGTACGACATGTCCAGCTCGAGCTCCTGCTCGAACCGCTCGCGCATCTTCTGCGGGAGGATCGCGTAGATCATCCCCTGGAGGGAGCGGGGGTTGAGCGGCGGGTAATCCTCGAGCCGCTCGAGCTCACCGTGGATCCGAACCGTGGGCGGGGTTCCCGCCGTCAGGTGAAGGTCCGAACCATTCAGATCGAGGAGCCTGCCGAGCAGTTCCGGAACGGGGACCTGGATGTCCTCATCAGGAGGGGCAACCGTGCTCATCGTCATTTCACCACCCTTGCGACTTCGTCCAGCGATGTGATTCCCATGCGGGCCTTCTCCAGCCCGTCGTCGCGAAGCGTCATCATCCCCTGCTGCACGGCGACGGTCCTGATTGCATCGGCAGAAGCACGCTCCACCGTGAGCCGTTCGATCTCTTCGCTCATCTGCATCACCTCATAGAGGCCGATCCGACCCCGGTACCCGGTGTTCGCGCAGGCTGGGCATCCTTGCGCCTTGAAGAGTTGGGGGATCTCAGGCCAGAGCCATTCGGGGAACCCCGCCGCCTCCAGCTCGGCTTGCTCGGGTTGATAGGCGACGCGACACCGCTCACACAGCTTGCGCGCAAGGCGCTGAGCCACGACGGCGTCGATCGCAGAGGCGACCAGGAAGGTCTCGACGTCCATCTCCACGAGGCGCGAGATGGCCGAAGGGGCGTCGTTCGTGTGCAACGACGACAGCACGAGGTGGCCGGTCAGGGCCGCCTCGATCGCGATCGTGGCCGTCTCCTTGTCGCGGATCTCACCGATCAACACGATGTCGGGGTCGGCTCGGAGGATGGACCGGAGCGCGCTCGCGAACGTGAGCCCGGCCTTTGGGTTCACCTGCATCTGGTTCACGCCGGCGAGCCGGTACTCCACCGGGTCTTCCACCGTGATGATGTTCTTGGACTCTTCGTTGAGGATGTTGAGCGTGGAGTACATCGTGGTCGACTTGCCCGAACCGGTCGGGCCGGTCACGAGGATCGCGCCGTAGGGCTTCCGGAACGACTCCGAGAAGCGGTCGTAGGCGTTCTCGAGGAACCCCAGATCCTCGAGCTTGAGCAGCGCGTTGGACTTGTCCAACACACGGATCACGACCTTCTCGCCGTACACCGTGGGAAGGGTGGCGACGCGGAGGTCAAGCGCCCTCCCGCCGACCTTCATCGAGATGCGGCCGTCCTGCGGGACGCGGCGTTCGGCGATGTTGAGGTCCGCCATCACCTTGAGCCGGCTGATCAATCCGCCTTGGATGTTCTTCGGCGCCGGCGGCATCGGCTCGTGCAGGACGCCGTCGACGCGGAACCGGATCCGCACGTTGAACTCGGCAGGCTCGAGGTGGACGTCCGAGGCTCGGTCACCCACGGCCTGCGTCATGATCGCGTTCACGAGCTTCACGATCGGCGCGTCCTCGAGGGCCTCCTCGAGGTCCGCGGTGGTCTCGTCGGCGGCCTCGGCGGCGATGCTCGCCATCGCCTCGACCTGCGAGTCCATGCCGGAGAACTTCTGGATCGCCTCCTCGACGTCGTTCGCCGTCGCGACGACCGGTTGGACGTCGCGTCCGGTGATCGTCCGGATGTCGTCGAGGGCGTAGACGTTGGCCGGATCCGACATCGCGACCAACAGCCGCCCGTCGCGCTCTCCGATCGGGATCGCTCGGTACCTGCGTGACAGCGCTTCGGGCAGCAGGACGGTCGCCGTTGCATCGATCGGGAACTCGTTGAGGTCGACGAACTCCAAACCGACCTGCTCCGCGAGCGCCCGCACCAGGTCGGCCTCTTTGATCATGCCGAGGTCGATCAAGACGCGACCGAGCGATTTCGGGGTCTTGCGATGCTCCTCGAGCGCTGTTTCGAGCTGTTCGGGAGTGATGAAACCGAGTTCGATGAGGATCTGGCCGAGCTGCTTCGACTTCCGCTTGACCGTCGTCATCGATGCTCCCGAGGCCCGTTCGGGCTAGGTCGTTGGCTGGGTCTCAGCTGTTGTCTTCGTCACCGTCCTCGTTCAGCTGAAGCAATCCCGAGAACTCTTTGGCCAGCATGACCCGGTCGACCTCGCTCGGTTCTTCCGTCACCTTCTCGGGCTCGTCGGGGGCCCGTTCGGC